>DATNFD010000169.1:0-32935 GCA_035606555.1 Occallatibacter sp.
CGTTACCGCCGCCCGAACCGAAGCTCTCGTGGTTGAAGGCATTGAAGAACTCGCCTCGCAACTGGAACGATACCCGTTCGGCGATCCTGGTGTTTTTGATAGCTGCAAGATCCCAGTTATTCAAGCCGGGGCCAAGCAGGCTGCCGGAGCGTTCGCTGCCCCAATGGTTGACAGCGGTAGCGAAAGATCCGGTCGTAAACCATTGGTCGACCGACTTGGTCATATGCACAGGTGAGATCTGATCAGGACGCGTGCCACCTCTGCCCGTGCCAACGAGGATGCCATCCGGATCCCATGGGTCGTACGGCTGAGAGAGTGAGAAGCTCTGACCGGAGAACATCTGCGCGATGCCGGAGACCTCCCAGCCGCCCGCTACCCTGCCAACGAGACCCGGCTGATGAGCGAAAAACGGAAGATCGTAGACAGCGTTCGCAGTGAATGTCTGCGGCTGGTTGTAGGACGACGGGCCATAGTCGAGCTTGAAGTCGTACTGATATGTGGAGTACACATCGCGATCCTGTGACTGAGTGGTCAGGTCCTTGGACCATGTGTACGCCATGCCCACTTGCAATCCGTGAGAGTGGTGATTCAAGCTGGCCTGGAGGGAGTTGTAGTTGTTCGTGAAGAACGTACCGCGATCCCGGATGGTTGAATACCCCAGGTAAGGCCGCAATGCATTGGTCTGGGTGGTAGGAGCTGCCTGAACGGCGGCAACTGTCGGCTGATTCATGTCGAACTGACCAGGTAGGTGACGTGCGACAGCGCCGACATATGCTATTTCGACTACGGTGCTCGGTACGACTTCACGCTGGATGCTCAGGTTGTAGTTGGAGTACCTGGGAACGAAGAAGTCCGGATTTCCGGCCGCGACGAGCAGGTTCGGCCCATAGTTTACTGAGGTGCTGCCGCTGTTGATGTTGTCGAATTTGGCATGATTGATTGTCGTACTCTGCGCTAGCGGTGGGTTGGCAAACGCGTTTTGCTCCCAGATTCCATTGAGCAGGCGGTCATAGAAGACCCCGAAGCCACCACGCACGACCATTTTGCCATTCCCGCTCATGTCGTAAGAAAAACCGAAGCGAGGAGCGAAGTTGGTGTTGTAGTTCGGGGAGACGTATGCGCCAAACGGCGAGCACGATACCATCGGCGAGATTGCCTGTGCGTTGCTGCATGCCGCGCCCTTCGGGAAGATGATCCCATTGGTGTAGGTGGCGGGCTGCAGCAGGAATCCGTTCACATATTGGTTGGCTACGAAGTTACCCGTCGCCGGATCGATCTGCGGAGCGAGTTGCGGACTGAAAAGATGCGGATCGAAATTCGACACCGTGTTCTTAACGTCCGTTACGGAGGGCAAACGGCTCCACCGCACGCCGAGATTCAGCGTTAGACGCGGAGTAACCTTCCAGTCGTCCTGGACATAAGCTTCCGTGTTGATGAAGTGCAGATCCGGAATGATATCGGGCAGAGTTTGACCGAACGAAGAGACGTTCCCGACAAGGAAGTCGCCCCATGAGTTGAAGCTGAAGTTCGGCGTCCCGTTCACCGCATTTTCCGTCTTGATCATTTGCTGGATCTGGAAACCGGTACGCAGGGTGTGTCTGCCGAGGTTGAACGATAAGTTGTCGAAATAGGTGCGATCAAGGTTGCGCTCGTTCCATGGAGCGGATCCCGCATTGAAACCCGTCACCCCATTGATCGAAATCGCAGGAACCTTGCCGTACGGGTCAGGCGACCACTGGTTAGTCAAAGAGCTGTTCACTGAAGTTGAGGTCGCAAACTGATTGGGCTTGATCTGCGAAAAATAGGTGCCCTGCGCGTACGCGAACTCGAATTCGTTCACAACCTTCGGGCTGATCGTCCAAGTCAGGTTGCCGACAGCGTTTTTGCCTGGCGAGTTGACGAGTGTGTCGACGAGCCCAGGATAGTTGGAACCTGCCCAGAGGCCTTCTGGATTGTCGACCGGCATGTCGTCATTCATATAACGAACATAGAGGTGGACCTTGTCGCTGAAGTAGTGATCCACGCGGGCAATGTCATCACGGAAGTTGTTCTGCGCCGAATACGAGAAGACATACCGGTCGCCGTTGTTGGCCGGGTACTTGTCAAACACATTGGTGAGGTAGACCTGAGAGTTCGCGCTGTAGCAGCTCGGCTTGATCGTGGTGGTATCGCTTGCGGCATCGTAGGTTGCACAACCCGCGGGGGCGTTCGTAAAGTTACCCGGAACTATCCCGCTCAGCATGGACTGGGTTGCCGCCGGCATGTTGTCTCCACCGGGGGAGCTGATCTTTCTCCACTCTTCCGACCAGAAGAAGAACGTCTTGTTCTTGTTTGTGTTGTAAACGTTGGGAATGTAGATCGGTCCACCGATCGTGAATCCGTACACGTTGTGATGATTTACGGGATTTTTGTTCGGTTCGCCGTTCGTAATCTGGCTGCGCTTATTGAACCACTCGTTTGCATCCAGCGCGGTATTGCGCAGAAATTCGTAGGCGGTCCCATGGAAAGTGCTGCTGCCTGCCTTTGTTGCCACGATGATCTGGCCGCCGCCCGAGCGTCCGTAGCCTGCATCATACGTTCCGCGCGCCAATGTGAACTCCTGGATGGCGTCCACGTTAGGCGCGTTGATGACAGTGCCATTGGAACCAGAGTCGTTGATATCGGAGCCATCAACAGTCCAGTTGTTGGCTGTGGCACGGGCTCCATTTACTGACATCTGGGTAGCGCCGGCACCCGTCTCGTCTCCCATCTGGCTGACAACACCAGGCTGCAGCGTCACCAGTTGCTGGAAGTTGCGACCGGCGAGTTCCAGTTCCCGAATCTGCTGACCAGTGATGGTTCCCGCCTGCGCGCTCGACTCCGTATCAACGCTCAGCGCCGCTGCTTCCACGGTAACCGTCGTGCTGGTGGAGCCCGTCCTGAGCTGAATATTAAGACCACGCTTTTCCGCCACATTCAAGACCACGTTATTGGCAACGAAGGTCTCAAAGCCGGTGGAGGAAACGCTCACCTTGTATGTACCCGCAGGCAAGCTGGCCACGGAATAGTTGCCGGTTCCATCGGATTGCACGGTGCGCACGGCATTGGTGGTTGTCTGCGTGATCGTGACAGTCGCGTTGGGAATCACCGCGCCGCTGCTGTCGGTGACCACACCGCTCAGGGTTGCAGTGAGTTGCTGGGCGCTCGCGACTTCGCAACCACCGAAGCCAATCAATGCGAGGAGGAAGACGAAGGCTCCTCCCAACGCTAATCTGATGGGACTCTTCGCGCGCCAGGGGCCAAAATGGGAACTTTGTCTACGAACCAGGATGAGGTCAATCATTGCCATCGCACCTTTCCTTTAAGGTCTCGTGTTGTCGCACGCACGGCGTACAGACGGGTGAGTTCAAGAACCGGAAAACGGGCCTCAAACAGATTCACCCTGGGATTCCTTGGAAAAGACTGGTTGGCACGCCGAACCCGTTTCTGGATGCAAGCTTCCAATGAACACGGACACGGCTTGTTGCTAGGCTTTTCAGATTTGGCACTTCGCCTCCCAAGGTGTTGCACTCCGGCGATCAACTCGTCCACCAGTCACCGGCTGTTCTTCTAGCGAGCTAACCGGCTGCTGGTTACCATGAGCCAGATAGCGCACGCTTTCATTCGTTGGGGAGAACAATACGATGAACTCGAAGTTAATTCAACAGAAAAGTGATCAAAACAGGTAAAAACAATCAGAATGACGATCGATTAACCCAAGGAAGCGTCATTCGCTGTTGACTTTTGATCGATTCGGCTATAGCTGACCCGAATGGTCCTGGTTGCGAGAGGGTCCCACGCTTGTTCGGGTCAGGCGCGGATTACCTTTATGCCCTGACGTTCAAACGGTGCCAGGGCTTCCTGAGAGACACCGGTATTCGTAATGATGGTGTGGATTTCACTAACCGGGCATATGAACGCGGGACTGACGTTTCCGAACTTGCTGGAGTCTGTAACTACAACGACCTGTTTGGAGTGCTTCAGCATTTTGCGGTAGATGAGAGCTTCGTCGGTCTCAAGGGTGGTAGCGCCCCTTTCCGAGTCCAGACCGGTAACACTCAGAAAAACCTTGTCCATATAAACATCGTCCAGGAACTCGAGTGCGGCGTTGCCGGTCAAAGAGAACGACCAGGCCCACGGAATTACTCCGCCTGTGAGGTAGGTGCGCACACCTGGCTGGTTGCACAGTTCCATGCCAATGTTCACAGCGTTCGTTATGACTTGAATCTTCTCGCGATGGCGGAGGGCCCTGCCGATGTGAGTCGTCGTCGTGCCTGCCGATAAACCGATGGTCTCATTGGGCTGTACGAGCTCAGCAGCAGCAAGGCCAATACGCCTTTTTTCCACCGCCGACCGCTGCTCACGCGCTAGAAACGAGCTGTCATAGCGAAAAGGCTCATAGAGCAGCGGCTCGACAAGAGTCGCTCCCCCATGAGTTCTGCGAATCAAGCCACGATTCTCCAGTCGCGCCAGATCGCGACGAATGCTGGGAGCTGAAGATCCAGCTTCCGCGAGAATCTCATCGATCGAAGCAGTCCCTACCCGCAACAGAAACTTGATGATCTGTTCACATCGATCGTTTAGGGTCTCTGCCATGTCGGGATGATTCTACACGGGAGCGAGAAGAGAGATCAGCGAATCTTCATCGATTTTGATTGTTTCGAGGAAATTTTGATCGATATACGCATCTTTTTGGTGATTTAACTTGTTTTCGATCAAATCGGATTACCGGATCGATGGGATTGTGATTGCCAATTATGTCGGTTTGGTCCAATTCTCCGGCAATATGCACCAAGATTTGTGCTCAACCTGAGTTTCATTCACCCCGCTCTGTGAATGATAAGTAAGTTCTCGTGATCAGTCTGGGCGTAAATGCTCAAGAACGGAGTTTGAAGTGATAGGATTCTTTTGATTTCTCAGCTGACATGAGAAGGAGCTGATTCCGTGAAGATCAATAGACTTATTCCCTGTGTCGTTCTCTGCATGTGTGTGGCATCTCCTGCTTGCCGGGCGCAAGCTGCGAAAGTGCCATCCCTTATGCCGATGCCTCAGCACCTCACCGAAGGGCAGGGACAGCTGAAGATCGACAGCGGTTTCACGGCTGGTCTAGAGGGTTTCAAAGATCCGCGCCTCGAGTCGGCACGCAAACGATTTCTGAACACACTCTCCCACCAGACCGGAATTCCGTACCACACCGAGGAATCGCAGGGCGAGCCCACGCTCGTTGTGAAGACAACAGGCCCGAGCGATGCGGTCGAGCACGTTGGCGAGAACGAGTCCTATCACCTGGAAGTCTCGCCGACTCACGCTTTGCTAACTGCACCCAATCCGCTTGGTGCAATGCATGGGCTGCAAACGTTTCTGCAGTTGGTCACGATCACACCGGACGGATTCGCGGCCCCTGCAGTCACAATCGATGACGAGCCGCGTTTCGCCTGGCGTGGTTTGATGATCGACGCCGGCCGGCATTTTCAGACGATGAATGTCCTCAAACGGAACCTGGACGGGATGGAGGCAGTGAAACTGAACGTCTTTCACTGGCACTTATCGGAGGACCAGGGCTTTCGCGCCGAGAGCAAGGTTTATCCGCTCCTGACTGGGAAGGGTTCGAACGGCGACTACTACACGCAGGCTCAGATGAAAGAGATCGTCCAGTATGCGCGTGATCGTGGCATCCGAGTGGTGCCGGAGTTCGACATGCCGTGTCATACGACAGCCTGGTTTGTCGGATATCCCGATCTTGCAAGCGGAAAGGGACCTTACCAGATTCAGACACACTGGGGAATTTTCGACCCCGCCATGGATCCGAGCCGCGAGAGCACTTTCACCTTTATCGATAAGTTCATTGGAGAGATGACGAGCATCTTCCCTGATGCGTACTTCCATGTCGGCGGCGATGAGTGTGACGGGAAGGAGTGGAATGCGAATGAGAGGATCCATGCCTTCATGCGCGAGCATAAATTGAAGGATAACGCCGCGCTCCAGTCGTATTTCAGCGGGCGGGTACAAAAGATCGTGGCGGCGCATCATCGCATCATGGTTGGATGGGATGAAGTGCTGCAGCCGAATACGCCGAAAGACGTGGTCATTCAGTCCTGGCGCGGCCCGAAAGGCTTGGCGGCATCTGCCCGGCAGGGGAACCGCACCATTTTATCTACCGGCTATTACATCGACCTAAATCAGTCCGCGGCAGAGCATTACCTGACCGATCCGCTGGGCGGAGATGCGGCGAATCTTACAGATGAAGAGAAGAAGCGCGTCATGGGCGGCGAGGCCGCGATGTGGAGTGAGTTCACCACGTCGGAGATCATCGACAGCCGCATCTGGCCACGCACTGCTGCGATTGCGGAGCGGCTCTGGTCTGCCCAGGACCTGCGCGATGTGGAGTCGATGTACGCTCGTATGTATGCGGTCTCCGACAAACTTGAAGCCTATGGGCTGACACACCAGTCGGTCACGCCCCGCATGTTGCAGCGCATGAGCGGCGAAAATGACCCGCAGTCTCTTGCTGTCCTCGCTTCAGTTGTGCAGCCGCCTCGCGGCTATGAGCGTGAGTCGCTGAAGGAGTACGACTGGCATTCGCCGCTGAACCATCTCGTCGATGCCGTTCCGCCCGAGAGCGAAACTGCCCGGGAATTTAGCAACATTGTGAACGCAATCACCGCCGGCAATGCCTCTCAGGAGCAATGGCAGACAGCAAAGCAATCGCTTATGGAGTGGCGCGACAACAACGCAAAGCTGGAGCCGACGCTGAAGAACTCTGACATTACGGCAGAATTGATTCCGGTCTCGCGCACACTTTCGCAGGTCTCCACCATAGGCCTTCGCGCACTCGACGACCTCAAGAATCACCATTCCGCAGACGCTTCAACAACGCAAACTGATCTGCAAACCTTGAGGGCCGCGGAGAAGCCGCAAGCCGTTCTGCGGGACATGATCGTAGCCCCCGTCGAAAAACTCACACAGGCAGCTGGAAAAACGCAGTGAGGTGAGGGGGCGGAAACGCCCCGAACCATCGAGGTTCCAATTCTCCCACTCGTCGAACTGAAAGCCTCAGCCTCGTGATCGGACGGGTGAGCGTGCGCAGAAGTTGTGCAGCCTCGTTCACTCGATGCGGAGTGCGCGTACAGGATCGATGGAGGCTGCGCGCCGCGCGGGGATAACCCCGGCAATCGCCGAAGCAATCACCAGCACTGCGATGGCGATACTCATCACTGGTACATTGACGCTGGTGATCTCGTAAAGCTGCGACTTCACGAATCGCACGCAAAAGATTGCCACCGGAATCCCGATCGCCAACCCGATCAATCCCTGCAACATCGCGCCACGCATAACGGTTCCGACCACGTGACTGCGCGCCGCTCCCAGAGCCATGCGAATGCCAATCTCGGGCGTACGCCGGACGACAGTATAGGCCGTTACGCCATACAGGCCGATAGCCGCGAGCAGCAGCGCCAGGAGTCCGAACAGTGACGTAAGGCGCGCGATGAGCCGTTCCTCGATGAAACGGTCGTCGATCTGCTGCTGGAACGTCTGAAACTTTACGATCGTTAGATTTGGGTTGATGCTCGCCAGGGTGTCGCCAACAACCTTCTCGAAGCTGGAAATTGGGTGGCTGGTCTGGATTACCAGAGCACCGGCATACATGGATTGATCCTTTTCAACAGGACTGTCAGGATCGTTGGCGCTCCCAGCGCGCTGCGTCAGGGGCAGGAAGTACATCGCGTGGTCCTTCCAGTAGACGCTTGTATAGGTGGTGTCTTCCACCACGCCGACAATCTCATGTGCTCCGTCCCGACCGGCTTGGCCTGGACCGGCAAAACCGAATCGATGGCCGATCGGGTTACGCTTCCCGAAGAACTGCTTGACGAACTCCTGGTTCACAACTGCCACGGGTGGCGCATTGAGAGTGTCGTGCTGAGTGAATCCGCGCCCCATGACGACGTGTGTGCCCACCGAGTCGAAGTACTCTGGGGTGCCCTTTACCCAGGATGCACCTTTGTTCAAATCCGGATCGCCCTGAACTTTCACGCCTGATCCCCAATTGTTCTCCTCCATTGGCGTGTATGTGGAGAGACCCACTTTGACAACGCCCGGAATGGCGTGGAAGCGGCCCACAATCGTCTGATAGAGAGGCTCGACCTCAGTGTTCTTGTATCCGGCTGCTTGCGGATTGATGTGGGCAATGTATCGATTCGTCGCATCCAGCCTCATATCGACGTTCTGGGCTTTGTTCAGGCTCTGCGCAAACAGACCCGCTGCAACCAGAAGCACCAGAGAAAGAGCCGCCTGCAGCACGACAAGCGCTCGTTGCAGGAACGATGCTCCTTGCGCGGTAGTGCGCGCATTCGAGCGCAGGGACTCCACCGGCTGCGTACGCGCTGCCATCAGTGCGGGCGCCAGTCCAAACAGGATGCCTGTGACCAGCGAGAGCGCAAAAGAGAACCCAATCACCAGCGGCGAGGGTGAGGCATCCACCGGCATGTTCTGCTGATTCGGGAAAGCGAGCGCCAGTAGGGCGTGTGCTCCCACATAGGAAATTGCCAGCCCTATAAGGCCTCCCATGCCGGAAAGCAGAACGCTCTCAGTCAGCAGTTGGCGAACAATGCGCCGACGCTGCGCGCCCAGCGCTGAGCGAATTGACAGCTCCGCGCGACGACTCATGCCGCGAACGAGGAGCAGGTTCGCGATGTTCGCGCACGCCACAAGAAGAACCATCGCCGCGATCCATTGCAGCAGCTTGAGGTGATCCTTGTAACCATCCTGCATGTTCTGGATGCCACCGCCCCCGGGGGTAAGGACCACATGAGTACGCGGCAGGGCTTCTTTCGCTCGCTGATCGGAAAACGTCTTGAGAGGTGCAAATTGCTGCTTGAGAAGCGTGCTTGCCTTGGCCTGGAGAGAGGTCAGAGATGTTCCGGGCTTGATGCGGCCGATGATGTAGGCCCACTGCATGTTCGGATCGTTGAAGTATGGTGCGCCGATGACCTCGTCCATCGAATTCATCGGCAGAAAATACTTCGGCGGATTCGTATCGATACGATCTCCGTAGAATCCCTTCGGTGCAACCCCGATAATCGTCGCTGCCTTGGTGTTGATATAGAAGCCGCTTCCCACCACGCTCGGATCGCCCGCGTAATCCTGCATCCATGCGTCATAGCTCATCACGGCTGTTACGGGTGCGCCCTTCTGGTCATCGGCGTCTACAAAAAGCCGGCCCACCGTCGCCGAAAGACCGAAGACGCGGAAGTAGTTGCCGGACACAAACGTTCCCATCACCGACTTCGCTACGTTCGCAGGTCCGGAGCGGCGGACCGTGATCGGTCTCCACGCATAGCCCGACTCCATCGCTGCAAGCTCTTCAAACTCAGGCAGGCTCTTCCTGAACATGTAGTAGGTGTCTGTCGAAAAGAGCGAGTAATCCCCCTCCTTGTTCCAGCCTCCATTCACGCAGCAGTCGTCTGTATCGCCAATGCGAACAAGCGTTTTAGGATCCGTGACGGGCAGATTGTGCAAAAGGATTGAGTTCACCAGAGTGAAGATCGCCGAATTGGCCCCGATGCCAAGCGCAAGCGTGAGCAGCACGGTTGCCGTGAACCCCGGCGCCTTCCGCAATTGGCGGAGTGAATAGACCAGATCCTGCAGCAGAACTCGCATCCCCTAACCTCCGCACACCAGTGCTTAGGGGATTAGCAAGCAACTGGCGTACCGCAGAATTCAGATGCTATTCACGTCAAATCAAAGAGTTGCAAACCAGGCAGTCGGGGTTTTCGTTCAAAAGCGAGATTCAGTGTCCGAAGTCGGACGCCAAGTAGGGGCTCAAGTACGGCTGTACGGGCCCGACATGGCAGCGTAAAGTAGTTGCTGCGCGGCGCTGCGTAGCAACTGGCGAGCTGGGATCGATCCACCGCCGCTGACTTAACCAGCAGAGTAGTTGCGCTAGCGCATCGCTACAATCTCGACATTTCCATTCCGCCTCAGGATATTGACGCTGACCGTATCGGCGTATCGCTCGCAGGAGATATCGACGCTTCCGCTGCCGATCTTCAGATTGCGAATCCGAATGTGCTGCAGTTTCTCCGGGAGTGCCGAGTGGTGCATGTAGAGACGCGATTCGTTGGCTTTGATCTCCAGCCCGAGGCAAGCCTGCAACACCATAAAGACTGACCCGGCTGCCCACGCCTGCGGCGAACAGGCGACCGGATAAAGAGTCGGCCCTTTCCCGGGGCGACGGCCGAAGCCGCAGATGAGCTCCGGCAGCCGATGGAACATCACCTCAGAAGAAAGATCGAGGAGCCCGGATGTGATCCGCAGCGCCAGATCCTTGTCTGGCCGACGCAATGCGCCAAGTGCGATGAGTGCATTGTCATGCGGCCACATCGAACCGTTGTGGTACGACATGGGATTGTAGCGGCGCTCACCGGTGACAATGGTGCGCACTCCCCAGCCGGAGAAGAACGCTGGAGAGAGAAGGCCCTCACTCGTGGAACGATACTGTGCGTCGCTGGCGATGCCGGAAAAAAGACATTGACCGGCATTGGAGCTTCGCACCCGGCACTGCTTCTTTTCGCCATCCAGAGCGAGGGCAAACATGCCGAGTTCGTCGGACCAGAACCGAGATTGGAATTTCGTGCGGAGATCGGCGGCATGCGTGCGAAGTTTCTCGGCCATCTCGTTGTGACCGAGATCGGCGGCCACAGTTGCAATACCGTTTTTGGCTGCATACACGTAGGCCTGGACCTCGCATAACGCGATCGGCCCCTGCGCAAGACGACCGTCACTGTAAAAGACAGAATCGTTGGAGTCTTTCCATCCTTGCTGAACGAGCCCGTGGTCCGTCTGGCGGGCATACTCGACGAAGCCGTCGTGATCCTGGTCACCGTAGACGTCGATCCACTCCAGGGCCGCCAGGATGTTGGGCCAAATCTCCTTAAGAAACTCCGCATCCGCCGTCCGCTCGTAATATGCAGCGGCCAATAGAACAAACAGCGGAGTTCCATCGACCGTGCCGTAGTACCGGCCGAAAGGAACTTCTCCAAGACGTGCCATCTCGCCTTTGCGCATTTCATGAAGAATCTTCCCGGGGTCGGCATCGCGCTCGGCGTCGTGACTGGTGGCTTGAGTCGCAGCAAGGTAAGTGAGGACCCCCTTCGCCACGGAAGGCACAAGCCAGAGCAGTTCAAGCGCCGTGATGATGCCATCGCGTCCGAACACAGTGCTGAACCAGGGCACGCCCGCATACGGATAGAGCCCGTGCGGCGTCTGCGTGATCATCATCGCAAGATCGGCGCGAGAACGGCGGATCCAAGCATTGAACTGCTCGTTCGAAGTGTGGATGTCAAGATCTGAAAGCGGGCCGGTGCTTCGCTCCTGGTTCATACGCTGGAGCGCATCATTGTAAGCGGGCAAATGAAGTTGCTGGCCGTCGCCGCCATGGATGCACGCCATGTTGATCGTGAAGCTCACTTCACCGTGGGACTCAATATGAAGAGGAACCGTGATGCCGCCGTCGTGCGTCTCGCAGGGAATCGAGCATTCAATAAACGTGGCGCGATGTATCCGATCAAGACCCACGTACGAGAGTTCGACTGAGGACCTGGTCACTTTGGCCGGCCGCTTTTCTCCACGACGTTGCCGCTTCTGCCCGCGTACTTCGAAAATATCGGCGAAGTCGGCGTCGAATTCGAACGAGAGTTCCACATCGACGGCAGTTTCGCCGTAGTTGTTCAGCGTAATCTGGTCGTAACAGACAGTCTCCGTAAGGAACTTGGCCCGGTAGATGTGAACCGTGCCGCGAGCAAGCAAAGATCCGTTCTCGAGATCGAGGTCCGGATTGGTCAGGTCGGCGGCGAAAAGGATATTGTCCTCGCGCACCGTCGAACTCAGGAGAAGAGGACGGACCCCGCAAAACCGCATTTCGAGCCGGGAAAGGTGGCGAGTCTCATTGTGGAAGATACCCTGCTGGCCGAACCCGACCGGCTGGACGTCGCCACTGCGATCGAAGACAGCAAACGTGTCGCCGTTGAGCAGAACACGCGTGCGGTCGTCGGCAAGAGCGGACGATGCGCGGATATAGAACTGCTGGCCAACTTCGATGACGTCTCGATGATGCTCTTTCTGTACCGATGGAAGCATCGATAAAGAACTCCTCATTAAGCTGTTAGTGAAAGTCCGTGCTCAGCGCCGTAGCCACGCTTTTTCTCCATGATTCCAAGGTTGTAGACCTCCACATATTTTTCACACATCGTCCGGGACGTGAATCGTTCAAGGAATCGTTCATGAACCCCTTTACGGTCGAGGGAAGGAATTTTTTTCCATGCGCCTACCGCCTCTTCGACGCTGTCAACAATGAACCCGGTCACTCCATCGTCGATGATTTCTGCCACCGATCCACCCCGGAATGCGATCACGGGAGTTCCGCAAGCCATGGCCTCGATCATTACCAGGCCAAATGGCTCAGGCCAGTCGATGGGGAAGAGCAAGGCAGCTGCTTTTCCCAGGAAGTTAGTTTTCTCTTCTTCGCCGATCTCCCCAATAAACTCCACGTCTGAGTTCACCAGCAGGTCACTAATCTCCGATTCGAAGTAGGTGCGATCCGCTTCATCGATTTTGGCGGCGACCCGAAGCGGCATTCCCACTCGTTTGGCGATTTCGATAGCTCGATCGACTCGCTTCTCCGGCGAGATACGGCCGAGAAACGCGAGGTATTCGCCCTGCTCGAAGGTGGGCTCATGCAGATCTGACGGCAAGCCGTGGTGTACGGTCGCGAGCCAACTCGCCCATGGCATGGGAGCCCGCTGGGCCTCGGAGATCGAAATGAGGCGCATGTCGTCGAACTCACGAAACAGCGGATACAGGTCAGGAATGTCGAGGCGACCGTGAAGCGTAGTGACAGCAGGAATCTCGAGCCGCCGGATCTGCGCGAAGGGCAGATAGTCCAGATGGAAATGGACCAGGTCGTACGAATCAGCGTCTTGAGCAACGGCTTCAATTAGGTTTAGGTGATGAGCAAGGGGCGAGAGCAGCTTACCGCCTTCGAGCCGAAGCGCGCGGTTGCAGACACTTCGCAGGCGTGCGCGGGTCTGGGAATCTCCACTTGCGTAAAGCGTAACGTCATGGCCCAGTCGTACAAGTTCCTCTGTAAGATAGGAGACTACTCGCTCCGTTCCTCCGTAGAGCTTGGGCGGCACACTCTCGTACAACGGCGCAACCTGCGCGATTTTCATATATACACTCCCGGGGGTCGTAGCCTGCGGGTCCTGAACGGGTTGGATGCGTGAATGGTCGAATGGCGTGGCCTGAACTGAAGGCCTGGTAATCTGGGCAACACGTACAAACGTTTGTAGATGCAGACAGTGGAAGATTCGCGGCCCGGATGGGATCGCGGCGTTTAGATGAGCGTTTTATCGCAATTGATTTGCAATTTCGCCCGCATCCTGCGAATATCGATGTATGGACGTTCGGACCTGTTGTCGTCACTGTATGCCGCCTCGCGCGCACAGGTGACCTTCGGACCGAAATAAGTTCATTTACATTCAAGGTTTCCTGAGAGCCCGCGATACAGCCCCTAGCTGACGCGGGCTTTCTGTTTCTAAGCAATCCTCGAAGAGGTCCAATGACTGAACCGGTCCAAGCGAACCAACTGAAAGAGACAAAAGCCCAGCGAACGGAACGGCTGAAGAAGGCCAAGAACCCATGGGAGGCATTCGATGAAGTACGCGCGTTTGCGCGCGAGGGCCGCTCAAGCGTGGTGCCCGAGTGGGCCGGCATGTACTTCAAATGGTGGGGAGTTTATACCCAGGGCGACGGCGTGGGCGCAATCGGCGGGAAGGGGGGCGAAGGGCTCGTCTCGGACTACTTCATGATGCGGGTCGGCATTCCGAATGGCATTATTTCATCGCATCAACTCCGAACGATTGGTGGCTTAACGCGCAAGTACGCCCGCAACCTCGCGGACATCACCGTTCGCCAGAACATTCAGTTGCACTGGCTCACAATTGAATCGCTCCCGGAAGTGGTAGATGCGTTGGACGCAATCGGTCTCTCGCCGAAGGGCGCCTGCGGTGACGTGGTTCGCAACGTAACGGGATGCCCTTTGGCCGGAGTCGCGCACGATGAGATTTTCGATGCTTCGCCAATCGCACTCGAGATCGCGCATCAATTGACCGCCAATCCTGAGTTCGTCAATCTTCCCCGTAAATTCAAGATTTCCGTGAGTGGGTGCCGGAGCTGGTGCAATTATCCGGAGATCAATGACATTGCGCTCACTGGAGCGGAACGCGACGGTCAGGTTGGGTTTTCCGTGCGCGTCGGCGGTGGACTCTCGAACGAGCCGCACCTGGCAGTCCGTTTGAACGCGTTTGTCCTCCCTGAGCAGGCACTTTCAGTTGTAAGGACGATTACGGAGATCTTCCGCGATCAGCAGGTCCTCCGGGAAAGCCGGGACCGGGCGCGACTGAAGTATCTCTTCACACGCGAAGGTTGGACCCCCGAAAGGTTCCTGGACGAGATTGAGACCCGGCTTGGTTACAAGCTTCTGCCCGGTGCAGAGGAAAATGTCCCCGACGAGGCACTTCGCGATCATGTCGGAATCCATCGCCAGAGGCAACCTGGTCTCAGCTACGTTGGCGCTTCAGTCCTTCGTGGACGACTTACCGGGGAGCAGCTTGAGGCGGCGGCAGATCTGGCCGACAAGTACGGAAGTGGCGCGCTCCGAGCGACTGTATCGCAGAATCTGATCTTTATCGACGTGCCAAACGAAAAGGCTCGTGATCTCGTCCGCGAACTCGGCGCAATCGGCCTGCATGTTGAAGGTTCGCCTTTCTGGCGCGGCGCAATCGCCTGCACCGGAACGGAATTCTGCAAGCTGGCCATCACGGAGACCAAGGGCTTCACGCGCTGGCTTGTAGACGAGTTGGAGGAGCGCGTACCGCAATTCGACCAGCAACTCCGGCTGAATGTGACAGGATGCCCTAACGGTTGCGGACAGCACTGGATTGCAGATATCGGGATCGAGGGCAAGAAGATTAAGCATGAAGGCAAGCTGGTGGATGCCTACTACTTCTGCCTCGGGGGATCCGTTGGGCAAAACGCTGGCATCGCGCGGCCTGTTGGATATCGCGCACCGGCATCAATCGTGCCGGAGGCCATCGCCCGGCTCCTGCGGAAATATCTTATTACGCGAGAGACGGATGAGAACCTGCGGGCCTGGTTTGCAAGACATACCAACGACGAACTTCGCGCCTATCTCGCCGGAGAGGTTCTCGTGCCAGTCGAACGCGACCTTCCGACTGGCCCCGTGCCGCACGCGGTGGGAGACTGACCCCGGATGAACCTTCAGCCGATCTTTCTGAAACTCGATGGCCGTCCCGGCTTGATGGTAGGCGCCGGGAATGTAGCGCTCGAAAAGCTGAATACCCTGCTCTCAAGCGGTGTAGGGCTGCGTGTCATCGCGCCTGAGATAAAGCCGGAAATCCGCCAAATGGCTGCCGAAGGCAAGATCGAGCTCATCGAGCGCAGATTTGCGCCCGACGATCTTGACGGAAAGTTCATCGTCATCGCGGCCACGGACGACCCTGAAGTCAATGCCACTGTTTACCGGGAATCTGTTGCTCGCGGGATCCTCGTCAACAGCGTCGACGATCCACCTCACTGCGACTTCTACTTTGGCTCGGTGGTACGCAGAGGCGATCTGCAGGTAGCCATCTCCACTTCCGGTGAAAGCCCTGCTGTTGCGCAGCAGCTTCGCCGGGAAATTGATGAACAGTTACCCCAGGATCTCGGATTGTGGCTCACGGAAGTCGGCCGGCTTCGCCGCGAAATTCTCGCTAGGCATCCGGCCGGCGAAGAACGGAAAGCGCTGCTGCATCGCATTGCGAAACGACAGATTCTTCAATCATCACCCAGGCTGGAGAACCAGGAAGAGCACAAGGTCTATATGGTTGGAGCTGGACCGGGTGACCCAGAGCTTCTCACCGTCAAGGCTCAACGCCTGATCCGGTCAGCTGACGTGATCCTGCACGACGACCTGGTCACGCCTGAGATTCTCTCCATCGCAAACCCCGAAGCGGAGATCGTCAATGTAGGCAAGCGGTGCGGCACAAAGAACATTACGCAGAACGAAATCAATTCCCTGCTGGTCAGCTACGCCTCCGACCACCGGGCTGTAGTCCGCCTGAAGAGCGGAGATCCGCTGATCTTCGGCAGAGCTGCGGAAGAAATGAATGCACTCACCGAAGCGGGTGTTCCGTTCGAGGTCGTTCCTGGAATCACGTCCGCATTTGCTGCAGCGGCGGCAATTCCCTGCTCGCTTACAGACCGCAATGCCGCATCGAACGTGATCTTTTCCACTGGGCATCACGCGCAATCGCACAACGAAGCTGCGATTCCTGAAATCGAAGATGCCACGCGCATCGTCTACATGCCTGGCCGAGATCTCACGCTCTTGGCCCTTCAGTGGCTCCAGGACGGGCTGCCATCCGACTTCCCGTGCGCAATCGTCTCCCACGCCGCCCGAGCTGAACAACACGTGCAGAGGACTACGCTGGGCGAGTTGGGCAAGGCGCATGCGACGTCGTCACCCAGCCTGCTCATCGCCGGATGGACGCTGCGGAATTCAACCGACGCGGCATTGACGCGACTTGCCGATAGCGAGTTGTCGGCCTGATCCCCTGAAGATTCTGCCCAACCAATCGATCCCGCCCCGACCTTTATACTGAGATGTTTGCTGATCCAATTGAATGGGCTGCTCTTACGCGGCCCATCGATCCTCTTTTCGGAGCGACCGTGCCCCAGGCAGAAATCGGAATCATCGGCGGAAGCGGGCTGTACTCGATGCCCGGATTCACAAATGTTCAGGAAGAACGGGTGGAAACGCCCTTCGGCGATCCATCTGATCCGTTCGTGCTCGGCGAGCTTGAAGGACGCAAGGTGGCGTTTCTTGCCCGCCATGGCAAGGGACATCGCATCCTTCCTTCCGAGCTGAACTTCCGCGCCAATATCTACGCCTTCAAGAAACTCGGCGTCGAACGGATCATCTCCGTTTCCGCGGTTGGCTCATTGAAGGAAGAGCACAAACCCACTGACTTCGTCATTCCTGACCAGTTCATCGATCGCACTTTCCATCGCATCTCGACCTTCTTCGGCGACGGTATCGTCGGACATGTCGCTTTCGGCGATCCGGTCTGCTCCGTCGTAGCCAACTCCGCTGCGAAGGGCTGCAAGGATGCCGGCGTTGTAGGCAAACTAGGCGGAACCTACGTCTGCATGGAAGGCCCTCAGTTCTCAACCAAGGCCGAATCGAATCTCTACCGCTCCTGGGGTGCCGATGTGATCGGCATGACAAACCTGCAGGAAGCCAAGCTGGCCCGGGAAGCCGAGATCTGCTACGCAACCGTCGCCATGGTTACGGACTACGATTGCTGGCGAGAAGGGCACGATGCGGTAACCATCGAGGAGATCGTTGCGGTGCTTCACCAGAACGCCGAGAACGCTTGCAAGGTGGTGAAGGCTGCCGTTGCGGCGTTGCCACGCGAGCGCAATTGCGCATGTGGGTCCGCCGCGAAATACGCAGTGCTGACCCAGGGAGATGCAATCCCAGTCGCGGCGAAGGAAAAGTTGAAACTGCTCTTGGGCAAGTATCACGGCTGGTAGAAACAATTTCAGAATAAAAACCTACTAGAGAGGTCTCATGGCAATCACCGTTGTTGGCAGCGTCGCGTTCGACACTGTCGAAACACCTGCCGGACGCAAAGAACGCTGCCTCGCCGGCGCAGCAACTTATTTCTCGCTTTCCGCCAGCTTCTTCACCGACGTGCGAGTCATCGCAGTCGTCGGAGACGATTTCGGACCGTCCGAGCAGGCAGTCTTCGACGCGCGAAAAATCGATACCGCTGGGATCCAGCACAGACCCGGCAAGAGCTTCTTTTGGCAAGGCTCCTACATGGAGAACCTGAACGAAGCCAAGACCATCAACACTGAATTGAACGTCTTCGCAGGCTTCGAGCCCTCGATCCCGGCTACATACGCAGATTCCGAGTACCTCTTCCTCGCCAACATCGACCCGGTTCTCCAGCGCCGAGTTCGCGAAGCCATGCCCCAGGCGAAGCTCGTTGGCGGCGACACCATGAACTACTGGATCAAGGACCACAAATCCGCTCTGCTCGAAGTGCTCAAGGGCCTCGACGTGCTCCTCATCAACGACACGGAAACTCGGATGCTCACCGGCGCGCGGAGCATTGCGCTTGCTGCTCAGAGCATCTTCGAAATGGGACCGAAGATCCTCGTCGTCAAGCATGGCGAGTACGGAGCAACCGCATTCTTCGCACCTAAGCGCCCTGATGGGACAGAACGAATGGCCCATCGGGCATTTCATGTTCCTGCTCTGCCTTTGGAAGAAGTCATCGATCCGACAGGAGCAGGCGACAGCTTCGCGGGCGGCTTCTTCGGATACCTTGCCTCGCAGAAAGAGCTGACGCCCAAATCATTCCGCTACGCAATGTTTTACGGAAGCGTAATGGGCTCGTTTGTAGTGGAGCGCTTCGGAACCGAGCGCCTTCAGGAACTCACGCGCGAAGAGATCGATCATCGATTCAAGTTGTTCCGCGAGCTGACTCACCTTGACTGAAAGACCCACAGGCCAGACCATCGGCCGGACAGAATGGCTGCTGGTGGCGGCCTTTACTGTGATTGCCTCGCTCTGCGCCAGCATCTGGAGCTGGCGCAACCATGCGATGCTCAACTATGGTGACGCGGTCGCGCACTTGCACATAGCGCGCCGCGTAATCGACGCGCACGAGCGTGGGCTCTCCCAACTCGGATCCGTCTGGCTGCCCCTTCCTCATCTGCTGATGATTCCCTTCGTGGCAGTCTACTCATGGTGGGCGAACGGGCTCGCCGGCCTCATTCCCTCTGCGCTCGCCTACCTGGCCTCCTGCCTCGGCCTGTACCGCCTCGTTCGCAACTGGCTGAGACCCTCCGCCTCGATCATTGCCCTTGCATTCTTCGCACTGAATCCAAATCTGCTCTACCTCCAGACCACCGCCATGACCGAACCGCTATTCCTCTGCGAGATGATCTGGCTTTCGGTCTGGCTCGTTGAGTGGCGGGCGGCAGTCGAAAGCGATCCACCTCGCGCCAATCGACTCCTCGGTTGGATAACCCTGGCATTGGTCGCCGCCATATTCACGCGATACGACGGATGGGTGCTGGCATTCCTCGCGTGGACCTCCGTTGGAATCGTTCAGATGCGGAAAAGCACACTGCGATCACGCAGGTTCTGGATGATGAGCGCGATCGTGGTTGTGGCCCCATTGATCTGGTTTGCCTACAACGCCTTGATCTTCGGAGACTGGCTGGACTTTGCGCGCGGCCCATACTCAGCCGCCGCAATCGAGGTGCGAACCACAACCGGTTCCGGTCCGCCGCACCCGGGTTGGCACAATCCCTGGGTGTCTCTGCTGTTCTTCGTCAAATGCGCTCAGATGGATGCGGCTCCCGAATCCTGGGGAAGATTCCTTGTCGTCATGTCGCTGCTGGGAACGGCTTGGGGCTGGTTGACAACTCGAAACAAGAGCTTTCTCTGGACCCTGTTTCTCTGGTTCCCCGTTCCCTTCTACGCATATTCGGTCTCGTTCGGATCCGTGCCCATCTTCCTGCCAGTCTGGTGGCCGCACTCCTGGTACAACACCCGTTACGGCATGGAACTCCTGCCGGCCTTCGCCGTGGGCATAGCCTTCGTCGCGCGATTCGCTATCGGTGCGGCTCGCAAATTCAAGCCGATGCTGGTCCGCTATGCAATCGCAGCCCTGCTCGTCATCGTCGTCCTGAACAATTGGGCTGTGTTGCGCGAACATCCTCTAACCTACATCGAAGGCACGAAGAACATCGCCTCGCGCCGGGCCTTCGAGGAGGAGATTCCGCCGGTTTTGCGGAGCCTGATCGCAAAGCATCCCGGCGCTCCTGTCCTGATGGAAACATCCGTATACCCCAACCTTGTGGCATTCACGGGAATTCCCTTGCGTCAGACAATCAACGAGAGCGATCGAGGATACTTCGCCTCCGCACTCGAAAATCCGGCGAAATACGCCGCCGTCGTTCTCGCCTTTGAAGGAGACCCGGTAGACAACGCCGTCAAGGGGCATCCGGCGGGCCTCCGGTTTGTCCGCAGCTTCACGGCTCCCGGACAGAAACCAGGTGCAGTTTACGTCTCCGATACCCCGCCTGCCTCCGGGGAGTCGAGCCGATGATAGCATCAGCCAAGGTGAGAGCCATGAGCACGACATTGGCCTGCATTTCGGCGCCATTCGATTTCAGCTGGTTCCAGCAAGTCGTAGTATTCAATGGCGCTGTTCCGCGGCTTCTTGCCGCATCGGTCCTCGGCGGAGTCATCGGACTCGAGCGCGAATACAAGCGCAGGTCGGCGGGTGTCCGAACCAACCTCCTGATATGCCTCGGTGCTGCTTTCTTTACGCTTCTTTCCGCGGTGCTGGCCGGCGATGCCAGCCCAAACAAGGGGCAGGTCGCTTCCAACATTGTTCAAGGCATCGGCTTTCTGGGCGCAGGTCTAATCCTGCACAACCGTAGCAGGATTAGCGGCCTCACGAGCGCGGCGACCGTCTGGGTAGTGGCCTCCATCGGCATGGCGTGTGGCGCGGGATTATTTGCCGCGGCCGCAATCGCAACCGTTATCGTGATCATTGCCCTTGAGCTCGTCGGATTTCTCGAACGCCGTGCCAGCATCAAAATTTATTCGCTGATTTACGAAGCGCGGGGCAACGATCAGGCGAAAGTACTTCATTCCATACTCGACGCGATGGATAAAGCCGGAGAACGTCTATCAGATTTCACCACAAGTGAGATTGGCGATCTGCAGCGTGTCACCTTTACGATCGTCGCCACCAAGCGGCAGCACGAGCGGTTGCACGGAAAGCTTCTTTCCGAGCCAGGCATCGACGCACTGCTGAACTTCCGCGATCCGGAGGAAGATTGATCCACTTCGCGAAAGCTCACGCCTGCGGCAACGATTTCCTGATTGTGACGGAAGAAGCAGCCGCGAAGCATGAATGGGCTGAGCTCACACGATCGCTCTGTGCCCGTAATACTGGCGTCGGCGCAGACGGAATCGAATTCTTTGCGTGGACCGGATCCAAATCAGGACGCATCCGCCTTCACAATGCGGACGGCTCCATCGCTGAAATCAGCGGCAACGGAACGCGCTGCGTTGCCGCGTGGATGAGTGCGATGCTCAGCGGAAAAGCTGGCGATGAGTTGCGGATTGAGACGGACGCCGGACTGCGGATCTGCCACATCAATCGCGTGAATACACAGTCGGGATACTCCGTCGATGTGACGACTGGAATGGGAATTCCGAGCGCGAAGCCGAGGACGGTCAGGCTTGCCGATGGTCAATCTGTGGACGGAATTGCCGTCTCGACAGGCAATCCGCACTTTGTGATCGCGGTTGGTGGGGCGGATTTCAGCGTTGCCGGGCAGCCGTGGGAAAAGCTCGGCGCGCAGATCTGTACGCACCCGGATTTCCCGAATCAGACGAATGTGGAGTTTGTGCGCATCGTGAATCGCGATGAGATTGAAATTCGCATCTTCGAGCGGGGTGTGGGACCAACCACATCGTCCGGCACCGGGACGTCAGCTTCCGCTACTGCCGCCATCGCGTTTCACAATTGCACATCATCCTTGCTCGTAGTTGCACCTGGTGGCTCACAAAGCGTGCATTGGAATGGGATGGGCTCAGAACTGGAACTCACCGGTCCGGCTACGCTGATTGCACGCGGTGAGGCGTGGCTCTGATGAGTACGAAATCGAAGCCGACCCTGGAACTCTCTCCCGTCCCTGAGGGCGCGAGCATCAGCGTGATCTCACCGGCGTCATTTGCTATCTCTGAGCGCATAGAGCGCGGACTCGCCCGGGTCCGACAGCTCGGATACTCGCCGAAGCTCGGCGCAAGCACGCAGAACCGTGGTCCCTTGTTCTTCGCGGGATCAGCGAAGGACCGTCTAGCTGATTTACATGCTGCCTTCGAAGACTCAGAGACAAGCTTCATCGCAGCGATGCGCGGTGGTTATGGATCCAACTATCTTCTCGACTTGGTTGATCTTGATCGTTTCCGTCGCAATCCAAAACCATTCTTTGCCTACAGCGATATGACCGGCCTGCAATGCCATCTCCTCGACCAGATCGGACTGCCCGCATTTCACGGACCCATGGTCGCTGCCGATTTTTACCTGGAAGACGGAGTCCATCTAGACAGCTTCCAATCCGCGCTGGCCGGACGTCGCTATGCAGTTGGCGAAGCGGAAGGGATGCGCACATTGAAGCCAGGTTCAGCACGGGGAACGCTTTACGGCGGCTGTCTTAGCATCCTGACGTCAATGATTGGAACGCGCTGGGAACCTGCAACGGAGGGCAAGCTGCTCTTCCTTGAAGATGTGGGCGCCAAGCCTTACCAGGTCGATCGCATGCTGTGGCAGCTTCGAGCGGCCGGGAAACTGAACGGTGTTCAAGCCATCGTGTTAGGTGAAATGCTCGATTGCGCCTCCCCCGGTGCTCCCGACGGTTTGCTCGAAGATGCAATCCTTTCCGCGCTCAACGGTCTCGATATTCCAATTGCTTTCGGGTTGCGCAGCGGACATGTTTCCCGTCAAAACGTTACATTGATCTTTGGTGTTGAAGCCGAGCTTCACGCTGGAAACACGGCACAACTTGCTCTGCTCGAACCGGCGGTTAAATGATGACGACGTCACGGAAACACATTCACCTCAGTGGAATTTGCGGCACCGCGATGGCCTCCCTCGCAGGGCTGCTCCAGCTGCAGGGGCACCGCATCACTGGGTCTGACAAAGCCGCGTATCCACCCATGAGCGATCTGCTTCGCTCACTCGGCATCCCCGTGCTCGAGCCCTACGCGGAATCGAATCTCGATCCGGCACCCGATCTCGTCGTCATCGGCAACGCGCTCTCCCGCGGCAATCCCGAGGTCGAGCGCATACTCGATCAGCGGCTTCCCTTCGCATCGATGGCTGCTCTCGTTCATGACGAGTTTCTAAAAGGCCGTGAAACGCTCGTCGTCGCCGGTACGCATGGCAAGACGACTACCACCAGCATGCTCTCCTGGATCTACCAGGTGGCATCGCACGACAACCCTGCCTTCGAACCATCATTTCTCATCGGTGGAGTAGCCGAGAACTTCGGTACAAGCTTCCAACTCCGGCCCACACGAACCTTCATCATCGAGGGAGACGAATACGATACCGCCTTCTTCGACAAGGGACCAAAGTTTCTCCACTACTTTCCAGATGCGATGATCCTCACGCATGTCGAGTTCGATCACGCCGACATCTACGCCGATCTCGACGCGGTGAAGACCGCATTCAAGCGGCTTGTCAATCTTGTCCCGCGGCGTGGCCTGCTCGTGGCCTTCGACGGCAGTGATAACGTCACAGAATGCATCAGCAAAGCGTTCTGTCGAGTTGAGCGCTACGGCCTCAATCCGAATTCAGAATGGCAGCTTCGCGACGTTCGCTATGCAGACGGCCGAATGCACTGGCAGATCTGGCACAACGGCGAGTTCTGGGCAGATGTCGCGATGCAGCTCGCAGGAGAGCACAATGCACTGAATGCAACCGCGGCCGCGGCTCTTGCCTTTGGTCAGGGCGTCTCGCGCGATGCCGTTTGTACTGCCCTGGCAACGTTCAAGAGCGTCAAGCGACGCCTCGAGGTACGCGACGTGATTCGCGGCATCACCATCATTGACGACTTCGCACATCATCCCACCGCCATTCGCGAAACCCTGCGCGCCCTGCGCTCCGTATATCCGCACGGGCGGCTATGGGCCGTGCTCGAGCCGCGTTCGAATACTCTCCGCAGAAAAGTGCTTGAGGCCGATCTCATCGATAGCCTTCGCGTCGCCGACCGCGTGATGATGGCAGGCGTGTATCAGCAACAGCGCATTCCTGATGCAGAACGCTTGCATCCCGAAGACGTCGTCGACGCCCTCAATGCAGCTGGAACTCCGGCCGAATTGCATCCCGACGCAGCTGAAATCGTCGCGGCGATGGCACCGAAGCTCGAAGAGGGTGATGTTGTCGCCATCCTTTCCAACGGCGGTTTCGACGGAATCTACGACAAGCTCCCAGCGCGGCTGAGAGAACGGCAAGGCTGAGCGATACAGCCATGGCTTCTTCAATACTCTTATTTGGCACTTTCATCGTTCTTGGATTCCCTGCGGCGATCTTTCTTTTGCCGTGGGCCCTCGTCACCGGAAACGTAATGCCCCTGTATAACGCCGCGCGATTCATCGTCAGGATCGGCTACACTCTGGCGCGCATTCGCGTGCAGATCGAGGGCCGCGAGCTCATTCCAGCCAGGACCGCCTGTATCTTCATGGCGAACCACGTTTCGAATCTCGATCCACCTGCTCTTATCCCCAATGTTCCGGGGCGCACATCTGCCTTTCTCAAAAACTCGCTGATGCGGATTCCCCTCCTCGGATTTGGACTCAAGCTAGCCAAATTCATTCCGGTTGAACGCTCAGGCGATAGAGAGAGCGCACAGGAGAGTGTCGCGATGGCAAGCGCTTTGCTCGAGGAGGGCGTTCATATCACCACCTTCGTCGAGGGCACGCGATCGCCGGATGGACGCCTGCTTCCCTTCAAAAAGGGACCATTCTACCTGGCCACGGAAACCGGCGCACCCTGTATCCCAGTTTCAATCTGGGGCACTGAAACGATGATGGCAAAGGGCAGTCTGCGCATTCATCCAGGCACCGCGCATGTTATCTTCCATCCACCGCTTTATCCTGCAAATTACGAAACGCGCGAAGACCTGATGATCTCCGTCCGTCTCGCTATCGCATCAGGACTCCCGGTCTGGATGCGCGACTGAATGCTATTGCACGATTGCGTTGTATCCATCATTCAGCAGCTTCTTACGCATCTCATTTGCGTCGTTCCTGCTTGTGAACGGCCCGGTCTGCACGTGGATGAGGTTGTCGCCTAGCTCGCGTCGCGCATTGACCGTATAGCCATGCTTGCGCAGTGCATTCACGAGCACATCTGCGTCCTCGCTGCGCGATACTGCTGCGATCTGCACCATCCACCCTTGGATTTGCGACGTAGCAGGCTGCACGCGAACCGGTGCCGCAGACCGCGCGGCAGTTGCCTCCTGCAGAGCCGGCCTCACACGGCTCTCGGCTGCCGAACTGCCGTTTTGCTGAGCTTCAGGATCATCGCCGCTCACCTCTGCCGCTGATCGGGCGCTTGCGGATGCCTCACCTTCAGCATTGACTTCAGCAGGCGTTGGCGAAGGCGCATCACGCTGTCCGACCGCACCGGGTTTGTTGCCCGTCGCCCCAGGCAATGGACTTGCGCTGGAACTCGGCAGGACGAACGCTGCATTTTGATTGCCTGAGGTGCGATGACCAACTGCATATCCGGCTCCGAAACACATCCCACAGATCACGACTAGTCCGACACCGAGACCCAGCACCGTTCCGAGTCCCAGTGTGAGTTCTGTGTCGTTGCTGGCGGCGGGCTGCAGCTCTTCCCGGCTAAAATCTCGAATCATCCGCTGTCCTCAGTCTTTCACTTCTATGCAGATTCGCCTATCGGCGGTTCTGCCGGCTTCGACCCCGCACTCAACTTGTTCAGCATTGAAAGAAGCTCAATCGGCAATGGAAATACGATCGTAGTGTTCTTTTCGACGCCGATTTCGGTAAGCGTCTGGAGATATCGGAGTTGGAGCGTAATGGGCTGGGTGGCAAGCAGGGCCGCAGCATCGACGAGCTTCTGCGCGGCGTTGTATTCGCCCTCGGCATGAATGATCTTGGAGCGCTTTTCGCGCTCGGCCTCGGCCTGCTTGGCCATGGCGCGCAGCATCTGCTCGGGCAGATCCACCTGCTTCACTTCGACCGAAATTACTTTGACCCCGAAGGGCTCGGTTCGCTGATCAATGATGCTCTGTATGCGCAAGTTGAGCTTGTCCCGGTGGCTCAGCAATTCGTCGAGTTCCACCTCGCCAAGCACTGAACGCAATGTCGTCTGCGAGAATTGCGATGTCTGGTAGACATAGTTCGCCACTTTGATGGCGGCGGCATTCGGGTCGACCACGTAGAGCGTCACCACAGCGTTCACTTTGAGGGTTACGTTGTCGCGGGTAATCACGTCCTGCGCCGGAACCTCAAGAACGTCCTGTCGGAGCGAGATGCGCACCATCTGGTCGAATGGCCTGAACACGAGAATGATTCCGGGACCCTTGGGTACCGGCAGAGCCCTCCCCAGCCGGAAAATAACGGCGCGCTCGTAGTCGCGCAGAATCTTAATCGAATTAATCAGATAAAGAACAACGATCGCAATTGCAATCAGAAACGGAACAGAAAGGTTGGGCATAGCTTTCCCCTATTCAGCACGGATTGTACTCCCGCAGGAATTCACGCAGCCGTGCGCGGTGACGGTACCGACTCAATTGGGGCAACCCGCAGCAGGTAATCCTCGTGCCCGACCACGCGAACTCTGGCCCCAACCGGGACCGGGTCGCTGGCCACCGCTCGCCAGATCTCCCCTTCCACCAGCACGTGGCCCTCGGGAGAAAGCGGCTCCATTGCCGAGGCCTCGCTGCCAACCAGCGCGTCGGCGCCAAGCCTTGCCTTCAGTCGGCGGGCCTTCAAAGCCAGTCTTACCAGGAACCCAGTGATGCTCCCGAAACCAAGGCTCACGCCAACGGCCACCCACGGATTGATGCGCAACTCCGGGATCGGGGCCGCAACCAGCGTCAAAGTGCCTAGCGTGAGGCAGACTATGCCGGTTATGGCCAGCACGCCGTGCCCTCCGAACTTCGCTTCCAGGAGCATAAGGGCTAACGCGGCAAGCAACAGCATGACTGCGGTGAAGCGGATCGGCAGAAGATCGAGCGCGAAGATGCCCAGCAGCACCATTAGCGTTCCTAGCGCACCCGGCACGATGGTTCCCGGCGTATTGAATTCGAGGTAGATGAGCAGCGCTCCACCGACAAGAAGAAGGAGAGCAATGTTCGGGTTAACGAGCCAACTCAGCAGATTCTCGCGTACCGTAGGCTGAACGATCTCGATTCGTGCATTTTTCGTGTGAATGACCGGTTTGCTGCCATCCATGCGGATGAGTTGTCGGCCATCGATCGAATTCAGAAGTTCTGTATCGCTCCCGGCAATCACGTCGATCAGATGCTGGTTCAGTGCTTCTTCCGCTGTATACGATTTTGACGACGCCACCGCCGCAATTGCAGCTTCAGCATTCCGGTTGCGCCGGGACACGTACGAACGAAGAAAGGCTTCGGCATCGTTTTCGATCTTCTGGCTCAAAGTCTCGTCCGGTTTGCTACCCTCAAAGACCACGTGCGCTGCACCGGCGTTGGTGCCGGGGGCCATGGCAGCAATATCGGCGGCCTCAAGGAGGAAAAAGCCTGCCGACCCGGCTCGAGCTCCCGCGGGAGCCACGTAGATGATGACCGGCACGCGCGAACTCAGGATTGCTCCCGCCATCGGGCGCATCGAGGTCACCAGCCCGCCCGGCGTGTCGATCTCGATCAACAACGCGGCTGCATTGCCGACGTTCGCTCGCTGGATCGCACGTTCCAGCATCCCGGCGCTTACCGGTTGGATTGTTTCGTCGAGAATCAGCTTCTCAACTAGCGGCTGCTCGGCTCTAACTTTCGAAACGCAAATCAAGAGCAGCCCAAGTGAAATCACCAAGCCTGATACTCTGCGGAACCTGAATCCACGCTCTTGCCTATGCATGGCTCGCCCCTTCAACGACACTGCCTATGGTCGCTTTCCCGCCTTCGCTTCGATCTCCCGATTCAACTCCTGCGCTGTCCTGCTCGCCGGGTCCAGCTTCAATGCCTCTCCAACTTCGCGGCTCGCATCATCCATGTGATTGTCTGCAATGTCGAGTCTTCCCAGCACCAGCCACGCGTCCAGAGAAGGCGCAATGTGCAGAGCCTCATTGGCCTCTCTTCGTGCCGATGCCGCATCGCCGGTCCTCTCCCGAACAGCCGCGAGCCCCGCATGCGCTTCTGCCAGCTTCCCATCATCCGCTACCGCAGACTGGTACAATCTCTCGGCCTCCAGCAGCAACCCGCGATTGAAATACTCTCTCGCTCTTCCCGCCAGCTTAACTGCGCGATCGTGTGGCGAAAGCGCGGCAAGCCGTGTCGCCTCCATCTCATCCATCACCTGCGCAGCCTGCTTGAACGCTCCGGCGTCAAATGTGCGGATGATCCGCTCCAACGGCTCAGCATCCGCATCGCTCGCCGCGCTGTTCGATTTCCACGCGGCCAGCAGCTTCTGCGCTTCCGCATCGTTCGGGCGCAGCTTAAGACACTGGTTCAGTTGATTGATCGCGTTTGTGGCCGAGCCGTGGTGCTTCAAACTCAGGGCAAGATTGAAATGATAGTCCGGCGCATTCGGATCAGCCGCTGCCGCCTGAACGAACAGACCCGTGCCATCCTTCCCCTGCCGGCTCACCGCAACCCCCTCATTGTTGAGGACCTCAGCCAGAGGAAGCTCCCGGGCAACATTTGAAAACGATTCCTGCGCCTGCGGATACGCCCCGAAATAGAGAAGCGAGAGACCTCGATAAAATCCTGCTTCCAGAGCTTCGGGACTGTTCGGGCTCACCTTGGCAAACGACGCGGCTGCCTCTTCATACTTCTGTGCATTGAAATCTTCTCGCCCAAGCGCCATCCACGCTGGACCGAAATTGGGGCTCAGCTCCACAGACTTCTTCAGGTGCCGCTGGCGTTCCTGCTGATCGGCCTCGGAGATCCCGCGAATATATTGCTCGAAAGCATCCAGCCTCAGATTTGCTCCCGCTGCCAGAAACGTCTCCTGTGCGACGCTGAAACCAGGATCCATGATCCGCGTAAGCCGCCATGCAAGCGAATCGAACACCGCCACCAGGTCGTTCATCTCCCCGCGCGCCATCACCGCGTCGCTCATACGCAGACGCGGCACATTCAGCACGCGCGCTTCCGCGACAATGCCCGTCCCTTCCGTTCGATAGCTGCCGACGATAATCGAATCCGCATCAAGCGTCTGTGCCAGCTTCAATGCGCCTGCCCGGGACGGCTGAAACTGCTGCGGCAGGCCAAGATGATCCAGCGCATACATCCGGTCGGCGCGGCTCATGGGAGCAAATCCTGCGGACGAGAACCGCGCATCCAGGATTGCCGGAGCGGCCTCCCGAATCCAGTCGAGGCTCAACTGGCCCGTGCCGTTATCGAACGGCAACACGAGAAGAATTCTGTTCTTGCCTGCATTGGCTGCTTCAGACGGCATCGTCTGTCCTTGCAGATTAAGCACTCCGGCAACAGCCAGCATCCACACAAGTGAGAGAATTGCGCGCGCCCGCCGAACCCCACCACGGAATGTCAGAATATAGGCCACTAAAGCCCGATTATAGGTGTTTTGTTATTGTTCCGCAGTGAGGCCGCAGCCAATCCCTGGCTCTAGCGTACAGACTGAGGCACCTGCACCCGCGCCTCAAACCGCCGGTTGAATCGAAGCAGTGCAATCCATTGATTGTGATCCTCGCGCTTCCAGACCAGCGATCCGTGCAGTTGCAGCGCGATAGCCTCCGGAGCCATATCGTGATGCAGCCCGAAATAGCGTTCATCGAGCGCCTGGCTCCTCGGCCCAAGGCTGAGAAGTGGAGACGACGGATCGTACTTCGTCGAGAAAACCAGCGCCGACGAGTAGCTACCCGGATCGTCCGCCGCCTTATCGATTTGCTCCTGCGTAAAGTTCTCCAGCCGGTACACCTGGTACGGAGTCTTCACGTACCCGAGTTCCGGCTTTGTCAGTTCATCGGCAACCGGCCACGCCGTCAGCACCGTAGATCCCGAGTAGTGCCTGGTCAATTGTGCGATGCCGGCCATGTGCAGCCGGATCACTCGTGCGTATTCCAGATTGTCTTCAGGCGCAAAACGATAGGGAGGGTTGATGAATAGTCCTGCAATGAATGCAGAAGCCGAAAGAACTGCTAGCGAGTGCCAGTACGGAACGCGGTGCGAGAAGGTCGAGACTGCGATCAATAGCACCAATGGATACATCGGAAGCAGATACCGCGTCAGCAGAGCTCCACCAAGAACGCTGAACAGCAGTGCATTCACGAGAAGCACAAAGAAAATGCACCAGAGCACGCGATTACTGATGCGCGACCTTTCACGGCCATCCCGGTCGAGTCGAGGATTCAGCATCAGCGCCGCGATCGTCAACAGAACAGGCACGAACATGTTCATGTGTGCTGTCAGGTGCAGAGTGCGATGACCGAAAGCCGCGAAAAAGCGTAGTGGAGAAAGATTTGCTCCCGCGTTGTATTTGAGAAATTCTGGATTTCCAAAAACGAATCCAGTTTTCGCGTAATGCCAGCCGTACCACCCCAGCAGCGGCAGCGCACATGCCGTGAGCCACGCCGCCTCCTTCCACCGGTGTACTCGCTCGGGCGGCGCGCAGCGAAATCCCTCCACTGCGAAAGTCATCGCCAGCGTGACCGGGATGGCAATCGCCGTCTCCTTCGAGAGCACAGCCGCCGTAAAGTACAGCATCGCAAGTGCAGGTCGCCGATCCCCGTCCGGCATGCTGTAGACCAGCCCCCAAAGAGAAAACGCAGCGGCAAAGATATCCGCCTGAGCCAGCGTGCTCTGCGCAAACCACACCGGATAAAGCGCAGTAAGCGTAACTGTCCAAAACGCGACTGCGCCCGAGCCGGCCACCCGCTGCGCCAGCCTCCAAACTCCCAGCAATCCAAACGACGCAACGATGAGCACTGCCTCGCGCGTCACTTCCGGGTAGTAGCCGGAAAGCTTCCACCACAGCGCCAGGTACACACTCGGCAGCGGCGGGTGAGCATTGGAGAGCGTTGTCGTCGGAATCAGCGACCCGGTTCGGAAGAAGTCCCATGCTGCCGGAATGTAGTAACCGGCCTCATCCCAGTAATAGGGCAAGCGCAGAAGCGAAAAGTGGCTGGCATAGAGCGCCGCGAAAATGACGGGGAAAATCATCCAGAGCGGAAATGGCGCATCCAGACGCGGCTCGAAGATCTCTTTCAGGCGCGATTGCTTTCTCATCTCAAATCTTCAGGCAGCCGCATACATCCAAGGTAGACAGCATCATGCCGGTTCGTTCTCAGCAACGATATGGGCTCCCCAAGCCTAATTGACGGGTCCCTGCGGGAAGTTCACGTTCTGCGGCTCGAGATTGAGCGTCCCGAACGCCTGCTCGTACTGCGAGAGATTCTGTCCAAGTACATTCCAGAGCGCCTTCGCCTGTTGCGGACTCAGAAAGATGGCCTGGTGATTCCGGATGTTCACCTGGTCAGGGCTGTCGCTGGAAGCAAGCCCGAATACCAGGGAAAAGTCCCAAACGCTCACGCGCACCTGCACGCTGTTCGCATACGACTCCCGGTAGTCCGGTGTCTGAACGACATTCATCTGAGGCTGTTGCGGGGTAGGAGGCATAGTTCCTACAGCTTACAAGGTCCGGACGGGACACGTGGGCCATGCCTGGGTGCGCATGGTGCGGAAGAGGGGACTTGAACCCCTAAGCCTTTCGGCGCTAGCTCCTAAGGCTAGTGTGTTTGCCATTTCACCACTTCCGCACTGCCTCCATGATAACGGCAATCCCGCCATTCGACACCGAATCGGTGGCAACTCCTGTCAGCCCGGCGGTACCCTCAAACACCCACCAGCCGTTGCAGAAGCGTGCGGCTTTCCATCAGAACCGTCCTGCCCGACGGCCGTGCTACGGTCACGAGAATGGCGAAAACATACGAGGTCGCCACTGCCGCCGCAATCAGCGGCAATCCGTCGATGCCCACCGCTCCCCGTAGCACCAACTTCACGAATGCTATTGTGGACACCGCAGCCACAAGCAGAGGAACCTGCAGCCAGCAGAGGTCCCCAAACCTGACCGGGCCTACACGGTGCAGCACGCCGTATTGAATCGGCGCCTTCAGCAAGCATTCCGCAAACGCATACGTCGCAGCCAAACCAACTGCACCGCCCAGGTATAGACCCACGAAGAACGATCCAACCGTGATCGCTGAAGTCACGATGCCGAGCCGCAGCATCACGTCTGTACGTCCTCGCGCAATCAGTATCCAGCCCGTCGCGTTCGTGAGAGGCTGGACCATTCCCACAATCCCCAGGAAGAAGAAAATCGGGGCAACAGGTTCCCACCGGGGGCCGAACACCAGAACGACCGCTTCCCGTGAAACCGCGACAAGCGCCGCCATCGCCGGCACCAGGAAAAGCGTTAGTTGCCCAGCACTACGCAGAAACATGGCTCGAAACCTTTCCGCGTCATCCTGCACGCGGCTGAGCAACGGAGTCATGACACTGTACAAAGGTCCGTTGATGTTTTGAATGGGAAAGCTGAGCAATTTAAATGCGCGATCGTAGAAGCCCAGTTCAATGGTCCCCAGCTTTCTACCGATCAGCACGTTGTCGAGATTCCGGGCGAAGTAGCTGACAAATGTAAAACCCGTGAGATTTGCGCCGAAGGATCCAATCCCCCTGTCAACAGTTCGACTTGTCGGACGGCTCGGGCGCCATCGCGCGAATGTCCAGTAGCCGACAACCGTAGCCAGGCTCGTCGCCACCGTCGAGAGGATCAGTGACCAGTAGCCCGCTCCGAGGAGGGCCGCAACAATAGCGCACATAAGTCCAAAGAGCGCTGCCAATGCATCTGAGAATGCCAATCCGCGGAATTGCAGTCGCCTGTTCAACAAACCGCTTGGCACGGCAGTAAGGCTCCCGAGCATGAGGGACACACTCGCGCCTATCGTGAGTTGAACCAGCCGCCGATCATGGAAGAACCACGCCACCCCCGGGCTGGCGATCACGGCCGCCGCCGTGCAGATCAAGCCGA
>DATNFD010000170.1:0-19183 GCA_035606555.1 Occallatibacter sp.
GGGTTCGGGCTCCGGTGCGGCGATGAGACCGTCGCGGACGGCGCGCAACTCGACCGCTTTGCGGCGAGCCCGGTCAACGGCGTCCTCGCGGGAGACGGAGACGCGGCATCGTTTCCCGCGCTCGCGCCACTCGATGTAATAGGCGCCTTCGGTGTGGACTTCGACCGCGCCGTTGACACGTACCTTATCCTTGAGGCGGCCGTTCGATTCGGGAACAACGGGCGCAAAACGCCAAGCGCCTCCGACTTTAATCTTCTTGATGAGGTTGACGCGATCCGCATATTCGGGAGCGTTGCGGGGAGTTCCGCGAGGCTTCGGAGCAGGCATTCATCGATCCTCCTCTGAGGCTTCATAGCCTATCAAAGTTGGGTCAAAATGGACACCAAACTGGACACCAAGGAGTTATAGTGCTGATTCCAAAGGTAGCCGGTTAGAAGGCAGCGCTCTAACCAACTGAGCTACGTCCCCGGAGAAAACCCGTTGAACCTGCTGCGCTCGCCGATGTGCAGAACCACACATCCAAAACCGCACAAAAAAGCACTCATCACGGTGCGCAACATCAATGAGTGTATCAAAAATCAGGGGTCCCAAACCAAGTGGACGACTGTGTTCTGAATACTCGATAGAGGAATGGCTTTTGGACGAGCATCGCTTTTAGCGAACGTTAGATAATGCTCCAGCGCACCTCCTCGGCTGCGCCGGAGATTCGGCAAACATGTGAGATTTCGCTTTATCAGGCTGTCCAAGCCTGCGCCGGGCGGTTGCTCCGCGCGGCCGCCGTAAAACCCATATCCATCGAGATGCCGCGGACACATTGCAGCAGGTGATTCGCAATGGACGGTAGCTTCTGCGCGGTAACCCGGAACGATGGTCCTGACACACTGACTGCAGCCACAGGCTGCCGTTGTGCGTCCAGCAACGGAACCGCAATACAGCGAAGCCCCTCTTCCAACTCCTCGTCATCAACTGCGTAGCCGCGACGGCGAGTCTTCTCGATCTCCGCGCGTAACGCCTCCGCCGAAGCGATTGTGCGATGAGTAAACTTCTCAAACCTGGTTCGCCGAATAATATCGTTGATTCGGTCCTCAGGAAGGAAAGCCAGCATCGCCTTTCCCACCGACGTGCAGTGGATGGGATTACTGGAGCCGATCCGCGTAATCATGCGCACCGAACGAGCCGGTTCAATTTTGTCGATGTAGATGACACGCGCCTGCTCAAGAATGCACAGGTGCGCGGTCTCCTCAGTTTCCGATACTAGTCGGCGAAGATGGGGTTGGGCGCGCTCGCGCAGGTCGTATTGCTCAATCGCACGGTTTCCGAAGTCGAACAGGCGCAAACCGAGGCGGAACTTGCCGTTCGTGGTCCGCTCAACCATGCGATGGCGCTCCAGCACCATCAGGAAGCGGTGCGCCGTGCTCTTGTGAAGTTGCAGCGATGATGCTACCTGCGCCAGTCCCAAAGGGACCTCGCTTTCGCCAAGTAGATCAAGTACAGCAAAGGCCCGATCAAGTGCCTGAACCTTATAAGTCCCCTGAGGGGCTGAGTCTCGCATTCTGGTCCTCTATTCCGTCAATAAGTACAGGACCAGTTTCTCAGGATATGGGACCAACAGTCAAGAAAATGGGACGGAACTCCCAACAAATGAGACGCTTAAGTCCTGCTGCGGCGAGGGGTTCAGATGCCCTGAGGGAGCGAGTTTCGCTCAGGCGGGCACCTCATCACCTTCGCCGGGCGCCAGGAACAGGTTCTCCTCAAGGCCATGCTGGCGCGTGTAGAGGTCGTAGTAACGGCCCCCCAGAGCGAACAGCTCGCCATGATTGCCGCGCTCCACAATCCTTCCCTGCTCCACAACCAGGATCTGGTTCGCGCGTCGAATGGTTGAAAGCCGGTGAGCAATGACAAAGGTGGTCCGCCCCTCCATCAGGCGGGCGAGCCCGGCCTGAATCATCGCTTCCGACTCCGAGTCAAGTGAACTTGTCGCCTCGTCGAGGATCAGAATGCGAGGCTCTGCAAGCAGCGCACGGGCGATCGAAAGACGCTGCCGCTGGCCGCCTGACAGCTTCACTCCGCGCTCGCCCACGATCGTGTCGTAACCCTCAGGGAAGCGCTCCGCAAACTCATCGACGCGCGCCGTCCGGCAGGCAAATAGAAACCGCTCCTCGGTCGCTTCAGGACGAGAGAACATCACGTTTTCCCGGATCGATCCATCGAAGAGAAACGAGTCCTGCAACACAACGCCAAGCTGGGAGCGATATGTGTTTAGATCGACTCCAGCCAGATCAATACCATCCACCAGGACGCTTCCACTCGTGGGCGTGTGAAATGCGCAGAGAAGACTGATGATCGTGGATTTTCCCGATCCGGATGAACCAACAAGCGCTGTCACAGTTCCGGGCTCGGCTTCAAAGCTGATGCCGTGAAGGACGGGCTTGTCGATCTCGTAGGCGAACTCCACATTCTCGAAGCGGACCTTGCCGTCAATGGGCGGCATCTTTGCCTTTCTTCGAGGGTCCTGGTTCTCTTCGAGTTCCGCCATGATCTCGCCGGTGCGATCGAGCCCGGCGAACGCTTCTGTGAGCTGTGTCCCGATGTTCACGACCTGGAAAACGGGAGCGATCATGAATGCCAGAAACAGGTTGTATTGGAAGTACGCGCCTGTCGTCCAGGTATTTCCCAGAACGCGGTGCCCACCCATCCACATCACCAGTCCGGAGACGATACCGAGCATTGTCGTCGAGGCTGCGGAGAGCACGCTGGTCATGGTCAGCGACTTCATTACGTTCTGCAGCAGCCGCTCCACGCCGCCCGAGAAGACCGTGGACTCGCGATCCTCGGCATGGTAGCCCTTGATCACCCGCACACCGCCGAGAGACTCCGTCAGCCGCCCCGTAACTTCGGCATTAATTTTTGCGCGCTCGCGGAAGATGGGCCGGATGGTCTTGAACCCGTATTGCAGAATGAAAACGAAAACACCAAGTACGCCAAACACAGTCAGCGTCACGGCCGGGCTCAGGTACATCAGGTAGATAAAAACCAATCCCGCCGTCAGTATGCCACCTACAAATTCCACCAATCCGGTCCCGACGAGATTGCGGACGCCTTCGACGTCGCTCATGATCCGGGCAACAAGGGTCCCTGTTCGGTTCTCATCGTAGTAAGAAACGGACAGCAGTCCAACGTGGCGCTGCACCTGCCGCCGCATCTCGGCAATGAGTCTCTGTCCGGCCTTGGAAAGTAATTGTGTGAGAGAGAAGGACGTAATCGCCTGCACCACCATTGCGCCGAAGACCAAGCCGATGTACATGGGCAGCAGATTCGGCTGAGGATGGTTGGAATTAAGCACCTTGTCAAGCAGTGGCTTCGATGTGTAGGGCATTACGAGCCCCGCCAGGCGGTTGATGCCCATCAAGCACATTCCGGCAACAAGCAATCCCTTGCGCGGCACAATTAGGGTGCGGATCTCCGGCCAGAGCTTCTTCAGATTCGGCTTTCGCTTGGGAAGATCGGCCGCCTTTGCGCGCGCGCTTCCTCCCCGCGGAGATCGTTCTGCTCCCCCGCTCAAACCCATTCCGTGGCCCCGCATTGTTCCCATCTGCTAGACCTGCCTCGCTCGCCTCGCGGCGATGAACGATCGGACACAGAGGATTACGTAGATTAGGAGCAAGCCGGTCATCGTCAGCTTCGAGGCCAGTGCAATCATATCCGGCTGCATGCCCGAATTCTTCGCATGGAGATAACCCCGAATCGACTCGATTCCGACGGCGATGAATCCCAACAGGCCAAGAGTGACGTTGACGTGCATGAAAAGCTTGCGCCGCCCCTCGTCAGGACTCATGGCCAGCAGCCCGCACATGCCCAACACTGCACCGAACCACGTCGGAATGAGCGCGGTGGCATGTTGTGCACCGGTGCCGAAGTAGCCCGCCAAACCAAGCGCAATCAGCAGAATTGCAAATACTACCGTTAGCTTTGCCAAGCACAGCCGCTCCTTGAGGCTGACGAAAGGATATCAGCATGAAGGATGCGCTAGCCTGACTGCTCGATTCCGAGAAATTGACGAACTTAGCGCTGAATACGCGCCGATCCGCCCTCAGCGAACGCCCTCACCTGGTCTACTGTCGCCATCGTCGTATCGCCGGGGAATGTCGTCAGCAATGCCCCATGCGCCCAACCCAGTTTCAGTGCCGCTTCCGGCGCCTCGCCGGTCAGCAGTCCATATATGAAGCCGGCGGCAAAACCGTCTCCTCCACCGACACGATCTAGGATCTGAAGATCGGCCGTGGGCGCGTTGTAGGTTGTTCCTTCAATCCACGCCACAGCGCTCCAGCTATGCCGGCTCGTCGAATGGACTTCACGCAGCGTAGTCGCAACAATCTTTACGTTGGGCAGCTTCTTGGCAACGTTGTCCATCATGCCGAAAAAAACGCTCGGATCGAGCTTCGACTTTGCTGCTACTTCAGGACCGGGAATTCCAAGTCCCTTTTGCAGATCCTCTTCGTTCCCAACCAGAACGTCGACGTTTTCGACGATCTTGTTGATCGTCTCCACCGCGTGCGTATCTCCGCCATGGATTTTCCATAGCTTTTCGCGGAAGTTCAAATCAAAAGAAGTTACAGCGCCCGCGGCCTTCGCCTCGCGCATCAGTTCTGCCGCAAGTTCTGCCGTCGTTGCTGAAAGAGCCGCAAAGATACCGCCACAGTGGACCCAGCGCACGCCTCTCGCGAAAATTGACTTCCAGTCGAAATCCCCCGGCTTTAACTGGGCCGCGGCTTCATTCGCTCGGTTGTAGAAAACCACAGGTCCTCGGAGGCCGAATCCGCGATCGCTGTACACGGTGGCCATGTTCGGACCGGTCACGCCATTGTGTTTGAAGTGCTTGTAGATGGGCTTGACACCCATTGCGAGAACGCGTTCCGCGATAAGATCGCCAATCGGGTAATCCGACATTGCAGACACGATCGCGGTCTTCAGGCCGAAGCAGTTGGAGAGATTCGCCGCGACATTAAACTCGCCTCCGCTCACGTGAATCTGGCACTCTGTCGCTTTGCGAAACGGAATGATTCCGGGATCGAGTCGGTGCACAAGCGCACCAAGCGAAAGAAAATCGAGATCTCCGTCTTTGCGAATGTTCAGACCTTCAGACATTTCTACTCAGCTCCTTTATGTCGCAACATCACTCTCTTCGTTCTTACCCTCGGGTAAACAGCTCAGGTACCTAGCGACTGTTTTACATCTCCGACCACCTCATCCGGCGTCCACTCATTTCCCGGATAGAACTTAATCACTTTCCCGTCTCGCCCGACAAGCGTAGTCGAAAGCGTATGCGTAATAGTCTGATCTGGCTCGTTCGTGATTCCGACATCGAAGAACTTCGCCATCTCCATGAGCACGGGCTTGTCCGCAACCGCGAAGTCCCAGTTTGCAAACGCCGACTTCGTGTCGCTCCCAATGTATTGCTCCCCGTATGCTTTCAGCCGTTCAGGTGTATCGTGCTCCGGATCGAAACTTACACAAATCAGATGCGTCTTCCCTCTCACGTGCGGGTCCGCCGAAAGGTCTCTCTCGATTCGTGCGAAGTTGCGAGTCACAAGGGGACAGAAATTCGGCAGCGGACATCGTGTGTAAAGAAATGTGATCAGCAGGTCCTTCCCCCGAAACTGATTCAAATGAATGACGCGCCCATCCTGGTTACGCAATTTGAAGTCGGGGATTGCATCGCCCGGAGCAGGCACGTGATAGATCGTCGCCGGTTTGTAGTCTGCCCGCCCCTGGGCTACGACCACGATGTGATCCAGGAAGATGTTCGCGTCTGACTTTTGTGAGACCAGCACATCGGCCGTAATTACATCGCCCGGGTGCAGCTCGCTCACAATATTCGGATCCTTCAGTTTATAAGGCATGGTCATCGCCTCCATGAAACCGGGGATCGCTTCATGATTGAGTGTGACTTCGCCTGTCGACGGACTCGTCGCAACGACCTTACCGCGCAACTTGTAAACCTTGTATGAGGAATCGACATTGGCGCTCGATGCGTTCTGCTGCTGCTGGCGACAGCCGCCCACCATCACAGCCATAAGTGCGAAAACGAGCCATTTCCTTATCACACCTCAGTTTACAACCCGTAAGTTCGGCATGGTCTCGGCCCTGTACCGCTAAGTCGCGTCCCGTTTCCCACAGAGAACACCTCCCACAAAACGGCGTATAACGCAGGTATGAGCACTCAACCAGGGGCCAGTCTCGACGCATGGATGCGCGACGGCGGAGTTGTGGTCACCTCGAGTGACCGTGCTGCGCGAGCCATCCAGGCTGACTTCCATCGGCGGCGTCGGGCTGAGGGCCTCCTGGCGTGGTCGGCTCCGAAAGTTCTCGATTGGAAGAGCTTCGCCCGAAGCGCATGGGAAGACCGCAACGATGACGGTCGGCTGCTGCTCAATCCTACTCAGGAACTCGCAATCTGGTCTGACATCGTCCACGACGAACAGCATCTTCCCACTGCGCTCCCCTCCTCGGTTCGCCGCCTGGCAACGATGGCGATGGAGGCACATGAACTGATCTGTTCGTATGAGCCCCCTCTGCTGCGAGACGAGGCGCGAGTCGCATGGGATCAGGATGCCGGTGAATTCAGTCGCTGGCTCTCAGATTTCAACAGACGATGCCGCAAAGCCGATTTAATCAGCGCCAGCCGGGTGCCTCTCGAACTGACTCCGCTGCTGCGGAATCAGCCCGGTCCTCGCCCAGCGCTGCGCCTGGCGGGCTTCGATCGCATTCTTCCAATCCAGCGTAACCTATTCGATGTCTGGGGCGAATGGCAACTGTTCGAGCCGGAAACATCATCCCCGCAAGCTCAGTTCTATTCCGCACGTGATGTTCAGACTGAGCTGGAGGCGTGCGCATCGTGGTGCCACCGGCAAATTTCGGAGAAACCGGATGTTCGTCTGCTCGTCATTACGCAGGATCAGGCCGAACAACGCGGTGAAATTGAGCGCGCCTTTTTGCGTTTCAGTTTTCCGGGCGAAACACCCGCGTTTGAGTTTTCCCTTGGAATCTCGCTTGGGCAGACGCCATTCGGCCGATCTGCTCTCCTCCTGCTCCGATGGCTGCATGGGCCAATCAGTGAGACGGAGCTGGACTGGCTATTCGCATGCAATCTCTCCGCCGCTCCCGATGAATTGGCCGCTCTACAAACCTCGATGCGGACACTGCGCCGCAAAGACCAGCAACGTCCACAGTGGTTGCTCGAGGACTTCCTGAACCAGGCTTCCATCTCCCCCATGCTGCCTCGCGATTGGACGCGTCGCATGATCGCCGCTCAGAGGACGCTGAAGGAATCACCTCAAAAGCTGAATCCGATCGGGTGGGCCGATACGGCTCCGCATTTGCTCGGAACCATCGGCTGGCTTGGCTCGATGCCACAGACGAGCATCGAGTTTCAGTCGCAGCGACGCTGGACACAGGCTCTGGATAAGGCCGGATCACTCGGCTTCGATGGACGGCGCATCTCCTGGAACTACTTCCTCGCAGACCTGCAGCATGCCGTCGAGGAGACCGTCTTCGCGCCGCAGTCAATTGACGCCCCCATTCAGATTGCCGGGCCTGCAGAGTCCGCCGGTCTCAGCGCCGATGCAATCTGGTTCCTCGGTGCAGACGAAGACTCCTGGCCTGCTGTCGCATCGACCCATCCGTTCCTGCCCCTTTACGTCCAGCGCCAGTTCGGTATGCCTCATTCGTCGCACCAGCAAGACTGGGATTTCTCAGCCGCCATTACCAAGCGCTTACTGGCATCGGCACCGCTCGTTCATTTCACCTTCGCCTTGCAGCGGGAGGACGTGGACTCCCGTCCGTCGCGACTCGTCAAGCAAATCGCGACTCCACAGGCGATGCCTCCTTCACTTGTTCCGCCTCCGCATGATCAACCTGCAGCGACCTTGATTGAAGATTTCAGCCGAGTGCCTTATCCCGGCGGACACCTGCATGGCGGTTCGGCGATCCTCTCCTTTCAATCTCAATGTCCCTTCAAGGCATTCGCTACCGCGCGCCTCGGAGCTCAATCATGGGAAGCAGCGGAATCCGGACTCAGCGCCAGGCGGCGCGGTCAAATCCTGCACGACGTTTTACGCTCCGTCTGGTGCGGCCATCGCTCCGGAATCAAAACTCATCGCGATCTGGTTGCGATAGCGGATGCGAATCTGCCGGCCTTCGTCCGCAAACACGTTAAGCCGGTAATGCAATCAGCTGTGCCTGCGCAGATTCGAGAACAGATGCCCGCTATGTATCTGGAGCTCGAAGAAACCCGCCTCGTCCGGCTGGTAGCCGAATGGCTGCAGTTCGAAAAGACGCGCATTCCGTTCTCGGTCGAAGCAACAGAAGCAAAGAGTGCGATCACTCTCGCAGGGCTCACGATGAATCTTCGCCTCGACCGGGTTGACCACCTTCATGATGGCTCCCAGCTTGTCCTAGATTACAAGACCGGCACCCTCGACCCAAAAACATGGGACTTGCCGCGTCCCGACGATATCCAGTTGCCAGTCTATAAACTGTTTGGGCTCGCGCCGCTCCAGCCATCTCTCTTCGAGAGCTATGGGGGGCCGGCAAGCGGTGGACTGGTTTTCGCCCGCGTTCGCACCGGCAACACCTGTTTCGCAGGCCGCGTCGCTGAGGCAAGGGAGACGCTCATCGCCGACCTGAAAAGCAATAGCTCGCTTGTAAAACGGAGGCTTACAGCGGCCGAAGAGTCCGACTGGAAAGACTACATAGAAGGACTGGCAAAGGATTTCATTCACGGCCGCGCCGATGTGAACCCGCGCGACTACCCCAAGACTTGCGAACGTTGCGGCCTGCAAGCGGTATGCCGCATTCAGGAACCTGAAAACCGGTCCCGCTTCGAACAGGAAGAACTCGAGCCACACGATGCCATCGAAGATTAGTCTCATTCTTCCGGCGCCGCCCGACCAGGACCAGCGAACCCTCGCGCTCGATCCAGGCCGTTCGGTCATCGTACAGGCGCCTGCCGGTTCGGGAAAAACAGATCTGCTGACAAGGCGGTTTCTGCGCCTGCTTGCGGAGGTGAATGATCCCAGGCAGGTCGTAGCAATCACATTTACACGAGCAGCTGCAGCCGAAATGCGGCATCGTATCCTCGACGAACTCGAGAACGCCGCTCGACGTTCTTCCCTAAATCCCTCCCCTGCTCAATCGCACGATCCCGGCTCAATGGAGGAACTCGCCGCGCGGGCCCTGGAGCATTCTGAGGAACTCAACTGGCGTTTGGTTGAATTATCTTCGCAGCTTCGGATCTCCACAATCGACTCGTTCTGCCGCGACCTCGCGATCCAGCAACCCATCCATTCCGGCATTGGCAACAATCTGCAGATCAACGAACGACCCGCTGAGTTGTACGCGCAGGCAGCACACGCAACGCTTGAGAAGCTTGGAGACCCTGCCTACCCCACTCTGAGCTCCGCCATTAAAGACCTTCTCTTGTGGAGAGATAACGGCTGGAAGGAGCTTGAGCAGCTACTGGTAAAAATGCTTGGCCAGCGCGACCGCTGGATGCTCGATTTTGTCCTGCGGCATGAACAAGACCCAAATGCTCTACGAGAGAGACTGGAACGTCCGATGGCCAATGCCGTCAGCAATGCACTTGTCAGGTTGGAAGAACTGATGACGGCGGGCGACCGCGCTGAGGCTCACGAACTGGCGCAGTTTGCCTGTGAACATGGAGCAGGAGACAAATATCGGGGTTTGGCCGAACTCGCCGGCTTCCCCGTTGGGCCGCATGCCGATCACGAATCACTGGAAGAGGCGCGAGGTGCATATGTTTGCCTCGCCAACCTGCTGCTGACGAATGAGGGCGAGATGCGCCAGAAGATCGATGCGCGTCTCGGGTTTCCCAGAGAACACCTCGACGAGAAGCTTCGCATGGAAGACTTACTTGGAAGGCTCGCCGAGGCCCCGGGGTTGGAAGATGCCCTTTCCGTCGTGCGCAAACTCCCCCCGGCACAATACAGCGAGGAAGACTGGCAAATCATTCGCGCCATTTTCGTTCTCCTCCGGCATGCCGCCGCCGAACTCAAAACAGTCTTTGCGGAAGCCGGCGCCGTCGACTTCGTTGAAGTCGCGCAGGTCGCAAAACAGGTCCTCCGTGGTGAAGACAACTTGCCAAGCGATGCGGCGCAGATTGTGGCCGACGACATTCATCACCTTCTCGTCGATGAGTTCCAGGACACCAGCCGTCGCCAGCACGAATTCATCACAGCGCTCATCGAGGCATGGCCAGATCAGGCCGGCCGGTCTGTTTTTGTCGTCGGCGACCCTATGCAGTCCATCTACTTCTTCCGCGACGCTGAAGCTGAGCTCTTCGGGCGAGTGAAGGCTCTGGGATTCGAATTGAACGGCGCAGAATCGTTTCCCCTTGACCCCGTCGGGCTCTCCGCAAACTTCCGCACAGAGCCGGTGCTCGTCTCGAAACTAAATGACGTCTTCTCCCGAGTCTTTGCGGTTCCCGACGGCAGCGGAATCCAGTTCGCAGAGGCAAAGCCGGCGCGCACTGCCGTTGCGGGCGCCGCATCCCGGTTCAATCTGCATCTTGCCTTCATTCCTCAAGTGAAGACGGGTAATTCGACCGGTCCCGACGCTAACCGCATAAGGCAGGAGATTGCCGCGCAACGCGAGGCCACCCGCACTTCACAACTCCGCGACATCGTTACACTGATTGGCAGCCATGTTGATCGCATCAAGGTAGCCGGGGTCGCGGGCAGGAAGTATCGAATCGCGGTTCTGGGACGCGCACGCACGGCACTTACGCCAATCGCACTGGCCTTGCGTGAAGCAGGAGTTCCCTTCCGCGCCGTTGAACTGGAAGGCCTGCGCGACCGCCCTGAAATCATCGATGCTGTCGCCCTCACCCGTGGGCTCTTCAATCCGCAAGACCGCGTCGCGTGGCTTGGTGTGCTCCGTGCTCAGTGGTGTGGCCTCACTCTCGCAGAACTGCACTCCCTTGCTGGAACCGACGGAGCCGGGCCGATCTCTGCCCCGGTCCCGGAGCAAATCCGCGAACGCCTGCACCTGCTTTCCGCGGATTCGCGCAAAGCTGTCGAGCGCGTCCTCAGCGCATTTGCTTCGCTCGCACATCTGCGCACCGTCGTCCCCACAGCTTCCATCGGGACACTGATCCAACAGATATGGCGCGTAATCGGCGGCAATCATTGCATTGACGATGCGAGCCGTGCCAACCTCGATCTCTTCTGGAGGCTCCTCGATCGCCTCCCAAAGGGCGAACAGGATATCTTCGGTCCCGGTCTCAACGCTGCGCTCGAAGAATTGTGTGCGATGCCGGATCCCGGAGCCAGCGGCGACTACGGCGTTCAGCTGATGACGATTCACAAATCAAAGGGGCTCGAGTTTGAAGTTGTAATCGTTCCCGATCTCCAGGCGCAGGGCGGACGCGGATCAATCGAACTTCTCTCGTGGCTTGAGCGCGGATTGCCGGAACCCGGACCCGAGGGTGAGCTGACAGAATTTCTTGTCGCTCCCCTACAATACAAGGGAACGGATCCCGGCAGTGCGAAGCGCTGGGTCGATCACGCTCGCCGCGACCGCGAAACACAAGAAATGCGCCGCATCCTTTATGTGGCTGCTACTCGCACCCGCGATGAGTTGCATCTCTTCGCCCAACCTGCTTACAAGATCGAAGCCGATGGAACTAAGCGCCTCATTGAATCCTCAAACTGCCTGCTCGCTACGGCTTGGCCTGCGCTTGAAGATGAGGTCCGGACGCGTTTCGAAAAGTGGAACAAGACAACACAATCATCCTCGCCCTCGGCTCAAGGGGGTACGATTCGGTCCCTTGCAGCCGGTGAGGTTATCGAAATGCCATCATCGGCAATACCCACGATCATCCGTCGTCTGCCCGCTGGTTTTGAACCCGAAACAGGAGAAACGATCAGCCGGACTGCACCCCCCGCGATTCTCGGCCTCGGCGAACCGCATGGCTACGCTCGTCATGAAGGCGGCCACCACTCCCGGATTCTGGGCAACGCGGTTCACAAGCTTCTGGAGCACCTTAGCCGCCTTCGCATCACATTGAACTGGGCCGCCTGCCGGTCGGCGCTTGAGCAGATGCGTCCTCGCATTGTCGCTTCAATCCGGACCTCAGGAATTCCGGCGGACGACGCTGAAAAGGTCGCCGCGCGCGCATTCGATTCAGTGATTCAGGCTTCGCACAACATGCACGGACAATGGATATTGTCTCCTCATGTCGAAGCCGCCACAGAAGCCGCGTGGACGGGCATAATCTCCGGCAATCTCCACCAAATTCGAGTCGATCGGATCTTCCGTGCCGGACTCACTCCGCTGGAAGCAGGCGACGAGGCACTCTGGGTCATCGATTACAAGACTGCTCACGTTGACAATCTTGACGCATCCACTGTTCCTGAACTGCGCAAGACCTTTGCCCCTCAGCTCCAGACGTATGCAACGGTTCTTCGCAATTTGCACGGCGCAGCTATACCAATTCGGGCCGGCCTCTATTATCCCCGCATGTCGATGTTCGACTGGTGGGAAGCTTAACGACGCTCCCGCACGGCGCCAAGTCCTATCGATCTCATCAACTCCAGTGCGTTGCTCGTCTTTACCACGCCCGGTTTTAGCGTGTAGTCGAAAACAAGCTTTCCGGTTTGGAGGCGATCCTCAAAATGATAATTCACGGCACGCCCAGGCAGTGTATTGGGAATTTCGGCAAGCGCCAGATCATGCGTGCTCACGATTCCGATGGCTCCGCGATCCATCAGGCTCCGCACAATCAACCGCGTCCCTTCAAGCCGATCATGCGAATTTGTACCTGAAAGCAGCTCGTCCATTAGAAATAGCACGGGCACTTCACCCGCCGCCAGATCTTCCGCAACCTTGAGCCTGCGAATCTCCGCATAGAAACGCGAAGTTCCCCCAGACAGCGAATCGAGTACGCATATCGAGGCCGCAACTGCGAGCTGAGAGATTTTCAACGAGGTCGCCCGCACCGGTGCCCCGCACTGTGCCAGAACTGCATTCACGCCCATGCTACGAATGAACGTGCTCTTGCCCGCCATATTCGGGCCGCTCAGCACGATCAACTGAAGACCGTCCCCGAGCTTGACATCGTTGCAAACTGCGCTCTTTGCGGGCAAAAGCGGGTGCGTCATCTGTGTGGCATTGAACAACGGACCATCCGCAACCAACTCAGGAAAAACATCGTCGGGATGCTCGAATGCATATCCAGCCAGCGAGCTCAACGCTTCAAACCCACCGACAGCAGATAGCCACGTCCCAATGTGCGGACCGAATTTCTCCTGCCACTTCTCTGCGCGAAATACGCACTGCGCGCTCCAGAAAGTCAGCACGTCCAACAAGCGCATCGCAGGATTGCGACGTGACTCGAGATAGCCGACGATCCGATCCAGCCTGCGAATCGCCTGAGACGGCACAAAGTCCGCGTGCTTGAGACGTCCCTGGATGGCCCTCAAGTTCTCGGCGCGAAACTGCCCATGATCGATCAGACGAAGAACGCCCGTAAGAACATCAAGATCGTGCGTCGCTTCCTCAATCTTGTCCGCAGCTTCGTCCCACCGCGCGTGAATGCGGTGCGACCATGCGAGGTTCAGCGCGGAAAGCGCCAGTGCCAGCGTGCCCAAACCGAATACCGCCCAACTCACGATCGCTGCAATCCAGAGCAGCGCGAGCACAGTCGTCGTGATTTGGATCTTCCGGCTGCTCAAACTCGGCTTGCGTTCGCCCCACTCTGCCAGAGCCTCAGGATGCACGCTGGCCCGAACAGTCTCGCCGAGACAAAAGAGTTCCTCGCGAAGCTTCACTTCGGCTGAGAGTTCCTGGACAGCGCCATGGCGCGCGCGAATCTCATCAGCAGGCGAAGGGCTCAGGAGCCAATGGGCCAGTGTCTCCTCACCTGCTCTGGTGCGCGCCGTACAGAGTAACTCGAAGAGAGACGCCGGTCCGAACAGATCGAGATCGCGCGCATACGGATGTGACGGATCGAGGAACCGGTCTCCTGTCTCTCCCTTACCAATCCACTGATCATTGATGCGCGCGAGACCACGCTCAAAGAACTCGATCGATCGCGCCCTTCCACGAATCGCCTGAAGCCTGTTCTCATGCAACACTGCAAGATACACAAACACTGCCGCAGGCAGCAGTAACATCCAGAGCATTCTTGTGTAATAGAGCAGTACGATTGCAGACAGGATGGTGACAAACGCAATGGCGACTTTTACGTAACCGAGCCTTCTCTCTTGCTTTCGATCGTCGGCTTGGAGGCGTTCGAGTTGTCTCAACCGGCTTTGATATAACTCAGCTGGATCAGCTGTGCTTCGTCCCGTATGGCTCGCACCCATCACGAACAAGGGTAACCCACCATCCTGATAACCTTCAGACCCGATCAGCCCCTGGCTTCGGCGGCCTGCTTCTGTGCCATCACGCTCTTATGGTGGCGAACATCGGAGCCCTCGATCCAGAAGATCACGTCCTCCGCAATGTTGGTAGCGTGATCCGCCACGCGCTCAAGAGCTCTGCAGATCATCAGCGCATTGAGCGCCTGCGGAGCAATGTGGCTCTGCTCTTCCATCAGCTTGGTCAGAGATTTATAGGCTGCGCGGTTCATCGTGTCTACGGCGTCGTCCATGGTCAGCACAGCGCGCGCCGTCTCGGGATCGGCCTCGATAAACGCCTGAAGGCTCTTCCGCACCATCTCCCCAGAGAGCGTTGCCATGCGCGGGATATCCACCGGCAAGTCTGGCACGGCCGGCATCTGCTCCATATTGCGTACGCGCTCGCTGATACTCTTGGCTGCATCGCCAACACGCTCGAGATCGGCATTGATCTTGATGACGCTCAGAATGAACCGAAGATCAATCGCCATCGGCTGCTCCATCGCCAGCAAGTCGAGTGCCTCCTGATCGATATCGCGCTCCAGCCGATTGATCGCGATCTCGCTCCGGCTCACCAGGTCGCATATCGATAGATCGCGAACGCGATAGGCCTCAATTGCCCGCTGAATGGCTTGTTCTGCAAGGCCGGCCATGACCAGCAGGTTTTCCTTCAGTTGATCGAGACTCTGTTGAAACCGTATGCGTGTCATCCGAACCTGCCCGTGATGTAATCCTCGGTACGCTTATCGCTGGGATTCGTAAAGATCTTGTGGGTCGAGTCGAACTCCACCATGCGCCCATTCAGAAAGAACCCCGTCTTCTCGGCAACGCGAGCCGCCTGCTGCATGTTATGGGTCACAATCACGATAGTGTACTGCGATTTCAACTGGAAGATCAGGTCTTCTATTTTCGAAGTAGATACCGGGTCAAGCGCAGAGGCCGGCTCGTCCATCAGCAGTACCTCGGGGTCTACAGCTAGAGCTCGTGCGATGCAGAGACGCTGCTGCTGTCCGCCCGACAAGCTGGCGCCCGATTTCGATTTCAGATCATCCTTAACCTCATCCCAAAGAGCCGAGTTTTTGAGCGAGCGCTCCACGATCTCATCGAGAGAACGCTTGTTTCTATAGCCGTTCAGCTTGAGACCGGCTGCCACGTTGTCATAGATCGACATCGTCGGAAATGGGTTCGGCCGCTGGAAAACCATCCCCACACGCCGCCTGATCTCTACGGGCGCGGCATCGTTGTAGATATCCATGTCACCAATGCGGACAGTTCCCGTGACGCGTGCAATCGGGTTCGTCTCGTGCATCCTGTTGAGGCAGCGCACAAAGGTGCTCTTGCCGCATCCTGACGGCCCGATCAACGCCGTCGCATGATTCGCTGGGATGTTCAGCGTAATATCCTGCAGCGTGTGGTTCGTACCGTACCACGCATTCAGGTTGGTCACCTCGATTCCAACGCCCACCTAACTTGCCCCTTTCAGAACTCCGCGACTGGTCACGTAACGCACCAGCGACACCGCCAATACGATCAATACGATCAGAACCAATGCACCAGCCCATGCAAGACGATGCTGGTCCTCATAGGGGCCGGTCGCGTAAACCCAAATCTGGAGCGGTAGAGCTTCGATCGGCCGACCTGGATTGGTGCTGAAGAATGCATTCCCAAGGGCCGTGAAAATCAACGGAGCCGTCTCACCCGCGACACGCGCGAACGCCAGCATGCACCCCGTAATAATTCCCGGCGAAGCAGTTTTCACCGTGATAGACAGAACCGACCGCCAGTTCGAGAGCCCAAGTCCAAGTGCCGCTTCCCGGATCATGTTCGGCACCATCAACAGCATCTCCTCTGTGGTCCGCGCCACGGTCGGAATCATCATGATTCCCAGCGCTACACCCCCTGACAGAGCCGAGAAATGATGTTGCGGAATCACGATCAACGAATATGCAGCCAGACCCATGACGATGGATGGCACCCCATTGAGCACATCGGCGGTAAAGCGAATCGCGTTGGCTAGCTTTGTGCCACGGCCAAATTCGGCGAGGTAAATCCCCGCTCCAATTCCGATTGGAACCCCGATCAGGCTGGCGATTCCCAGCAACACGCCCGAACCCACAATGGCATTGGCCATTCCCCCGCCCGACTCGCCTTCAGGCACCGGGTTCTTGATGAAGAAGTCCAGATTCAGCGAACTGGCGCCTTTCAGCAGCAGGTAGACAAAGATCGCAACGAGCGGCATGATTACCAGCGCAGTGGCAAGAACCGCCATTCCTGTAACCACGTGGTCGGCCATCGCTCTATATTTCGATCGGAAACTGGATGCGTTTGTCGCCATCGTCTTCTTCCCTGCTTCCTTTCAATGCGCTCTCGCCGGCGCTCCGCGAGTAACCATCCAAACCAGGAATCGCGCAAGCGCATTTACGATAATCGTCACGACAAAAAGTGCCAGGCCGATTTCAATGAGCGAGCTGCGATGAAGGTCGCTCACCGCCTCCGCAAACTCGTTCGCAATCACTGAAGCCATCGAGCTGCCGTTTGCCAATAATGATTTGCTGATTTGGGGCGTGTTGCCGATCACCATCGTGACGGCCATCGTCTCGCCGAATGCTCGACCCAATCCCAGAATCACCGCGCCGACAATGCCGATTCGAGCGTTTCGCAGCACTCCCATTCGAATCATCTCCCAGCGTGTCGCTCCCAGCGCCAGCACCGCCTCACGCTGCGAGTGCGGTACGGCCGTCATCACCTCGCGGGTTAAGGAAGAGATGATGGGAAGAATCATGATCGCTAGAACTACGGCCGCAGCGACATAGCCAAGCCCCGTCGGGTTGTCACTCGCGAAGAATCCCGTCCAGCCAAGATGCTTCACCAGCAGCGGATTTACATGCTCTCTGAGAAGAGGAACAAGGACAAACACTGCCCAAAGCCCGTAAATGATGCTGGGGATTGCTGCCAGCAATTCCGTGATAAAGGCCAGCGGACCGCGCAGGACCCGCGGACACATCTCCGTAAGGAAGATCGCCAGTCCTACAGCTAGCGGAACTGAAATCAAGAGAGACAGGAACGACGAAACCAACGTGCCATACACAAACGGCAGCGCGCTGAACGATCCGTTCACCGGATCCCAGAATGTTGCTTGTCCGCTGTATCGTTCATGACCGGGTGTCTGGAAGAAGAACTTGAATCCGAACTGGTGCCAGGCCGGCCCTGATCGCACCATCAGTTCGGAAAGGATAAGCAGCACGATGCCGAAAATGCTCAGCGCGCACACCACCATGAGAAAGCGAAATGCGCGATCCGCGAAGGCCGAGTTCCCGCGCGTATTCAGGAACTGCCTTACAGCAGAGATTTCCGAGTTTGGCGGCTCTGCCACTCGTTCCTGAACGGAAACTATAGGTGGAGGCTGAGTTGGCGGTTGAGAGACGCGTATCTCTGGCACTTGGAGTGTCACCGACAATAAGGCTAAAGGGCAAAGATGAATAGGAGGTTACAGCGCTGCTAAATCCAGAACGTATAAAGCACTTCCACCTGTGCCACGCCGAAGCGCAACTCTGTTTCTGCTTTGATGCGCTTGAGACTTGGGAGAAGTGCCGCGGCCCAACCAGCTGACTGGAGTTGTTCCTTTTCAACAAACCCGCCATCTTCCGTTAAGCTTATCTGCTGGAAACCATTAAAGGTCTGATCAATGCGCTCACTTGCCTTGCTCCTCACTGTCGCCTTGCTGCCCGCCTCTGTCATTTGCCAGAATTCCGCTCAACCCGACCCCGTCCATCGGAAATGGCACGCTGCGTGGGTTACCCATCCAACGGCCCCGCTAAGGGAACCGCTGGTCCTGCACTTCCGGCGCGCATTGCAAGTGACCGCGGTGCCCTCCAGCTACAGAGTCCGCGTTTCCGCTGACAATCGGTTCATCCTTTATGTAAACGGTGACCGAGTCGGCGATGGCCCTGCCCGGGGCGATCTGACCCACTGGCGATACGAGCGGTTCGACCTTGCCCCTCTACTCAAGCAAGGCGCCAATCTGATTACGGCGACAGTTTGGAATTTCGGAGTCTTCGCGCCCATCGCCCAGATGAGCGATCGGACCGCATTCCTTCTGGAGAGCGAAGCTACCGGCGCTGACGGCATCAGCACACCGAAGGAGTGGCAGGTCGAACAGGAAACCGGAGTTCGCCCGCTCGGCCGCGATAAGGTCACCTTGCAAACCTACTTCGCTTCTGGCCCCGGCGAAGAACTTGACGCGTCAAAATACGACTGGACTTGGAAATCCGAATCTTCAAACAAAAACTGGGTTCCGGTCGGTACTCCGATGCGCGACAGCATCTTCCCAGTGAACGAAGCACATTCGGCCGATGCAACTGGAGACAATCCGTGGGGACTCATTCCCGATGAACTGCCGCACATGGATTACAAGCTGACTGAAGTGGGTTCAGTCGTTCGTACGGACCTGGCGTCCTTACAGAGTTTCCCAACCCAGTCCGCATCAATCCCCGCAAACTCACATCTTCATCTTCTCTTCGATCGCAAAAACCTGACCACTGCATACCCCGAACTCACTATCTCCGGCGGAAAGGGTTCGCACATCATCCTTACCTATTCCGAAGCTCTGTACGACAACAAGGAACGTAAGGGTGATAGAGATTCAATCGAATACTCCGATGAGCACGGAACCAAAAAGCCCCGCATCGCCCGTGGCCTGACCGATAGCTTCCTCCCTGATGGCGGACCGCACCGCGCATTTATGCCGCTCTGGTGGCGAACCTGGC
>DATNFD010000171.1:0-11867 GCA_035606555.1 Occallatibacter sp.
CGAGCAGGTGTGCAAGGCGGCCAGGAGGGATGGTCTCGCGAATGCTGAGGACGAATGGACTGCTGCCGGCCATCCTGGAATCGGAGTGGGTGATCTCGCGGAGATAGGGGATGAGAAGGATGAGGGAGAGCGCTCCGCCGACGAAGAGGAGCAGCGGCGATCGCCAGGAGCGGTGGAAGACGATTTGCCACGCGGCCCAGCAGACGACGATGAGGAAGAAGGCGAAGGTGGCGTAGACGGAGATTCCGAATGCGCTGGCGAGAGCGAGGGCAATGAAAAGGATGGTCGTCGGGCGTGACCGAGTTGTTGTCTTCAAGTCGTTGGAGTGTATCCAAGCGAGGAGAAAGGCGACCATGCAGCAGACCATGCCGGCAAGGTGGTGGGGATAGAAGAGGGGGAAGCCGACGAGGTCGGAGATCTGGCCGGGGTACCACACGTCTCCCGGCGGGGCGATGTGGAGGACCAGCATGTTCCAGAAGTAGATAAGAAGAGAGAATCCGCCGACCGCGGGGAGGAGCGCAGCGATGTAGAACTGGCGGCGAAGGCGATCACCGACTCGAAGAAAGTGCTTGAGGTAAAGGCCAGTGAGGGCGGTGAGCGCGAATCCTGACCAGATGCAGCCCGCGTTGATGATGGAGCGCATGGGAAGGCGGGAGATTTTGGCGACGACGGCGCAGTTGACGAGCCAGAAGTAGTAGTAGCGGAGGTTGGCGGCGTGCAGGTAGAAGTAGTGCGGATTGGCGGGCGGGATGCCGGTGCGGAGGACGCTGTTTGCCCAGTTGGTGCGCGGGGCAACATCGTAGAACGTCAGGCTGAGGTAGAGGCGCTGTCCGCTTTGGAAGTCGACGAGGGAGAAGATTTCGAATGCGATGAAGCAGAGGGCGAGCAGGAGGACCGTAGTGCCGATCGGACGGAGACCGATGTGCCACTTCTGCGAGGTGCGGCGAAGGCGCAGGTGCTCAAGAACGAGGACGGCGATGCAACCGGCGATGCTGAACACGGCGACAGCGGCTGCGGCGGCGAGCGAGATGAACCGTCCGACGAGAACGGATGTGATGGTGGAGACGGCGAGGGAGAGAGGGACGCTCCAGCAGAGGCGCTCGACGAGGGAGCGGCGGCGGAAACCGTGGAGATCGCTGAGCCAGGCGGCGAGGTAGCCGGGACAAACCGTTACCGGAATGAAGGCCAGGGTGGCGGCGAGAGAGGTAAGGATTTGATCGGCGGTGATGTTGGGGGTTGCCTGCATTTCAGTCGGCTCCGGTCTGTGGTTGAAGGGAGCTTGGCGTTGGGTCGGATCCGGGCTGAGCGGGGGCCGTACCACGAGTGAGGCGGTGGCCGAATCGGGTGCAGGGCCGCTCGATCAAGTAGTAGCTGGCGAGGGCGAAGGCGGGCATGGCGAAGAGCGCCCAGAGCTGATGCTGTCCGACGAAGAATCCCTGCCAGAGGTAGACGCTGTAGGAGATTCGGCCAAGCCAGGTGATCGCCGATCCGGAAACTGCGCGGGCACATAAACCCTGGGGTTGAAGAGTGGTTGCGATAAGAAGCGCGGCGAGCGAGAAGGACTCGGCGAGCGGCTTGCTTTGCGTAATCATGCAGAAGACGAAAACGCAGAGTGCGGGGATGGGTAGGTAGTGCGCGATGCGCGTGAGGGTGGCGCGCAAGCGCTGGTCATGTAGGATCAGGGCGCCGAAGCAGCCGATCAGTAGCCAATCAGAGTGGAGGAAGCTGGGACCGGTGGGAAAGTGCGGGCCGTAGCGTGACCACTCGACGTAGCGGAAGACTGCGCAGGCGATGCCGCCGAGGAGGGCGATCCAGCGTGCGCGCAGAACGCCGGCGAGAAAGAGCGTGAGCGGCCAGACGAGGTAGAACTGTTCCTCAATGGAGAGTGACCAGAAGTGGCCGGCGAAGCCCATCTTGCCGAGAAAATTGCGGAAACAGAATACGCAGGAAATGACTTCTTTGACCGATGTGAAGTGCATGCGTGTAACTGCACTGAGCAGGACGAGAAATGCGAGATACGTCCAAGCCGCGGGCATGAGGCGGAAGAAGCGGCGGAGGTAGAAGCGTCGGAAGTTGATGGGGCCTTCCACCAGTTTTGACGTGATGAGGAATCCGCTCAGAACAAAAAAGAGGGCCACCCCGTGATATCCGGTAGAGGTTGCGTCGCTGAAGTGCCGCCAGAGGAGAGAGTCCTGGATGTGATCGAAGAGGACAAGCGCAATCGCAATGCCACGCCAGCCGTCCAGAGCGGGGATGCGATTCATCGGGGCCACCCTGCCGATGGGGAAAGGTGCGGACTGCGGGGCATGTTGTTCACTACTGTACCGGATTTCAGCACTCTGCATGGGTGCTCCGGTTGAGGGATTCTGCCTTCAGCGCCGGTTGGTGGAGTTCAGTACGAAGATGCAGAAGATAAAAGACTGCCATGAGCAGCAGCACAAGTGGACCGGGGCGTGTGAAGACGAGGGTAAGGAGGTGGCTCGCGAAGTTCGGCTGAGGGATGATGATGCTGCGCGTGAGCAGGATCCGGATGGCGGAGAAGATGTCGCCGTTGATCACGATTGCCGCTAGTGTGATTGCGAGGGCACGATTCGCGATTCGGCCGCCTTTGCTCCAGAGCATGGCGCAGGCGGGGATGGCGATCAGAAGGAGTTTAGCGTCGTGCTGGAAGTGATAGGTGGGAAGCACGGTCAAAGGGGCTGCAACTGCGAGGCCGAGCCAGATGGCTGGACCGGCGGGACGTGACTTCAACGTCCGATATGCCCACAGCAGCAGGAGGGGAGCGCAGATGCACCAGGTGATCAGGTTTCCTGTGCGGGGATTACTGAAGAAGACGCTGACCGCTGTTTGCAGTTGAACGATGCAGTCCATGTTCTTGCCGGCCATGCCGGAAAGGCCGGGGTCGACGATGCCTCCGGTTCCGGAAAATGAGGCCATGTTGGTGCGAAGTTCGGTGAGCCAGTGCGGGGCAATGTGCGTGACCCAGAGGAGGAACGGAAAGCTCATTGCGATGAGCACGGCGAGGGACTGAAGCGCCCGCTTGCGGAGCATGGGAACGGCAAGAAGGAAGAAGAGCCAGACGAGGCCGGAGTCGTTGGGCTTAAGCGCCAGGCTGAGTGCGAGGCAAACGACGCCGGGCCAGACCAAGCGATTGCGATAGAAGCACCACGTTCCAATGATGCAGAGGCTGACGGCAATGGCGGCTGAATTTCCGATCATCAGGAGCCAGAAGCTGCCGGCCAACAGAAGTCCGCACAGCAATCCCGACAGGAGCGGCGCAAATTCCGCGGCGGCCTCGTAGATGAGAAAACTGGCGAGGATGAACGTGCCGGCGCAGAGGATCATCCATAGGACTTTACCTGCTGCGAATCCGAGCAGGGCGATGGGGATTGTGAGGATGAAGGCTGTTGGGGGGTAGAAGAAGCGGGTCTTCACTTCCCTGTCGAGCGTGGGCTCATCAGCGCGCTCACGGCCTTCGGAGTTGTAGACACGGAGCACGTCGCGCTCGTTGTAAGGATCGCCGTGCTGGAGAAGGCAGCGCGAACTATAGTAAACGACTTTGAAGTCGCCCAATTCGATGAGAGCGACGCGCTGCCATGCGAGACCAACGAGGACAAACACGAGAGCGCCCAGAGAGACGAGGGCTAACCCGTTGCGGCGGTCTCTGTTGCCGTCAAGGGATTGTGTCATGCGGAGCCTCGCATCATTGAGGACCCCGATTGGCGAGGATCAGCTCAGGGGCTTCAACTCTCGCCTGGTGGAGATAGATCCAGAGGAACATGAGGGACATCAGCAGCAATGCGATGGGCGCGGGACGGAGCAGGGGTGAGAGGAGAACGCGTTCGACGCTTCCCAGGGAGGAGACGTGAATGCCGCTCGTGAGCACCGCCAGCAAGGCCAAAGGCAGGTCACTGGTAAAGAGCACGGACACAGTGATCAGGACGGAGGCGAGCTTACGCCAACGGGTTCTCTCAGAGCCAAGCATGGAGAGCGCGGGAACAGCGAGGAGAAGCAACTTGGCGTCGTAGGGGCGGTGATAGGAGACGAGCATTGTAAGAGCGACGAGAAACGCCATTGCGAACCATGCCCGTTCCAACGGTTGGCTGCGACGGATTGCGGCGATGAGCCAGATGACGAGCAGAAGGCCGCAGACGAGGTAAGTGGCGAGGTTGTAGAAGCGGGGATCGTCATCGAGAAGGCTCAGAACCGTTTGCAGGTCAATGATGATGTCCGCACTTCCCTGCCGGCTGCTGGAAGATGGACCGGGGTCGCTGATGTCGCCGTGCGCTGAAGTTTCCGCGAGGTTGCCGGCGAGTTCTGTGCGCCAATGCGGCGACGAGTGGCCGACAACGAGCGTTGCGGGAATTGCGATGGCGGCCACAAGAACCGCAGATTGCAGCGCGCGTCTTCGAAGTGCGCCCCCGGAGACGATCAGCCAGATGCAGACCAGTCCCGAGTCGTGGGGCTTGAGGGCGAGACTGACGGCAAGAGCGACGACGCCCAACCATCCAAATCTCCGTCTGACGAAGCACCAAACGGCAATCACGCAGAGTCCGACGGCGATGCCCGCAGTATTCGCCACTGTGAAGAGGACCTGGCAGTTGGACATCAACAGGCAGATGAGAATCAGGCACAGTTGCTCGTCGTCCTCGCAACAGAGGTCCAAGGCGAGGATTGCGGCGACCGTGAGGCTGATCGCGATGAGAGCGAGCCAGAGAAGGTGCGATAGTCCCCATGGGAGCAGCGCGAGGGGAATGAGAAGGAATAAGGTCGTAGGCAGATTGACGCAGACCATGACTGCACGGAGAAAGAGCGGGCGGCGAGCAGGATCTCTGGGAAGCGCGCCGTTCTCGATGGTGTATATGCGAGAAAACTCTGCGGGATTGTAGGGATCGGCATGATGGATGAGGCAGCGGGCACCGTAGTAGACAGCACGATAGCTGGAGGTGCCGGCGCCCGAACTTTGATCGAGCCATCTGCCGGTAACGATGGAGAATGCGCTGCTGAGCACAATCAGAATCACACTCATCGAGCGCATCTTCGGCATCAGGGTGTCCGCTACATACTTCAGGAATGGTTAGGCGCTTCAGAGTAGATCTGCTGATTTACTTTGCGCCCTTTTGAATCAAAGCGCGGCAGGTGAATGATGCCGAGCTTATGCGCCACAAACGAAAGGGTGGTTCCTACGACGCCCAGACCGTATTCGATGCTGCGCTTCAGGTTGATCGACGAAGCCTCTTCGAAGTATTTCGTCGGGCATGAGATTTCGCCGATCTTGAATCCGAACATGACCGCCTGCGCGATCATCTGATTGTCGAATACGAAGTCGTCGGAGTTCTCGAGGATGGGAAGAGACTCAAGCAGCTGACGCGAAAACGCGCGGAAGCCGGTGTGATACTCGGAAAGCTTTACGCCGAGGAACAGATTTTGAAAAGCGGTCAGCAGCCGGTTGGAGATGTACTTATAAACCGGCATGCCGCCTCGGAGCGCACCACCGCCGAGGATGCGTGAGGCAAGCACCATATCGTAAACGCCGCTGGCGATCATGCCGGCCATGGCGGGGACAAGGAGAGGGGTGTACTGGTAGTCCGGATGGACCATGACGACAATGTCGGCACCCGCAGCAAGAGCCTCGCGATAGCAGGTTTGCTGGTTGCGGCCATAGCCGTAGTTTTGTTCGTGAACGAAGGTCGTGATTCCGAGGTCGCGCGATAGCTGGACAGTCTGATCCCTGCTGGAGTCGTCTACCAGAATTTTGATATCGACGACATCCGAGAGTTCGCGGACCGTCATCTCGAGGGTCTTCTCGGCGTTGTAGGCCGGCATGACCACCGCGACCTTTTTCCCGTTGATCATTCCCCTACGACCCCCGTTCAGCTATTTTCCCATCTTTTAACGTGCAGCCAGTCAATGGAGTGAAACCCCGGTAACCTGCTGCGGCAATGGGTATGGGGCAATCTCTTCCGATGAAGAGTCGGGCTGAATCAGCCAGGCCTTCCTTTGGCCGTAGTGGCGAATCAGTTCAAGATCGCTGGCCGGATCCATGGCACGTGCCCAGATGATACGGGAGCCATCGATATCGGCGGCGTTGTAGACCCATTCATCGAGGGGATCGTGCTCGGGCGAGTAACGCACGATGGCGAGCTGGCCACCGGGGTTCTGATCGAGTTGCTGCTCGACGAGCGAGCGCTGGGTGACGAAGTGATCCGGCCCAAACCAGCTGACGATCCAGGTGGAGACGGGTTTCTCCGGAATGGCGCACCCGAGCTGTTTGTTGAATGGGCGCAGCACGGTCATGAAAACGCAGATGGCAATGACCCAATGAGTCATGGCACGGCCCACAGGTTTGCCACCCGGAGTGCATTGATACAGGTGACGCATGGCCTGGAGTCCGACGGCGTAGAAGGCGGCCGTGAATGGCGCCACGTAGTGGGGAATGAGATAGATTTCGATTGCCATGCCGGCGGCGAGCACGATCAGGGAGAGGGCAAGGAATCGAATGCGGCGGTCGCGGATAGCCCACGGGAGGAGGAATAGCGGCGGAATCAGGGCAATGCCGGTGAAAAAGTAGACCGCCCGAATTGCCTTGACCGTGGTCATGATGAAGAACCCGGAGACAGAATGATTGCGGTTGTAATCGTCCAGCTCGTCGATCTGGTAAAAGCGGCGCATTTCTGCATGGCGGTAGTGAGGCTCAGGGCGGGGCTCCTGCCAGACGTAGTAGGGCGCCATGGCGTAAGTTGCGCGATTGATGGTGTATGGCAGGGTAAGCGGATTGCCAAATGCGCGGTAGTCGTAATAGCCAAGCCAGGCGAGGGCGGCGATGAGCAAGGCAAGCGCTGGTGTGGAGCGTGCGAAGAGCGTAGGGAGGGAGAGACGTCGGGATTTCATCTGCCAACGGACGAGGACGATGACAACCGGGAGGCAGAGAAGGAGGCCTTCGTAGGGACGCGATATGGCGAGAATGCCTGCGCCTGTAGCCATGAGGAACAAATGCCGGGTGCGGAGAGCCCGTTTGAAGCGGGGCAGGGATCCCAGCACGAGGGCTCCCCCGAGGGCACAGATGGGCCCTGCGGTGTGGTAGGTACCGGTCCAGTAGCTGAACAGTGCTATCCGCATGGCGGCGAGAAACCCGCCGAGGAGCGCCCAGGAGGGCGGAAGCCAGCCCTGGAGCATCCAGCAGATCGCGGCGCACATCAAGGCTCCGCTGATCAGGACTCCGAACCAAGGCTGACCGAAGAGCACCTTCCCTGCTGCCATAAGCAGCCCCTGGGCCGGGAAGTACATGGAGGCGTAAGTGGGCAGCATGTCCACGTGGATAGTTTCAAAGTGAGTCCACAGGGCCGGGGTGGGATTTGAGAGGCGTCCGTGGGCGAAGGTGTCAGCAGCGAGGAGATTGCTGAAGTCGTCGGGCGCAAAGGGCATCGGGATCGGGTGAATGGGGAGGAGCGCGAGACGAAGCAGGAGAGGAGCGAGGCCGACGATCAGTACGGATAGAACTGGTTTTCGGGCCAGCCGGACGAACTGCGATTCCGCCCATGTGAAGAGGGGCGCTCCCAATCGGGGCCAGGCGAACGAAGCTGCGACCGCGACGACGGTTAATGCGCCTTCGATGCCCATCAGGGAGAACCTCGCCGGATGGACTACCTCGGAAGCAAGGAAGATCGTCATCACTGCTCCCGGCCACCGTGCTTCACAAGACGCATGTGCCAGCCCTCGGGGTTGATGGGAATCCAGAGTGTGGTTCCGATGGGAGCGGCCTCGAGACGCTGTAGCTGGACGTCGTAGTGCATTTCAGGAAATGCCGGACGTCTCCACTGAATTGCAATACCGAAGCAGACGCAGCACAGGAGGACGCCGGAGGTGATCTTGAGTGCCCTGCCACGGCTGAAGACCCCGTAGAGAAGCAGCCAGATGAAGACCAGCGTAGGCAGAAACCAGTAACGTACCGCACCAGCCCCTGCAATCATCTCCCATTGCGTCGATCCGGGTGGGGCGTAGGAGGAAGGCAGAGCGAGAGCGGCCGCGACGAGCAGAATGGCGTACAGCGCCATGAGGCGCATTGGAACCGGGGCGCGCAACAACGCAATTGTGGCGATGATGAATCCCGCGGCTGCAGCAATCGCCAACATTGTGAAGGCATGCGCGCCCGGAGCGATGGCGAGATTGTTCGCGCCGATCAGCGCACCGAGGAATACGTTTCCGCCGAGGATGCGCACAAGCAGGTCAAACCTGGCTCCCAGCACGCCCCATGCGGTGCGGGCGGACGGGCTTACGATGGTGAGTCCGATGGCCTGAATCACACAACAGACGGACAGGATGACAACGGGGACCCAACGCCCGCGATCGGTGCGCCGAAGCGCAGCGAGAAGCGAAATCGGCAGGAGAAAGATACAGAATGGTCCGGTGAGGCCACTCAGCGAAATAAATGAAAGATCGACTACGCGGTCTGCCCTGGACTGCGCAGGCGAGCCAACGAGAAGCAGAAAGGCACAGAAGGCGAGGATCCACTGCTCATTAGTGATATTGGCGCAGATCTCGGGGCTGCTGGGAATGGCTATGTACGTTGCCGCAAGCAGGGCGCGGAACCATCTTGGCCCCCATACCGCTGAACAGGAGGACATGAGGAAGTTGACCGGGAGCACATGTATTGCGATAGCGACGATATTGAGCACCAGAGGGGCCAGGCGCAGAGGAGCGAGGAGGGATAGATCCGCAGCGATGCGGGGTAGCGTCTGGAAGTATCCTGCTTCCGCCCGGAGGAAGGGACGCCACGGGCCGAGGTTGTAGGCGTCCGCGAACCATGCCTTTCCATCTTCCGCCCAGAACTGCGCATGAAAGATGGCATCAGGTTTGCGGGTAATCACGAGGGCATAGGCGAGAAGAAAAAGAGCTATGTGCTGCCAAACGCGGATGCCAGCGCGCTGGTCGGCGGAATGACTCCTGGTCAGGGAGCAGCGATCTGCGGCCGGTTGGGGAGTAAACAGCATGGGAATGGCAAGTTCATGATAAGGGCAGCGGTAACACTCGTGAGACTCGTTTAATCGATTTAGTGAGCCCGGGTAACTTGAAAGTCAGGAGAGTAACTTCCTGAGTTAACAATCAAAGGGTCGGACACGACGGTTCCGAGGAATTCGAATGGGAGAACGCGCGAAAACAAAACGCGGAAACAGGTGAACTGTTTCCGCGTTTCACGAACAAATTGTGCAGGCCAGGCGGTAGCCCAGCCTGACGCAACTAGACGTTTGTGGTGAGGGTGCTGGCGATGCTCGAGAAGGCGTGGTTGAGGCCTGTCGCGAGGTAGCCCATGCCGGTGATCGCGCCGAACGCGATCAGAGCTACAACCAGGGCGTACTCAACGAGGTCCTGACCTTCTTCGCGCTCAATCAGGGACTTCGCTACGAGATAAAGTTTCATGAGGTTCATTTGCAAATTCTCCATTTCCTGGGTTGGGGTTCCAGTCTGAGACTGGGTGTAGTGCATGGCTTGAAGCAAGTGTTGTGCTTTTGGTTTTAGCACTTGGTTTTATTAGAAGTCAATTAGTTATAAAGGGGGATAGCACGAAGGAGGTAACCATAGTATCTAATGCGTGACTCGATATACGTCGCGACCCTCCCAAAGGTCATATACCACCAAAGTTGTATTGCCGGAGCTGATCAGAGATCTCAACTCTCTCGCGCGAGATTTGTATCGGTAGTATCGGTAGGTCGGCATCGTCGTAGAATCCCTTATTTTTGTTTGAAGTGTGACATAGTCTCATGCAAATGTGAATACGACATGTGCGTGACTGATCTGCACCTGTTTGTACCCGCGCAAATGCCCCCCCAGGTTCACGACGGCAGAGGCTGGACCATGTGGGCTGGCTGGGGGGTGGAAAGCGCCTTGCGGTGATTACTATTGTGTCGCACGTAAATCCAGAGAAAGAACAGAGCTTCGGCAAAAAGAATCAGGGGAGCCGGGCGAGTTGTCAGCAGGGCAAGACTTCTGTTTCTAAATCCGGGCCCCTCCGGTATGGACGCAATTTGCAGGAAGATGAGAGGAATTTCAGAAGTGACGATGATGCCCGCCGTCGTGAAGAGGAGGGCCAACCAGCGCGTGGGTCCCCCTTCGGCCCACAAGAGTGCGCAAGCGGGCAAGGTCAGCAGCAGCAGCTTGGCATCGTAGGGCCGGTGGTATAGCGGAAGAAGCGACAGCACGGTAATAGCCGCCATGCCCAGCCATATACTCTTGCGACTGCGATCACCGCGGAGCGTGACAATGAGACACAGCAGGATGAGTGGTGCGCAGACGACGCAGGTTACGAGATTGTAAAAATGGGGATCATTGCGGAAGAAGGCCACCACCGTCTGCAGATTCACCATTGCGATCGCCGCATGTCCGGCTGGATCGTTGGATCCGTTCACACCTAAATTGGCATGTAGTTCCTGGACCCAATGAGGAGAGGCGCGCCAGACCCAGGCGATTGCGGCTACTGCGACCAAAGCAACGACGGAAAGACTCTGTAACGTACGTTTCCGGCACGTTGCGCCAAGCAGCAAGAGATAAAGCCAGATCAAACCGGAATCATGCGGCTTGATTGCGAGGCTGCTCGCCATGCACAGAACTCCGAGCATGGCGAAGCGATTGTGGAGGAAGCACCAGCTCGCAATTATGCAGAGAGTCACCGCGACGCCCGCCGGATTGCCGCCGGCCATCATGCCTCCGCTGTTCACAAGCAGAAACCATGCCAAGTAAAACGGAAGGTCAGGAGCGTCGACATGTGCGACGTCCCACATCAGAAATGCGGCAATCGGCATCAACAAAGCGATGAGGGCAGTCCATAGCACATAAGCAATTTTCCACGGAAGAAGCGCGAAGGCCGCAAAGAAGAGTTCGGCAGTCGGAGGATAAACCTGAATTGAGGCCGCGTAATGAGGAGGTTCGGTAGTGGAGGGCGAAGAAACACGCTCTCCACCGTTCTCAAGGTAGAAGCGTGTCATTTCCTGCTGGCTGTAGAGATCACAACGTTTCAGGAGGCAGCGGGCACCGATATCCGCCATCTGGTAGTCAAGAATGATTCCACGAGCTCCATGTGTGACCACAAGGCCCCAGCCCATCGAAATAGCGCTGGCGAAGAGCAACATTGCGAAAACTGCCAGCTTTCGCTTTGCCATTTCTCGCTTCTCCCCTGGTTCAGGGTTCCTGGAACGTACAGCGCTCATGGATTTGCTCGTCGGGAACGCGAGTTGTCACTGAGCTTGCCGCGAATGACGGCATTTGATAATGCGGTACAGATGAAGACCATCAGAATTCCGGCGATGACATCGACGCCGTAATGCCAGCCCGTGGTCACAGTTGAGATTGTGATCAGAGCCGCAATCAGAACTGCCGGATAGCGGAGATATCGAAATTGCCAGAGAGCCTGGGCCGACACGATTGCCCAAAATGCGTGAAACGAAGGCAGGCAGACAATGCCCCCGAAGTTGTCGCGAATATCGAGAGACCCATGCCGTAACGCAAGGATCGTGGCTTCGCACGCCTGCTGAAGTTTGTTGGGAGGAAAATGCCAACCAACCCATGGGCCGACTGCGGGGAGAAAGATCATGAGCGGGAGTGCAAGCACGAAGCTGAAGGCATTTGAGAGAACGAAGCGCTGGGCCGCTTCCTTTTTGCCCAACAGAGAGGGAAAAAAGATTGCGCAAATGACTAAAGGATGAAGGGTGAATGCGTACGAGTTGAAGAGCAGAGAGTCAATGGCCGGGTGCCGATGCGAAAACGCCATGATCGCCGGGACATTGATCGCGAGGTGCTGGTCGAAACTTCGCCAGAGATGGTCGCGCAATGGAAATGCAAAAGTAGCGCTGATTGGTGCAGCCTGCACGATAAGC
>DATNFD010000172.1:0-13148 GCA_035606555.1 Occallatibacter sp.
ACTGGTACTGGATTGGCGCCATTCCGGCGATGGTGTTTCTGGGTCTGGTGATGATGCCGTTCTATTACGTGTCGAAGACGCATTCCGTGCCGGGATATCTGGATCTGCGTTTTGGGGGTGAGGCACGCACCGTGGCGGCAATCGCGTTTGCGCTCGAGATGATCCTGATGAGCGGCGTAAACATGTTTGCGATGGCGGTGGTGATGAAGGTGGTGCTGGGTTGGGATATCAACTTCAGCATCATCGTGAGCTCGGTGGCTGTGGCGCTGTATGTGGGGCTTGGGGGATTACGGTCGGCGATCTTCAACGAGGTACTGCAGTTTGTGCTGATCTGGGGCGGAGCGCTGCTGGTGCCGATTCTCGGGTTGTATCAGGCGGGCGGATGGACCGGGATGAAGCACAACATCATGGTGAATCTGCACAGCGACAGCTACTTCCACCTGTGGCGGGATACGGGAAGCTTTACGACAAATCCGATGGGTGTGCAGTGGACGGGGATCGTGTTCGGGCTTGGGTTTGTGATCAGCTTCGGATACTGGACGACGGACTTTCTGGTAGTGCAGCGCGTGTTGGCGGCGCATAATCTGCGGGCGGCGCGGATGGCTCCGCTGATCGGATCTTTCTTCAAGATGGCGGTACCGTTCATCGTCATCCTGCCGGGATTGCTAGGACTGGCACTGCGCGATCCGGCCATGGCGAATGGAATTCCGCATCTTGTCGGTCAAGACGTGGTCGCTGCGAATCCGGGGGCGGGGCTGCACAGCTACAACGAAATTCTGCCGTTAATGATGGCGCGATACCTGGGACCGGGGCTGCTGGGACTGGGAATCACGGCGCTGATTGCGGGATTTATGAGCGGCATGGCGGGGAACGTGAGCGCGTTCTCGACAGTGTGGACGTATGACATTTACCGGCCGCTCATCAACAAGAAGGCGAGCGACAGCCACTATGTAATGGTGGGGCGTTGGTCCATTTTCATCGGCGTGATGGTGTCCATTATGGCGGCGTACCTGGTAATGCGGGCGCACGGGATCATGGATTATGTGCAGGCGCTGTTCAGCATATTCGTAGCACCTCTGCTGGCTGCGATTTTGTTTGGGATGTTCTGGAAACGGGCGACGCGCTGGGGAGGATTTCTGGGATTGTTTCTGGGAATTATTTTCTCGGCGAGCCTCTTCATGTGGGTGAAGCTGAATCCGGCAAATCTGAAATATGTGGCGCTGTCAGACGCAGCGAAGCCGATGGCGGAGAATGTATTTCGCGCGCTGTGGGCGTTTATCTTTGCGGCGGTTGTGATTGTGATTGTGAGCCTGGTGACCAAACCAAGGCCGGTGGCGGAACTGGATGGGTTGGTGTACGGGGCCACGAAGCTGCCGAGAGAAGAATGGGTGCCCTTCTACAAACGCGAGTGGTTCTGGGCAGTGCTGGTCGGCGTGATATTTGTGGCTCTAAACGTAATGGTTTGGTGACGGGGAGGTACTATGCACGGTTCTAAGATTCCGATCTGGTTTTTTATTGGGCTGCTGCTGACGGTTTATGGCGTGATGATCTTCGGCTACGGGATTTATGAAGCGATTACGGGGAATTTCCCGCCCGGCGTGCAGTTGACCCATCTGCACACGCCGCTGTGGTGGGGTGGTGTTCTGCTGCTGCTCGGGCTGGTATATGTGATCAAGTTCAGGCCGACTGGCGGAGGCAAGTAAATTCGTATGCCGAGACCTGAATGGCTCGGTTTTCATTTAACGATTGCAGTAGTGGCAAGGAAGAATACGCCGAATGAGCGGCGAGGATTGAGGGCAAAAAATGGCGACTGAACGAAAGATGACATTTGGCGTAATTGTTGGGAACCGGGGATTTTTTCCGGATCATCTGGCGAAGACGGGGCGGGAGGAGATTCTCTCCGTGCTGCAGGGCGTAGGCGCGACTGCGATTGTGCTGGGGCCGGAGGAATCGAAGTACGGAGCGGTGGAGACGTACACCGAGGCTCAGCATTGCGCAGAGCTGTTCAAGAAGCATGCGGAAGAGATTGACGGAATCATCGTTACGCTGCCGAACTTTGGCGAAGAGCGCGGGATTGTGGATGCGATTCGTTTGTCGGGGCTGAAGGTGCCGGTGCTTGTGCAGGCGACGCCCGATCGCTCGGATGCAATGACGATCGCGACACGGCGCGACAGCTTCTGCGGAAAGATGTCATGCTGCAACAACATGATGCAGTACGGGATTGAGTATTCGTTGACCACGCTGCACACGGAGGCGGTGAACTCGGCGGAGTTCAAGGCAGACCTGGAGTGGTTCTCGGCAGTATGCCGGATTGTGAAGGGGCTGAAAAACCTGCGCATTGGTGCGATTGGCGCGCGCCCCACGGCGTTTAACACGGTCAGGTATTCGGAGCGGATCTTCGAGACGAGCGGGATCACAATCGAGACGATCGACCTTTCTGAGATCTTCGGGCGCATTAATCGGATGAAGGACAACGACGATGCGGCGCAGGCGAAGCTGTCGGCAATCAAGAAGTATGTGACCACGGCGGGGATTCCGGATGACGCGCTGCTGAAGATGGCGAAGCTGGGGGCGGTGATCGAGGACTGGATGAAGACATCTCCCGTGACGATCAGCGCGGTGCAGTGCTGGACTTCGATGGAAGAGTATTTCGGGGTGGTGCCATGCACGGTGATGAGCATGATGTCGAATGAGCTGATCCCGTCGGCGTGCGAAGTGGATGTGCCGGGAACGCTGAGCATGTACATGCTGGCGCTGGCGAGCCAGACTCCTTCAGCGCTGCTGGACTGGAATAACAACTACGGAGCCGACCCGAACAAGTGCGTGTGCTTCCACTGCTCGAACCTGCCGAAGCACTTCTTCAAAGACGTGAAGATGGACTACCAGGAGATCATCGCGGGTACGGTGGGCAAGCTGAATACGTTCGGGACTTGCGTTGGACGTGTAAAGCCGGGCGTGATGAGCTATGCGCGTTATTCGACGGACGACCGGCGCGGGATCGTGCGCGGATATACGGGCGCGGGACGGTTCACGGAAGATCCGCTGGAGACATTCGGCGGCGCGGGCGTGGCGGAGATTCCGCAGTTGCAGAAGCTGTTGAAGCATATCTGCCGCGAGGGCTTCGAACACCACGTTGCAGCGAACTTCAGCGACGTTTCGAAGGCAGTGCATGAGTCGGCGCGGTACCTGGGTTGGGAGAGCTACTATCACCCGGGAGAAGAAGCGTGAAGACAGGGGACAAGGGGACGAGGTAACAAGGGGACGAGGGGACAAGCGAATGAGGGGACCGGGGAGAGGCGAATTTGGCGGCCTATCTCTGGTCCCTCGATTGTGTTGAGGGAGATTGAGGGAGATGGTGAAGAGGATTGGGAAGGCGCTGGTCGTTAACGGCGAGGCGATTGTGAGCGAGGCGGAGTGGAACGCGGAGCTGGATGCGAAGCATGCGCGGCTGGTTGAGTGGATGCGCGGGGAGAAACTGGGCGGAGTTCTGATCCGGCGCAATGAGAATGTGGCATGGATCACGGGCGGGGGCGTTGAGCTGCGCGTGCTGACGCCGAGTGAGACGGGAGTTGCGTCGTTGCTGGTGACGGCGGAGGGGAAGCGCTACTACTTCACGACAGAGAACGAGGCGCCGCGGCTGCACGACGAGGAATTTGGGGCATTGGATTTCGAGCCCGTGCTGTTCCCCTGGTATGCCGACGATACGGCTGCGGCGGCTGCGAAGCTTGCGGGCGGGGTACTTGGATCAGATACTCCTGTACCAGGCACGAGGGCGGTAAATCTGTTTGCGCTGCGGGCATCGCTGAGCGAGAGCGAGATTGCGCGCTACAAGTGGCTCGGTTCGGGGACGGCTGCTGCTACGGTGGAATCGCTGGGACAGGTTCGTCCGGGGATGAGCGAGTACGATCTGGAGGCGATTACGGCGGCGAATCTGCTGAAACGCGGGATCCTGCCTTCGGTGTATCTGTATGCGGTGGACGAGCGGATCTACAAGTACAAGCATGCGGTGGCGCGCGGGGCGAAGCTGCAGAAATACGCGATGCTGAATTTGTGTACGCGGAAGTGGGGATTGGCGATTTCGATTACACGGTTCATGCATTTCGGTGCGTTGCCGGCGGAGTTGGGAGTGCGGTTCAAGTCGGCCGCACAGGTGAATGCGGCGTTGCTGGATGCGACGAAGGTGGGCGCGACTTCGGCGGAACTGTTCAGGGTGGCACAGGCAGCGTATACGGCGGAGGGTTTTCCGGGCGAGGAGCGGTTCCATCACCAGGGCGGTCCGACGGGCTATGGTGAGCGCGAGTGGGTGGCAACTCCGAATGGAAAAGAGGTTGTGGTCAATCACCAGGCGTTTGCGTGGAATCCGAGTATTCGCGGGGGGAAGGCGGAAGATACGGTGCTTCTTCGGGATGGGAAGATGGAGTGGTTGACGGCAACGCCGGAGCTGCCGATCATCAACGCGGAAGTGAATGGGGTTGTGTATCCCGCAGGGGGAGTGCTGGTGAGGGATTAGGGACGCAGCGACGAGGGAGGATTGGATTCTCCTGTTCAGGAAGCGTCCGGACTGATTGGCTGCATGGTAAGTCGCGCAGTCAAAACGACGAGAGCGGCCCAGAGAACGTCGGCGCCCAAGAGGTGGATGGTCTGGAGCCACACGGGGGCGAGGAGAACTACATCCAGTACGCCCAGCACATATTGAAGAGCGAGAAGGATCAGTATCGTGGCGGAGAGGCTACGGTTGTCCCAAGGTGTTGAGCGACGCGCCGCCCGGACGAGAATCCAAATAAGAAAGATGCTGGCGAGGAAGGCGATGGTGGGATGCGTCCAGCGCCAGCGAACCAGCCATCCGCTTGTTGAGGAGAAATCCTGAGAGAGCGCTGAGCCGAGCGAGGTGGCAGGGAAGAGTGTATCGCCGAGAGCTGCCAGCGATCCGGTGACGCCAACAATGAGGAAAAGGATGATTCCCGCAATGGCTCCGAAGGGTGCGACGATGCGAATCGAGTTGCGCATGTAGCCGTGTTTGCGGCTGAGCATATGAGCGGCGAGGGTGAGCGCGGCGAGAAGCAGCAAGGTGTTCGTGAGGTGTAGTGCGAGATACCAGGGGCGCAGCGGTGACTGGCTCTGAGCGGTGAGGCCGAGCTTGACGAGAAGCGCGCCGAGGATGGCTTCAATCAATGTGAAAGCCACGACAGCAACTGACGCATGCCGCGCGAGATGGCCGCGCATGGTAGCGGCGAATGTCCAGATGAGAAGGCCGACGGCGGAGAAGAAAGAGATGCCGCTGGTGATGCGGTGCGTGAACTCGATCATGGTGTTCGCGGTGGCCGAGTGCTGGAGGACGGTTCCGTTGCAGAGTGGCCAGTGATTGCCGCAGCCTGCGCCAGCACCGGTGGCGCGGACGACGGCTCCCCAGAGGATGACGGCGATGAAATAGGCGAGGACGGCCCAGGCGAAGTTGCGCAGAGCGGGTGAGGGGAGAGGCTTGAGGTTGACAGGAGCGGCGGCCCGATGCGCGGAGAGAGAATGCGCGTTCACGTCTTCAGTTTAGAACAGGAGACCGGAACGCATTTGGATCAGCTGCGTGATTATGGTAGATCGATCTCGGCTGGGGGATCGGGCTTGTGGCGAAGTTTGTTCCAGACCTGCGGCGCGAACTCGCGAAAGGTGTTGGAGAGCGCGCGGACGCCGAATCCTTCTGCGGTGCGGACGAGTGCGTGTTGCCAATCGGCTTCGCTTTGAGCGCGCCAGGTGTTGGAGAGGAAGTTGTTGCCAAGAGTGGCTGTGTAGCGAGCATACGCGAGATGGCGCTGCCGATCGGCACCGTAAGCGCGAAATGTGAGATCGACGATGTTCTTGACGCGCGAGCCGAACGGACTCTGAATGGCGGTGAAGTAGCGCGGGTCTTCTCCCCATGCGGCTCCCAGGGCTGCTTCCATGGCGTTGCCTGTGGAGATGCCGGTGAGGCGCATGCCGTAGCGTTTCGCGAAGCCGTCCCAGTGAGGGCCGTATTCGGAGGGAGTGTCGATCGCGGTTCCAAGGCCAGAGGAGAAGAGGCCTCCGATGAGGCTTGTTCCACCGATTGTAGAACGAACAAACCATTTCAGCCTTGCTCGCGGCGTGATGGGCTGATAGGCGAGTGGGGCATCCGGAAGTGCCTCGAACGAACGCGCAGGTGCTTTTTGCGAAGTTCCGGAAACAGCAGCCTGTACTGATGCGATTGAAGAAATGAACGTTAGGAGAGCGAGGAAAGAAATTCTGCGGCGAAGTATTTTCAAGATTTTCCTGGAAGTTTTTGGGAAAAGTGAAGTCATGTTTGCGAATCAGTATCCGGTTCAGAGTGGCAGTCCGAATTTGGGTTTGCCGTTTCGGTCTGAAGAGATCTTGATGGGAAGTTCCGTTCCCCAGCCGTGCTTGCTGAACATCGGATCGAGTGGCTTGAGGAGAATGCTCTTCCATTTGGAGGCGACCATTTGAGAAACCTCAGCTTTGGTCCGCACCTTGCCTTTGAACTCGTATTGGCGACCGTCCATGGTGTAGTGGCCGGTGAGGTACACGTCGCCGCCGGGCAAGGTGTAGTCGAGGCGGGAGAACGCCAGTTCGCCCTTCCCCATTGAGAAGTTCCCGATCATTTTTGAGGTCACGTCGGGAGCACCGGGGTTGAGGTTTTTGGTGTGTCCCTGGGCCCGAAGGCTCATGATGTCTACTTTGTCCTCGATCTGCGGATTGGTGAAGTGGATCTGACGCAGCGTGAACGCGCCGTGCATGGTCATTTTCTGGCTGACACTTTCGTCGCCTGGAGGGATTTGCAATTTGGCCTGGAGGTTGAGCATACCGGTCATGGGCGAGGGATTGGTTTTGACTACCAGATTGAGGAAGTCGGCAATCTGGCCATTGGGCACGTCGGTGTCCACGTCGATTTTGTGGCCTTTGCCCTTTATGTCGACGACAGCGCCTTTGCAGGAGAATTGGGAGGAGCCGAGCGTGGCATCGATCTTCTCGAGATAGGTGTCGCCGCTGGTTCCGTCGACAACTGCCTGGAAGCGAGTGGTGAGCGGCATGGGATGATTTGCGGTGTCGAGAGAGAAGTCTGGTACGTCGGCTTCTCCGCGCACAGCGATGCGATCGAGCTGGCCGTCGAAGAGGCCGGTCGACTTGAGGATTCCGCCGATTCCTTTGATCGTGTTCATGTCGGCGTGTTCGAAGAGGTATTTGCCGTTGACCTTGGAATCGCCGGGATTGTCAGTGTTCCAGGGGCCGAATGTGCCGGAGGCGTGAATCTCGCCCCTGGGGACCGGGTTGGTGAGAACCGCATCGAAGGGCCACGCTGAATTCGGTCCGAGATCGTGAAGTACGACGTGCTTGAGCTGGAAGATGCGCGGGTCTTTGTCCGGCTTGTCGGTGCCGATGACTAGTTTTGAGTCGTCGCAGACGATCTCGTCGACCCTGATTTTTATCTTGTCGTGCTGCTTGTGTTCAGACTCTTTGGGCCGTTGGTCCGCGGGAAGGATGTTGATTGCGAGACCGCGAACATTGACCTGGCGCACATGGGTGGGCTTTACGAAGAGTCCGACGGCCGAAGAGCGAAACTGAAAATGTTCGATGGCGATGAGGGGCGGCTTGTTTGCGGGTGTTCGCTCGTTGGACCTGGGAAAGATGCGCAAGCCGCTTCCGGAGACTTCGAGTCCGCGAGCAATGCTTACTTGCAGGTTGTCCAACTGAACGTCGGTATCGAAGCGGGCGCGTAGGGTTTCGATAACGCGGCCTTTGAGGATGGGACCGGCGTGGGAGAGGACGATCTGAACGACAACGATGAGCACTCCAATTGAGAGGGCAGCGACCGGGATACCCAGACGCCACGCCCTAGGGGCGCGCGAGTGCCGATGCGGAGTGGTGTGCAGGAGCTGGATAAAGCGAAATCCCCCCGAACGGGTAAGATGCGGCGTCGCGGCGGATGTGTTGTCGCCTGACTGAAAAGACGGCATTTACCGGCGGAATTAGAAGCTACGCAAGGCTCAAGCCGAAGGCAGCGGGCACGTTCAAGAGACATCTGAAAAATGCGGTTCCGGATGGCGGTTATGGGTGGATTTCTTCGTTGACTGCTTCGTCGATTTCTTTGCGGGAGATTTGAGGGTCTTCAAGGTTCATTTTCCTCCGCTCAAGGTAGGGATGCGAGGTGGAGGGATGGAGCGGCAAGTGAGTTGATGGGATGGAAATCTGCGCCGATTTCATTTCGGGTGTTCGAGATGTCCTCGGAGCCGGCGGGCTGAAGCCCGCGTTCAGTCAAAAACGAACGGCGATTGGCCCGGCTGAAGCCGTGCCGTTTTTACAGAGCGTCGAGATTCGGGTGCTGGTGCCCGTTTAGCGGAACAGATCTATTCGAAGGGTGGGAGATATCGATGTATCTAATGAAGGAACCGGAATGCGATTTGGAGCGTAGTTGACAGCAGGCGTTCAATCTTCGGACTTGGAATAGGGCCGATTGTCACATTTCATCTGCGGGATGTGAGGAGGCAGCGTAGAAGGCATATGCAGACATTCAGCGACACGCTTTACGAGGTGTTTCGGGCGATCGCGGCGAACAAACTGCGGAGCTTCCTGACGATGTTCGGGATTGCGTGGGGTGTAGGTTCTCTGCTGGTGCTTGTGGGTTTGGGTGAGGGATTCCGTTCGGGGCAGCACCGTAATCTGGCGCGGCTCGGGAACGATGTGGTGATGGTGTTCAACGGGACCATCCCTGCTGTAGCAAACCAGCACACGGGGATGCGTCCTTATCAATTGACGGTGGGCGATCTGGAGGAACTGAGGAAGCTGCCGCAGTTGCGAGGGGTAACGGCGGAGTTGACGCGGAATGATCTGTACGAGGTGAGTCCGTACAGCAATACTTCGAGCCACGTGGTTGGTGTGTATCCGAATTATCCCATCGTGCGATTTATCCCAATGGCGCAGGGCAGGTTTATTGACGATGCGGATGTAAGTGAGCGTCGGCACGTGGCGGTGCTGGGTTTCAAGGCGGCGAACCTGCTTTTCAACGGGCGTCCGATGCTGGGCGAGACGATCACGATCAACGGGACTGCGTTCAAGATCGTTGGCTCGGTAGAGAAGATCACGGTGGGCAACAACGACTACGACGACCAGAAGGTTTACCTGCCGGTGTCGACGATGATGGAGTTGTTTCCGCTGAAGGGTGACAACATCGCGCAGGACGCCTTGTCTTCGATTCAGTACCAGCCGGCGAAGAAGGGGGATACGTCGGATGCGTCGGTGGCGGTGCATCGGGTGATTGCGAAGCGGCACGGGTTCGATGCGGCGATGAAGGATGCGTTCAACGAGTGGGACACGGTGAGGATGCAGAAGATGATCGGGGCAATCTTCACGGCGATGGACATTTTTCTGGGCGGCGTGGGGATTGTGACGCTGGGGCTGGGGGCGGTGGGGATCATCAACATCATGCTGGTGTCGGTGACGGAGCGGACGAGCGAGATCGGGTTGCGCAAGGCGCTGGGGGCGACGAAGAAGAGCATCCTTGGGCAGTTCTTCTGGGAAGGGCTGTTGTTGACGGGCGTGAGCGGCGGGCTGGGGATTCTGGCGTCGGCGGGATTGATGGGGTTGCTGGATTCGTTGCTGACGGGGAAGATGCCGGGATGGGATCCGCCGCGACTGGTGCCGTGGTCGGCAGCGCTGGCGATGCTGTGCTTGATGCTGAGCGGGATTGCGGCGGGGCTGTATCCGGCGAGCAAGGCAGCGGCGCTGGATCCGGTGGAGGCGCTCAGGAGGGAGTGAAAGGCAGGGGACAAGAGGACGAGGGACCAGGGAACAAGGGGACCAGGTAACAAGGGGACGAGGGAACGAGGGAGTTGGTCGGACTTCGCGTATTGGCGGAGTTAGTGAGTGCGGGAGTGATCCGATGCTGAAAGACATATTTGGGCAGGCTTGGGAGGCGATGTTGTATAACCGCCGCCGCACGGCTATCACGATGATCGGGATGGCGTGGGGGATTGCGACGGTTGTGCTGTTGCTGGCGTATGGAGCGGGATTCAGCAGGGCGATCGAGGCGATTTTTGCGCAGTGGGGCACGAACATTATCGGCACGTTTCCGGGGCGGACGAGCGAACAGGCGGGTGGTGAGAAGTCGGGCGTAAAGGTGCGGTTCACGATTGACGATGTGGATCGGCTGAGCGCGGCGGTGCCGGGAATTAATCACATTTCGCCGGTTGCGTTCAAAGAGGTGACAGTGCAAAACGATCTGCACTCGTACACGTGGACGATCAATGGCGTGCGGGCAGTGTTTCAGGATATCTGGAAGCTGGATACGGATGCGGGTCGCTTCTTCAACGGGCAGGAGGAGCAGCAGCGGGCGCATGTATGCGTGATCGGGTCAGAGGCGAAGACGAAGCTCTTCTCGGGCGGGTGGTCGGTCGGGGAGACGATCCGGCTGAATGGAGTGCTGTTCACGATTGTGGGTGTGCTGACGCCGAAGATGCAGGAGGGCGGCGACGATAACGATCGCAACCGGCAGATCTACATCCCGTTCAGCACGATGAGCGATTTGACGGATACAAAGTACCTGGGCGGGATCTGGTTCAATTACACGGGGAACTATCAATTGGCGGAGCAGAACCTGCGGACAACGCTGGGAGCGGCGCATCACTTCAGGCCGACGGATCACAACGCGATTTACGTGGCGAACCTGATGACGCAACTGCACCAGTTCAGCATTCTGTCGCTGGCACTGCAGGTGCTGCTGTCGTTAGTAGGCGCGCTGACGCTGGGGATTGCGGGCATCGGGTTGATGAATATCATGCTGGTGGCGGTGCAGCAGCGGACGCGCGAGATTGGAGTGGAGAAGGCGCTGGGGGCACAAAAGCGCCACATACTGCTGCAATTTCTCTCTGAGGCGATGGTGATTACGAGCGCCGGCGGCATGAGTGGGATTGGTCTGGCTTATCTCATCTCGGTGCTGGTGGGAAGGATTCCGTTCTACAGCGAGATTGCACTGCACGCGGAGGACGCCGATATTCGGCTGCTGATTTCGCCGTCGTCGGTGGTGGTGGCGACGGGGATTCTGATCGTGACAGGGCTGGTGAGCGGAATGATTCCGGCATTGCGGGCGGCGAACCTGGATCCGATTGAGGCGTTGCGCTACGAGTAGAACGAAGGACAGGAAAAGGAAAGGAGGAGAGACGCCATTGAGGTCTCTCCTTCTTCTGTTTTTGCCGATGTTGTCGAAGAGAGTGGATTGGCGGTGCGGGATGAAATTGGGGCCGGTGGAGCGCGTGGGAGCGGTGAAGCAGGTGGAGTTGGCGCGAAAGGCGGCGGATGTTCCGCCGGCTTTCGGGGTTGCGGAGGCTGGGCGGATGCTGGATGACTCGTACGGCGCACATGCGAGTGAGCAGGACAGGGGGATGGAGGAAGATGCTCCGGAGGATGAGGAGTGCGAGCCCAGGCAGGAGTCGAGCCTGGAAGATGGAGAGGGTAACGAAGTGAACATTTTTGCGTAGGTCCGCCGATTTGCTTGGGGAGAGTGAGGCGCGTCGTTGGTGCAGATCTGTTGCGAGGTGAAGAACCAGGTCGCGTCAAGGCCCGCCACCGCCGATTCCCTGAAGATGCGGAAGAGGTCAGCATGGGCAGAGTCGGAGCGAGACAAGAGCGAACGGAGCTGGGGGGTGGATAGAGCAGCGGGTAGATGCGATGTACTCATAAACATCGTGGAATCTATAGAAATAGACGGCTTCCGATGAGCAGCTTGCATTTTGAGCGGTTTCGTTCTATTTTACTAACCAGTTAGTTAAACTGTTTGGTCAAAATGGAATTTGAAGGACAAATCGGGGCGGCAGGTGGGGGCGACAGGTCAACGGAGACGCGGACAAAGATTCTGGACGCGGCGGTTCAGGAGTTCAGCGTGAATGGCTTGGCGGGTGCCCGAATGGACCAGATCGCTGCCGTCGCCGGGGTAAACAAGGCGCTCCTTTACTACCACTTCGACAGTAAGGACAACTTGTACGGAGCGGCGCTGGAGATGATCGCGACGAAGACGCGCGATGCGACGATGGCGACATTTCTAAGCGACGCGTCGCCGGGGGAGCGCGTGCTGCGATCGGCGCTGAACCATTTCGATCGCATTCTTGCGCAGACGGAGTTTCAGAGCCTGATGCAGCAAGAGATGATGAGGCTGCACAAGGGCGAGAGCGGTGCGATGGATCTGCTGATCAAGAGAGTGTTCGCCCCGATGCTGGTGATGTATCAGTCGATGGTGCGTGAGGGGATCGCATCTGGTGAGTTGATCGAAGTGGACTGGCTGCAGATTCATCTGGCGAGCCTGGGAACGAATGTTTTTTACTTCATGAGTTCTCATTTGTGGCGGCAGCTACTGCCGTACGATCCGTTTGCGCCGGAGGTGCTTGCGGAGCGCCGACGGACGATTGTGACCTTTTTGGGACTCGCCATTTTTCGAGATCGAGAGCACGGAACTGCTCTGGCTGAGAAGGTGCTGGCGGATACGCCGATGCCGGAGATCAGAGTGGATAAGTCTCCATTTGGGGTGAAGGATGAACGCAAGAAATAGGGTTTTTGTCATTCTGGGGCTGCTGACTCTGGGTTCGCTGATCTGGTATCTGGTGACGGCGCGACCGTCAGGCGATCTGAAGCTGATCGGCACGGTCGACGCAAATGAGGTTTTGGCGAGCGCGAAGATTCCGGGGCGCATTCAGACACTGAATGTGGAAGAGGGGCAGCAGGTGAAGGCCGGTGACCTGATTGCGACTGTGGAGAGCGAGGACCTGACCGCGGCGGAAAAAGCAGCTCTAGCCAATGTGGAGAGCGATCAGGCGAAGCTGGCGGAGACGGTGGAGACGCAGCGGCAGAACGCGGGGGAGGTTTCGAATGCGACTGTGAACGCTCAGGCTCAGGTGAAGGCAACACAGGCGGCACTGGCGCAGGCGGAGGCGAATCTTGCGCATCAGCAGGCGGACACGACGCGAACCGTCGCGTTGGCAAAGCAGGGGATTGCGAGCGTGCAGGCGCGAGATGAGGCGGAGACGGCTCTGAATGCAGGGGAAGCGGCTGTGCAGTCGGCGCATGCCAATGTTGCGGCAGCGCAGGCGGCATTGAAGCAGGCTGAGGCGCACGAACTGCTGGCGCAGGCTTCGGCGAAG
>DATNFD010000173.1:0-2808 GCA_035606555.1 Occallatibacter sp.
AATTCTGCACGCACCAAACCGACCAACGACACCCAGGAAAATAAAAGCAATATCCCGAGCAGGACAAAGAACCCCGGTACAAGAACGGACGAAATGATCAGCAGCAGATAGAGCGATGGGATGGAAGTCCATATCTCGATGAAGCGTTGAAACAGAAGATCGGTCCAGCCCCCGAAGTAGCCCTGAACGGCGCCGGCAGCGACGCCGATGATCGAGGATATAATGGTGAGGACCAGGCCGAACAGCACCGAAATGCGGAAACCGTAAATCAGCCGCGCCAACACATCACGGCCCCCGTCGTCGGTGCCGAGCCAGTTCGCCTCAAGCTCATCGCACTTGGCGAAACCGTGGCTCGCCGCAAACTCGCAGTCTTTTTTCGACAGCATCCATGTGGGCTTGGACGGAAACGGCGACGGCGGTTTGCTCACCTGCGTGTTGTAGGAAAAATGGACCGGTGGCCAGATCACGGTGCCACCTTCTTTCTCAATGAGGTCTATCAGATATTCGTCTCTGTAGTCCGCGGCTGTGCCGAACAGGCTTGGATCATCTCCTTTGGCAAAGGCCGTATCGGGATAAGTGAAGACGGCAGGAAAAAAGAAACGCCCGTTCACGTGAATGAGAATCGGCTTGTCGTTGGCTATGAATTCGGCAAACAGCGACACAAGAAACAGCGCAAGGAAAACCCACAACGACCAGTAGCCGCGGCGATTGGCCTTGAAGTTTTCCCAGCGGCGTTTGTTGATCGGCGATATTTTTATCCAACGCCGCTCCGCGGATGCATCAGGCGCCGTTCCTGCTTCCGTTTTGATTCCTGTGCGCGCGTCCACTTCAGACCTCTCGAGTCTCGAAGTCGATGCGCGGATCGATCCACGTATAGGTTAGGTCGGAAATCAGGTTCACGACGACGCCGATCAGCGAGAAAATATAAAGCGTGGCAAAGACGACGGGATAATCGCGGTTGAGAACGCTTTCGAAGCCAAGCAGACCAAGACCATCGAGCGAAAAGATCGTCTCGATCAGAAGCGCCCCGGTGAAAAATGCGTGCACGAAGGCAGATGGAAAGCCGGCGATCACAATGAGCATGGCATTCCGGAAAATGTGGCCGTAGAGCACCTGGTTGCTGCTGCAGCCCTTGGCGCGCGCCGTCAGCACATATTGCTTGCGGATCTCCTCAAGAAACGAGTTCTTGGTGAGCAGCGTCATCGTCGCGAATGCCGCCAGCGCCATCGACAGAATCGGCAGCGTCAGGTGCCAGAAATAGTCGAGTATCTTTTGCCACCACGGCAACTCTGACCAGCGCTCCGACACCAGCCCGCGCAGCGGAAACCAGTCAAAGAAGGAGCCTCCGGCGAACAAGATGATAAGCAAAATCGCGAAAAGGAACCCGGGAATTGCGTACCCGATGATGATAACGCTCGAAGTCCATACGTCGAAACGTGAGCCGTCATCCACTGCCTTCCGGATACCGAGTGGAATCGAAATCAGATACGTCAGCAGCGTCATCCAGATTCCGAGGGACATCGATACCGGCAGCTTCTCCTTGACCAGCTGCAATACATTGACGTCGCGGAAATAGCTCTTTCCGAAGTCAAAGCGGATGTAGTTCCAGAGCATCAGCGCAAAGCGCTCGTAGGCCGGCTTGTCGAAGCCGAACTGCTTTTCAAGCTTCTTGATGAACTCCGGGTCGAGGCCCTGCGCACCGCGGTACTTCGAGCTCGCCGCGTCGACCTGCGAGGCCCCTTGCGCCATCCCGCGGCTGCCGAAGTCGCCTCCTGCCGACCCGGAAATACGTGACGATGCGCCGGTCTCGGCTCCGGTCAGCTTGGCAATCACCTGTTCGACGGGCCCGCCGGGCGCAAATTGCACCACAACGAATGCAACAAGCATGATCCCGAACATCGTCGGGATCATGAACAGAATGCGGCGGATGATATATGCGCTCATTGCCCTATCAGTATGGCATACCGCGGCGTTGCGAAAATGCGCCGCGACGCCCAAAAACGCCCGGCCACTGGTTTTACACCGGTTCTAGCCGTCCTTCTCGATCTTTGATGCCTTTCCGCCATCGGACCACCAGGTGTCCGGGATGCCCCTGAAATAGCGCGGCTGGGCATCCGGGCGGCCGAACACATCCCAGTACGCGATCCAGTGCGATGCCTTGTACCAGTGCGGGATCCAGAATCGGCCCGCACGGAAGACCCGATCGAAGGCCCGGCAAGCGGTGACCAACTCATCTCGCGTCTTGGCGGCGATGATGACCTCGATCAGCCGGTCGAGCACCGGGTCAGCGATGCCCGCCCGATTCTGTGACCCTTTGATCGCTGCCGCCTGAGAGCTGAAATATGGGCGTAGTGAATCTCCTGGGGTGGACGAAAAGCTCAGGCGCTCGGTGGTAATATCGAAATCGAAGTCGTCCACACGCCGCCGGTACTGAACCGGATCGACGATGCGCAGACTTACAACGAGCCCCAGCACCTCAAGGTTTTTCATATAGGTGAGATGATGAGGCTTGAAGGTGGGCTCATCGATCAGAAATTCGATCTCGATCGGCCGGCCATCGGGCATGACCCGCTTGCGGTTGACCAACTTGAAGCCCGCTTCATTGAGCAGTTGCACCGCATGGCGTAGCCACCGCTTGTCCTGTCCCGATCCGTCCGTGACGGGCGGCACATAGGGTTCGCCGAACACTTCCTCAGGCAGCCGATTCCGGAAAGGCTCCAGCAACGCGACCTCGGCCGCGCTCGGCTTGCCGGTCGCTTTCATCGGTGAATTTTCGAATACCGAATGCGTCCGGTCGTACGAGCCGTA
>DATNFD010000174.1:0-32159 GCA_035606555.1 Occallatibacter sp.
GTCCCTGTCGCTGATCACCGCGTCCCCCGCAAACCTCAGCGGCTTCCTTCTCGTCTCCTTATCGAAAACGCCTCGGAGCAACCGCACAGGCTAAAGACGCGGGCTTCTCGCCGAGGCGTTTCCGATCAAGGCTAGCGACTACTCGCCCCTTCATAACGAAAACACGTTAGTTTTGCACTTCGGCGCTTCTGCGTATCTCTCCAAGTGCGATGTTCTTGGTCTCCGCAACGTTGATGTGATCGCGCAATTCAGGTGCCTCAACGAGCGGTATGTACACATGAACTTGCATCGGCCATGTCGCAACTGGGAAGAACGATTGTCCCTCAAACAGCGCGCTCAGAACAAGTGAATCGATATTCAGTTCATTCAGTCCGTACAATTCCCCGGAACAAGGTGGATCGATTCTGACGAGAAGAGCGGTGAGCTTGCTTGCTGATCCGAAAATGACGCCTCTGATCCGTGTGCATTGGCGGGGCATCTCCTGATGGAATCCCTCATTGAAGTAAAGGTCGAAGTTCGACTCTGACTTGGTGGTATGCGTCAGCGTGTCCATTTGTCAGCAGTTTATCGTTCTTCCGAGTGAGTCACCGCCCATTCAGCTTTTGCGCGAGCGTCGGCGACGTTCATCCTCAGCTTGCCGAACATCGGCGAGGAACCTCTCCATGTCACTTGGCTGCAAGCAGCCGCCCATCTTTTCCATTTCCACGAGCGGCAGAGTTTCAATGAGCTCCTGGATGAATTGCCTGTAGACGGAAGCTGGGCGTTGCAGCGCAAATCGAGGCAGTTCCCAGTAGAAGTTGATGGCAGCCGCCTCTTGGGTCACCGGTGAACCCGATGCCTTGCACCAGGTCGCGTAGAGGCAAATGGCTCTGAGCAGATTTGGAGAGTCTTGTATCGCTGCATCGGGGTGGGCACTGTAGTGACGCTCAAGGCGTAGGATCAGCTCAATCCATAATCTGCCAATAGATTCTGCTGATTGGATTTCCGCGCGCATTCCTGGGAACAGATCAAGAGCTTTTGCACGCCACCTGCTCACTAGTCGCCTCCAAGAAGATCGTACTTGAGGGCGTATCACCGGCTACTCGGAAGTAAGAAAAATTTTGGTGCGGGGGAAGTCGCACCAGACGGTCACGAGCTGGGGCAGGCGGCGAGAATGCGGCTGGCGATGGCGCGGGCTTCTTCCCACATCTGGGCTTGGTCTTGCTCGGTGGATACATCCCACAAATCCATGGCGGCGAGGTGGAGGATTGCGGCGAGGCGCGCGGCGTTGGCCGGCTGCTCGACCAGTGGGCCGCGCACCAGCTTGGATCGCTGATCGTTGAGGGCCTTTTGGATTTGGGCGGCCTGGCGGAGGGCCGGAGAGGGGCAGGTGGCCCACCCAACCGGATCTGTGCCCCATTCATCGCAGTTTCATCGCGATGAGTGGGAGTGCTATCGAAGCCTGCTCAGCAGCAGTAACACGGAGCCATGCCCCGCGGTCTCAAGCGGTTCCAGAAAGCCGAGTCACTCCATTTCATCACCTTCAGCTGCTTCCATCGGTTTCCGTTCCTTGAAGCTCCGAGACCGAAAGATATTCTCGAAGGCATCCTGGAACAGGTCCGGGCTCGTCATCAGGCGAAGATTTACAGCTACGTGCCGATGCCGGAGCATGTCCACCTGCTCATCAACGAGCCGCCCTCCACTTTACGGGCGCAGATTCTGAAGGCATTGAAGCAAACTTCCTTTCGACGGCTGAAGGGAGACCACGAGCGGTGTTGGCAGAATCGGCACTTCGATAGAAACATTCGCGGCGAAGTGGCGCGTTCCGAGGTGATTCGTTATATTCACCGCAACGGTCAAGCGAGGTTTGGTTGGATCGCCCGGCGAGTACCGTTAAAACAGTTTCAACCACTACCCCACCGGAGTCCGCGGCGTGGTAGAAATCGAATCGGAGTGGACAGCGAGGCTTCGACTCCCACTCATCGCGATAAAGCCGCGATGAATGGGGCACAGCTCAGTTGGAAACACACAATGAATGTCTCTGGACCGATGAGCGGGCCACCCGCCGGCTGATGCTGCTAACCATCGCTTGCATGCTGCCAGATGCGCTCGCGCGGCTACCGGTCAGCTTTATGACCGGAGCTACTGAAGCAGAACTCAATCTACGAATCATGATAGGTCTAGACGTTTTCGTATTGATCTGTGTGGGGGTCGATACGGTTTGGCATCGTCATCTACATCCGGCTTTTGCGTGGGGCGCTTTGCTTTTCGTCGGCGCATTTCACGTGGCCCTCTACGTCACGCAGACGGTAGGGTGGATTGCGTTTGGCAGGTCACTAGTCTCTTGAGGTTGATCGGGCTCGCGAAACAACGATTTCGGCAAGCCATTGGTACAAATCGCCGGGCACTCATCGAGCCGCTCAGTACGGATTTCTCGGTTCCGGGATAATGACCGCCCACTCTTCCCCTGAGCAAATCTTAGCCAGGGGTCCGCTGGCGAAAACCGCGAGCGATACCCTCGGTACTATGATTAGCAGAAAGATCATCTTTGTCAGGGAGTGAGAGGTGACTGCAGATCCACCGTATAACACCTCTGAAAGGGTCACCTTATTTCTGCTGGGTGTGCTTGCTATTTGGTTCGCGATCAGAGGCGTGTCCACCGGCGAAATCGGGCTCAAGTTAGCCACTTTCAGGCGATCTGATAATGAGCTTCTATTTTGGTTTGGCATTGGGATGAACCTCTTCATGGGGGCATGCTTGTTGGCGTGGTCTTTCGGTATAAACATCTTTCAATGAGCGCGCGGAAACCCGTTTTCGCGTGCTCTGAGTGAGTCACCGGCTATGTGGAACTTGAGGCCAAATTCTTGCAGATTCCGCAGCAGGGGCTAAAGCCCGGACTCTTTTAATACTGCGTTGTGGCCCAGCTGAACCGTGCCCTTGTTACAAAGCATTCGATCGTCGAATAACCGGCCGCTCTTACCCTGAGCAATTCTTGGCCTGTTTCAGCTGAAGAAGATGAAATGAAGTGACTCGGCTTTCCGGAGCCGCTTGAGACCGAGGGACATGGCTCCAGGTTACTGCTGCTGTGCGGGCCTTCGATAGCACTCCCACTCATCGCGATGAAACTGCGATGAATGGGGCACAGACCCGGTTGGGTGGGCCACCTGCACCCATTTCTGTAAACCGGCTAACAGAAAACTCCGTCCATCCAGGCATGGGGACGGCAACGCTGCGCTTTCGATGCCCGTGCTGTGGATTTCGTACTCTGGATGCGCCGAACATCCTGGCTCTGTGTCCTGTGTGCTGGTGGGAGGACGATGGGCAGGAAGATGGGGATGCGCACGAGATGAGAAACACGGTGAATGGAGACTTGAGCCTCGCGCGGAGGCGCGTCTGCACTAGTCCAAATTCACTACCCAGGTGCGGTGCATCACACCCGCGTTTTGTGCGATTTGTGCGCAAACCGGAAGTCTCTGAGCAGTAACGTACCTTCAGCGGTGCAGGGTCCAAATCGCTGTGATGCGTGCGTTTGACCCCTTCGCCCAAACCCTCTTACCATAAGCTGAGGTAATTTCCCCGCCACACGACGCTGTTACCCATTGGCGACAGCACGCAGGGCAGTAGATTTGGCGCCTGTCGCGCCCGGAAGGCAAAGACAAATTGAGCACCGCTGACACAGTCGAAACAAATGAGCCATCGGGAACACCCGAGGAAGCCCACGGCCACGAAGGCCACGATCACAGCCACGAAGGGCACGATCACAACCATGAACACCAGCACGGCCCGGTTCTGAATCCGGAGGTCACACGTGAGCTTGTGATTGACGCTTCGGCTGAGGAAGTTGCGAAGGCGTTCCGCACGGTGACTCGCAACTACCAGCGCTATGCGAAGCTGCCGGGATTCAGGCCGGGCAAAGTGCCGGAGTCTGTTGTCAAACGAAAATTTGCGAGCGAAATCCGCAAGGATGTCATAGACGGGCTTTTGCCGGAGCGGTTCAGCAAGGGCGTGCAGGAGCTTGGAATTCGGCCAGTAGGCCAGCCGCAGGTGACGGAGCTGACCATTGAAGAGGGCCAGCCTCTGCATGTGAAAGCGGTGTTCGAGTACATGCCCGAGGTTTCGATTGAGGGCTACGAGCAGGTGGTTGTGGACAAGCCGTCGGTCGAAGTGACGGAGGACGAGTTCAAGCAGGAGATGGACCAGATGCGCGAGTCTCGCGCCACCATCGAGCCGGTGGAAGAAGACCGGCCATTGACGGATGGTGACTGGGCACAGATTTCCTACTCCGGGTTCATTGCCGATGATCCGGAGGCGGCTCCGATCGCAGGCGAGGATTCGCTGGTGGAGATTGGCGGCAAGGATACGGTGGAGGCATTCACGCAGGTTCTGCGCGGCGCCAAGGCCGGACAGGAGCTGAAGGCGGAGGTGACCTATCCCGCCGAGTACCCGGAAGCCAAGCTGCAGGGCAAGACCGTGGCCTACGATCTGACCGTCAAGGCGATCAAGAAGCGGAACCTTCCCGAGATGAATGACGAGTTCGCGAAGGAGATGGGCAATTACGAAAGTTTGGCCCAGTTGGAGGACGCTGTCCGGGAGCATATGGCAAGCCGGAAGCGCCGCAGCGTGGAGGGTGAGACCAAGGATCGGCTGTTTGCAGCGCTGGTGGAGAAGTTCCAGTTCCCGGTGCCTGAATCGATGGTGCAGGAGCAAGTGGATGCCCGGCTGGAGCGAGGCCTGCGGGCGCTGGCAGCCCAGGGAATGAATACCGAGCAGATGCGGAAGCTGGACTTTGGCCGCCTACGCACGGCGCAGCGGGATTCCGCGGTGGCCGAGGTAAAGGCACAGGTTCTGCTGGACCGTATCGCTGAAAAAGAAGGGGTTACCGTCAGTGACGAGGATCTGGACCGGGAATTACAGATGGCTGCACTTCAGTCACGGGAACCATACGAAACACTCCATCAGCGTTTGACTGAGGATGGTGGGCTAGCTAGAATCCGTGAACAATTGAAGCGCGAAAAAACCGCGAGTTTGCTGTACGAACGACTGCCTGCTTAATCACGTGCCGTACGGACCTTAGCCTGAACCGTCAAAGGCTGTACGGCCATCAAAAAGAACGGGGCTAATAAGCAATATCTGACCCCGCAAGGATGAATTCCGAATGGCATTGGTTCCCATGGTGGTTGAGCAGACGAGTCGGGGCGAGCGTGCCTACGACATCTATTCCCGTCTGCTGCGCGATAACATCATTTTCCTCGGCACACCGATCGACGACCAGGTGGCCAACCTCATTGTTGCGCAAATGCTGTTTCTCTCGGGCGAAGATCCGGAGAAGGATGTTCAGCTATACATCAACTCCCCCGGAGGGAGTATTACCGCCGGATTGGCAATTTATGACACAATGCAGTTCATACGGAACAACGTGGTGACATACTGCATTGGTCAGGCGGCCAGCATGGGAGCATTCCTTCTACTCGCCGGTACCAAGGGGAAGCGGTTTGCGCTGCCGAACTCGCGTATTCTGATCCACCAGCCGTCGATGGGGGGGCTGAGCGGTCAGGCGACAGATATCGACATTCATGCACGAGAAATTCTGCGTATTCGCGAGATCACGAACAACCTGATGGCAAGGCATACCGGCCAGCCGCTCGACAGAATTGAACGGGACGTGGAACGTGACTTCATCATGAACTCGCAGCAAGCGAAAGAGTACGGCATCATCGACGAAATTATTGACCGGCCCCGCACATAGAGGCCGCGCAAGCGCACGGGGAATCAAATTTGTGAGGCCAAGGGGAGTACAACGATGAAAACGCGCACGGGACCTGAAGAAGCGCTGCGCTGTTCGTTCTGCCACAAATCGCAGGACGCGGTAGCGAAGCTGATCTCGTCGCCCAGCGACTATCCACGGGCATACATCTGCGATGAGTGCGTCGCTGTTTGTAACTCCATCCTTGAAGACGACCGGGGAGACGCCGCGCATCCTGCAACAGCCGCCGGGCACCTGCCCAAGCCGCAGGAAGTGAAGAGCTTTCTGGACGACTACGTCATCGGACAGGACCAGACGAAGAAGAAGCTCGCAGTGGCTGTTTACAACCACTACAAGCGCGTGCAGATGAACCGCATGCGCAATAACGAAGTGGAGTTGGCGAAGTCGAACATTCTGCTGATCGGGCCAACGGGTTCAGGGAAGACTCTGCTCGCGCACACGCTGGCGAAGATGCTTGACGTTCCATTCGCAATTGTGGATGCAACGACTCTTACGGAAGCAGGGTATGTCGGCGAAGACGTGGAGAACATCATTCTGAAGCTGCTGCAGGCGGCGGATGGCGATGTGACTCGCGCACAGCAGGGCATCATCTACATCGACGAGATCGACAAGATCGGCCGCAAGGACGAGAACCCATCGATCACACGCGATGTTTCGGGCGAGGGCGTGCAGCAGGCATTGCTGAAGATACTGGAGGGCACGGTTGCAAATGTTCCGCCGCAGGGTGGACGCAAGCATCCGCACCAGGAATTCACTGCTGTTGATACGACTAACATCCTGTTCATTTGCGGTGGAGCATTTGTCGGGCTGGAGCGCGTGGTTGGAAGGCGCGTCGGGAAGAAAGCGCTGGGATTCAGAGCGGTGGATGCAGAGGCGGATGCGGCGACCACACGTTCGCATCGCGACACGGAATTGCTGCGCAAGACCGAGCCGCAGGATTTAATCAAGTACGGATTGATTCCGGAGTTCGTCGGCCGGCTGCCGGTGATGGGCATCCTCGACGAACTGGATGAGGCCGCGCTTGTGGAGATACTGACGAAGCCGCGCAACGCAATCGTCAAGCAGTATCAGCGTCTGCTCGAGTATGAGAATGTTCGACTGCACTTCAGCCAGGATGCGATTGGCGCAGTTGCTCGCGAGGCGCTGGCACGCAAAGTTGGCGCGCGCGGATTGCGCATGATCCTGGAAGAGCTAATGCTCGATTTGATGTATCACCTGCCTTCGAACAAGAAGGTCCGCGATCTGGAAATCACAAAGGACATGGTGGAGCGGCGCGATCTTTCGCTGTGTCTGCTTGAGAAGGCCGGGTAACATCGCTGGAGTTACGAGCACAATTCAGTTTTCGTATGCTCAAAGGTCACGTCCACAGCGGATGTGACCTTTGAGTCTTTAACGGGCCGGACTGTGCCCGGCAGATGTAAACCGCTGTACAATCCCAACAAGACGCGCTGCGCCGGCTGAATCGCCAAGCCTGCTCACGCGTCTAAAAATCATTGGTGTTCATATGACTTCTTCGAGAGATAAGAGCGAGCCTCGCAAACTTCCCATGATGCCCATCCGGGACATGGTGATCTTCCCCTACATGATGACGCCGTTCGTGGTGGGCCGACTCTCGAGCGTTCGCGCTCTGGAAGAAGCACTCAATGGGGACCGCAAGATCTTTCTGGCCACGCAGCACGATGCATCGATTGACGAGCCTAAGGCGAAGGAGATTTACCAGGTCGGCTCGATCTGCAACATCGTGCAGAGCGTGAAGATGCCGGATGGCAACATCAAGGTGCTGGTGGAGGGCGTGGAACGCGCGAAGTCAGTGGAAGTGAACGACAAGGATGGCTTCTTTGTCGCCACTGTGCGCACCGGCAAGACGGATTTTGAAATGACGCCGGCTGTTGAGCAGTTGATGCAGCGGGTGACAAGCCTCTTCGAGCAGTATGTGAAGCTGCAGCAATCGCTGAATTACGAAACGATCATCGCAACGGTCCGGATGGATGAGCCGGCAAAGTTGTCGGATACGATTGCGGCGAATCTACAGCTTGGGATTGAAGAGAAGCAGGAACTGCTTGGCATCTTCGATCCTGCTGCGCGGCTCACGCGCATCGCGGACGTGCTCGATGTGGAGATTGAAAAGCTGGATCTGGATCGCAACATCCAGTCGCGTGTAAAGCGACAGATGGAGCGGGCGCAGAAAGAGTATTACCTCAACGAGAAGATCAAGGCGATCCAGAAGGAACTGGGCCGCGGCGAGAAGAGCGAGTTCGATGAGCTGCGCAAGAAGATTGAATCGGCGGGCATGCCGAAGGACGTGCTGGAAAAGGCAGTGCAGGAGCTGAAGAAGCTCGAGGCTATGCCGCCGATGTCGGCTGAGTCCACGGTGAGCCGCAACTACATTGACTGGCTGCTCGCGGTGCCATGGAAGAAGAAGTCTAAGGAGACGCGCTCGATCGACTTCGCTGAGAAGGTTTTGAACGAGGATCACTACGGGCTCGAGAAGATCAAGGAGCGCATTCTTGAGTTTCTTGCGGTTCGGCAGTTGGTGAAGAATCCGAAGGGATCGATCCTGTGCTTCGTCGGAGCTCCGGGCGTGGGTAAGACTTCACTGGGCATGTCGATTGCGAAGGCGACGGGGCGCAAGTTTGTCCGACTCTCGCTCGGCGGAGTGCGCGACGAGGCTGAGATCCGCGGGCATCGACGGACCTACATTGGCGCGTTGCCAGGGCAGATTATCCAGCACATGAAGCGGGCGGGAACGAAGAATCCTGTTTTCCTGTTGGACGAAGTGGACAAGATGGCGTCGGACTTTCGGGGAGATCCAGCATCGGCGCTGCTTGAGGTTCTCGATCCGGAACAGAACACGACGTTTCAGGATCACTATCTAGATGTGGATTACGACCTCTCGCAAGTGTTGTTCGTGGCGACGGCAAACGTGCTGCACACGGTGCCGGCCCCGTTGCAGGACCGCATGGAAGTGCTTCGACTGCAGGGCTACACCGAGCAGGAGAAGCTGGAGATTGCGAAACAGTACCTTGTGAAGAAGCAGCGCGAGCAGACCGGGTTGAGCGAGAAGAACGTCACGTTTGCAGACGATGCGATTCTGGAGATCATCCGGAAGTACACGCGGGAAGCGGGTGTTCGCAACCTGGAGCGCGAGATCGGCAATGTTTGCCGCAAGGTTGCGCGGCGCGTGGTGAAGAAGGGCGCAAAGCACAAGGAAGAGATCACGGCGGCGAGCATTACTGAATTTCTCGGCGTGGCGCGGTTCCGGGATTCCGAGGTTCACGAGAAGAGTGAAGTGGGGTTGGTTACTGGACTAGCCTGGACCGAGGTTGGCGGCAGCATTCTGACGACCGAAGTTCAGGTGCTGGACGGCAAGGGCAAGATGACCATCACCGGCCAGCTTGGCGACGTGATGCAGGAGTCAGCGCAAGCTGCTCTGGCGTATATCCGCAGCAAGGCACAGGCGCTGGGGCTGACGCGCGAGTTCTACCGGAATGTCGATTTGCACCTTCACGTACCCGAGGGCGCAATTCCGAAGGATGGGCCTTCAGCGGGCATCACCATGGCGACGGCACTTGCAAGCGCATTGGCGAAGATTCCGGTGCGACGCGATATCGCGATGACGGGCGAGATCACACTGCGCGGCAAGGTTCTGCCGATCGGCGGATTGAAAGAGAAGCTGTTGGCTGCACTGCGGGCGGGCATCTTTGAAGTCATTCTTCCACGCGCAAACGAGAAGGACTTGTCGGAACTCCCGGACAACATCAAGAGTTCAATCAAGCTTCACTTCGTCGACACAATGGATGAGGTGCTGGCGCTGGCGCTGGAAAGCCCGCTGCCCCCGCCGGTAAGTGAAGAGTCAATCGCAGCCGTACCGCCGCACTCTGAAGTGGTGGGCGGGCAGGTAGCTCGGCAGTAGAAACCTGATCAGGAACAGAACAAAAAGGGAAGGCTTGAACGCTTTCCCTTCTTGTTTAGCGAGTCTGGATGTCCTGGTAGGCGTGAGCCCAGGCATTCATGACGTCGTCGAATGTCATGCCGGGTTCCATTTTGCAGTTGGAGAACATGTCATTCTTCTTATCGCACTGAGCGACGCGTTCGCCCTTTGCGTTGAAGAGGGTGAGGCTATCAGGGGCTTTGGCAGTTTCGACGATTGCCGGCTTGGTAACGGGCGGCTCCGCAAACGAGATAGCGTGAACAGCAGGCCCATTGGAGGTCGCGGCGAGCAGACAAATAGCGACAAGAGTGTGCACGAGGACTCCAGTGAATTGTTTGGATGGGTCCAGTATAAGACGAATGAAGTGCGTGGCAAGAGCCATTTAATGGTCATTCGTCACCGATGATTACCTCGGGCACGCGGGCGGACCCGATATCCTGAGTCAGTACATGCGATATCAAACCAGGTTTCTGCTGTCGGCGCTCGATGCAAAACAGTTCCCTGCACCGTCGGTGCCGGAGATCGCGTTTCTGGGAAGGTCGAATGTGGGCAAATCGAGCTTGCTGAATGCACTCGTCGGCGAGAAGGCAGCAAAGGTCTCGTCCACGCCCGGACGGACGCGGGCCATCAACTTCTTTCTGCTGACAGATGAGAAGGAGCGGGCGAAACTGGTGTTTTCAGATCTGCCGGGGTACGGGTACGCGAAAATTTCGAAATCGATTTCGGCTGAGTGGCCGAAGTTCATTGAGCCGTATCTGGCTGAGCGGGAGACGTTGAAGCTTTGTGTCTGCCTGGTGGACTCGAATATTCCGCCGCAGCCGAGCGACGGCAAGCTGCTGGAGTGGCTGCGTCACCAGGGTCGCGAGTTCCTGGTGGTGGCGACGAAGACAGATCGGCTGAGCGGCAACGTGCGAACAAAGAACCTGGCGACCATCAAGCGGGAGTTCGAACTGGATGAGGTTCTGGCGGTATCGGCCAAGACAAATGGGGGCATCGGGGAGCTTTGGAACCGGGTGGGGGCTGTTGAGATTTAGCTAGAAGACCGCGTCGCAGGTTTAAGGTCGTAGATCTCCGGGCCCGCCTCAGAGGCGACCCATATGGTTGCGGCCGTGGCAACTGCTCCCTGCTCAAAAGCGCCGCGCATGTGCTCTACGAAGCTCGCTGCGAATTCACGATCGGACCTCACGAGATGAAGGTGAGAGCTTAGTCTGCCCAAGTATCTGGGCAGGCGCTGAATCCAACGACGGTTCGCGGCGTCGGAAGGCTGAAGACACTCGAGAGCAATGGCATCGAACCTGGGAAGCCATTTCGCCGGCTGAGATTCAGCGCTCCACACGACTGTGGCCTGCGAGCGCAGCGGACGATCGGCATTCAGCCGCAGCGCTTCCCGGCTCGATGCAGTGAAAGGACCATCCACACTGGCGTCCTGACGCGAGAGATCAGGCTGAACGCCACGCTCCAACATTTCACGTTCTATGTCGACGGTTGAAGCTCCGACACAGACGGCGACGGTAGAGTGCTTGCGGAGTTCGTTCTTGAGGATCCGCAGAGCTTCGTCGAGAGAGGTTACGAGGAAGTCGACGACGCCATCGCGAATGGCTTGCTTCTGAGAATCAGGATCAGCGGCGGCGGCGAGGGTTGCACAGCCAGCGACATTGCCGGCGAGGGTGAGGAGGCGTCCTACTTCGTCGAGTTCGCCAACATAAAGCAGCTTGCCATCTGAGGCGGCGTCGGGGCGTCGAGAGTTTCCGGATGCCTGAACCAAGTTGCAATAGATGGAATATGCCCTGAGCAGTGAGGAGGCTGAATCGAGCGAGAGGTCTTCAGGCGGCACAGGATTTGATTCTAGACTTTCCCGCGTTCGATCCAGTTCTTTTCGCGGACGAAGACGATCAGTTCGCCGGGGAGGGCGGTCGTTTTGTATTTCTCGTTGACCCTGCTGTGACCGCATCCATTGGCGGTGACCATGCCTTCTGACATGATCTGTGGGACGAGATACCAGACGTCACCAAAGACGTTCTTCTGCGCGTCGCAGTTAACGTAGGATTCCATGGAATTCTCGTAAGCGAAGTGAATCGAGATCTCGTGAGTGTCGGCTGGGACGGTGAGTTCGGCGTAACCGTCGTCGTGCTGTTTTACCCAGTCGGTGTGGATTGCAAGGAGATGGTCAACGCGGACCTCGTAGCCGGTTGGCACCACGGGGTGTCCGGTTTTTCCATCGAAAATCTTCAGTGTGATGGTTTTTGTTTCCTGGGCATGCAGAGCGCCAGACAGTACCAAAAGCCACACGAACAGCAAAGAGCAAATCGTCCTTCGAGCCATTTTCCCTCGCGCAACTACCAAGTGGAGTAAGGCTGTCCGTCGGATCCTGTCTCCTGTGAACCGGAGTGCACGTCGTCAATTCCTGGATCGGTCTGATCGAGCGTATGCAGCGAATCGCTCACGTCCGTGTTCCAGGTATCTCGCGACTTGGTCATTGGATCTTCTGGGATGACCTTCAAGTATCCCTCCTGCACCAAGTCCTGGAGCGACTGGGGAGCTTTTTGCTTGTCCATGGTGTAGGAGTCAATTGCAGATCGCATGATGCGCAGGTCTTCTTTCAGCACCGCTTCCCTTGCATTGCGGATAGCGCCGACGAAGCTGGGAATGGCGAGGGTCGTCAGCACGCCGATGATCATCATGACGATCATCAACTCCATCAGCGTGAAGCCGGCTTCGTTCTTCCTTCTGGTGCGCATTGCTGCCTCTATTCTCCTACAACTATTAGTGTTTGGGCCGTTCCGGTAAGGCCCGGGCTGTTACCTCGGATAAGCCGTACCGGACTTGGTTTGGCTGCGGGTGCTACCAGTCGGAGTATTTCGTTCCGTCCAGGGCAGTACCCTGCGATTTCGAGTACACGTCAAACACGCTCTGACCACCATAGGAATCCGATTTGGGGTCGTCCTGCATGGAGTGCAGCCCCCACTCGGCCCTTCCGGTCATAGGATCGACCGGTATGCGGCGGAGGAACTTCACTTTCTTGCCTTGGATATCCACCCCGTTTACGAGGGTTTCCAGATCGGGGGGATAGTTCTGGCTATCAACCTTGGTCTGGATTGCGCCCTTGTCGGCTGCGTCTTTGTAGTGGTCGATGGCGTCGCGCATCTCCCACAGATCGCGGCGTAGTTCGCGTTCTTTATCCCGTTTGACTTTGAATCGAGCGATGGGGATGGCTGCCGATGCCAGGATCGACAGAATCGCCACCGTGACGATTAATTCGATCAGCGTCAGGCCGCGCTCCGAACGTTTTCGGATTGGCCGAATCGCTTTCATGAATTCGTTGCTCCTAATGCACATTCAGCGTGGCTTGCGAGGTCTGCGCCTGTAAAGTCTTGCCTGCGCTGGTCATGGCTCCGCCACGTGTGATGCTGAGGTTGGTGGGCCCTGAAGCCTTCGCCTGAAATGTAAGGACGCAGACGACCCCCGCACCGCTCACGCCGGGGGCCCCCGGTGGCCGTGAGGCGTTCAGGATGATCGTTCCGGGACCATCGTCCCGGTGGGCCATCTGAACGACCTGTCCATCGCGAGTCAGCAGATCGCCATCGCCGACGTTCACGAGCGACAGTTTGGCCGGATCATATTGAATCTGAAGGGGAACGGAAGACACATCGGTTCCACCGGTGAGAACCACGGGAACCTGGAATGTGGTGCCGTTGATGACTGAACCGGGCAGGTTCAGCATCAGGTTGACGTTCCCTCCCGGGCCGGAGTCTGGCGGCGCGGACTGCCCCGGCGCAGCAACATTGGCGGGCGGCGGTGCAAGTGCGGTGTCCTGCGTGCTCTTCATCTGGGCTAGGGCGGAGTTAGCGGCGCCCCCGGCACTGGCTCCGGGCACCGAACCCACATTAGGACTTGCCGGGCCAGGGGTCATCGACGGAGGAGCCGGCTGTGCAGCCGCGGAGGTGTGCCGTAGTTCTACGTTCAGGCCCGATCCTGTGTCGATTGGACGGAGGTTGAGCGGGCTGAGTTCCTGCGAACGCACCACATGCGGAACAACAAGGAAAACGATCTCGTCGTCCTGACGGATCTTGTCGTGCGAGCCAAAGAGGTAGCGGAGGATGGGAATCTGGCTCAGGCCGGGGATGCCGCTCCAATTGTCCTGGATCTGCTGCTCGTTGATGCCGCCAAGGATGTTGGCCTCGCCCTCACGCAACCGGATGGTCTGCTCGGCAACACGCTGGCTGATGATGGGCTCAGTGACACCGCTGATGGTGACGCTGCCGCTCTGGGCCTTAACTTCGATTTTGATCTTCAGCGTGATGTCGCGATCGTAGTGAACGGTGGGTGTGACTTCGATGTTGACGCCGACGTCCTGATATTGGAACTGGGTGTTGACCAGCGAGCTAACCAATGCGGTGGCTGCGCCTGTCTGGTAGGAGCCGGTGGCGATCGGAATCTGGGAGCCGATCTTCAGCGTGGCCTTCTGCTGGTCGGCTGCGCGGATGCGCGGATTTTGAAGGATGTGTGTGTTGTTGTCAGTGAGCAGCGCGTTGGCGGTGGCCTGACCGACGGTCACAGCGAAGTCGTTCGAGGTGAGGTGAGCGAGGTTGTAGAGCGTCAGGTTGTTATTGCTGGTGCTGGGTGTACAGTCGGTGCTTCCCGTCGGGCAGGTCGTGGTGGTTGTGCTGGGCGACTGCATCTGCACGCTGGCACTGCCTGGCCACTGGATTCCGAGGTTGCGTTCCCAGTTCTTGCTGACCTCAAGAACGGCGATGTCGACGACGACCTCGGGACGAGCTTTGTCGAGGTCGGTGACGAGTTTCTGCGCGAGGAGCAGTTCGTCGGGCGTTGCGCGCATCACGATGGCGTTCTGGCTGGCCACGCCGTAGACCTTGGCGTTGGGCAGAACGTTGCGCAGGGCAGTCTGAACGTCGTTGAGGTCGTTCTGCTGCCATGCGTTGGAGAGATAGAACGTTTGCACTGCCTGCTCGTCGAGCTCGGCGCGCTTGGAGCGGGTGTTGGCGGCGACGAAGATGGTGTTCTGGGTGATGGGCCGCCAGAATGTACCCGAGAGCGTACCGACAATGCGGAGCGCGTCCATGAAAGAGACATTGTTGAGATCGACTTGAATGCGCTTGGAGATGTAGTCGGGGTCGAAGAGAACGTTGATGCCGGCCGCTTTGCCGATGGCCTGGTACACGGTTTTCGAGTCCTCTGTCATTCGCAACAGGAAGGGCTCGTTGTTCATTGGCTTGAGTTGGGCAGGCGAGCCGATGGCATCCATCTCGGCTTGTGTTGTGGCAGTGATGGAGGAGTTCGGCTGGGATGGTGGCTGTGGCTGATCGGCATGACGAGCGCGGATCTTCGCGATCTCCTGCTGTGCAGCTTCGTTGCTGGGATCGATTTCGGCAGCGCGGAGGAGCTCAACCAGCGCACCCTGATCGTCGCCAGTTGCTTCGAGGTTGCGGCCCTTGGTTACATGCATCGCCCCATCAGTGAATCGCACGCGGTAATACGCAGTGCGATACACCTCGTCCTTCGGGGACATCGAATAGGCTTTTTGAAAATTCTGATACGCTCCGTCGTAGTCTTCGCGGGATTCGGCGGCCTGGCCACGCTTGTAGTAGGTCTTCGCTGATTGCGCAAAGCTCTCTGCAGAACTTGCGCATAGAAGGGCAAACACGCCCGCGAAGAGAATCCAAAATCGGGCTTTCGAGAGGGCAGACGCAGAGTGCGCTGGAGAAATGACGCGGCTTTTCATCGGACTCCCAGACGTTGGCGAAAAATCGGAGTCTTCTCCCCTGACATTGATGCGGGGAGAGATTCCTTCAACGCGCTGATTAATACGGTTCCCGAACTTGGTGTCAACTGCCAAAACGATGCCCCATTCTAGCAAAGCCCCACTGCAATGTGGCGGTTAGGTTGCAATGCTACGATGAAAGTTTAAGGGTACTCCCCCAATGCCGCGCCAGAGCAGCCACACTATCGTACCCCGCGACACTTCGGCGCCCCAGAAGCAGGCGAAGCCCCGGGACCCTGTGGCGTCGGGCGAGCGCGACGCCGCTCATAACCGGGCCGCCAGCCACAATTACTTCCTGCTGGAGAAATTCGAGGCCGGGGTGGCCCTGCGTGGGACGGAGGTCAAGTCGATTCGCGAAGGAAAGGCGAACCTGAAGGACTCTTACGGGCTTGTGAAAGACGGCGAAGCCTTCCTTTTGAATATGCATGTCGGACCTTATTCGCACGGTAATATAGCGAACCACGACGAGACTCGGACACGGAAGCTGCTGCTTCATAAGGACGAGGTTCGGCGGCTCATGGCAAAGACGCAGATCAAGGGGCATACGCTCATCCCCACGCGGCTTTACTTCAAAAACGGCAAGGTGAAGTGCGAACTGGCGGTTGCCAAGGGCAAACAGGACTGGGATAAGCGGGAGACCGAGAAAAGGCGTGAGGCCGATCGCGAAGCCCGGGCTGCCGTGAATGCGAATAAGCACCGGATGGGGCGGTAGGGGCAGCTGGCAGCCCTCAATAATCTTGAATTTCGATTTCGACCTGATCCCCGTCCGCGAGTTGGAAGTAATCTCGCAGTCGGACATCCGTAGCAACCTCAACGATGGTCTTCGGGTGATGGCCACGGCCTTGTTCGTTCGCATCAGTGCGCAGGATGAAGCCTCTCCTACCCAGGATTAGACACGGAAGCAGGTTCACAGAGACGGTTCCGTTGTATTCTTCGGCTTCAAGACGGGTAACTTCCGGCGGAAGCGAGAAGGGCTCGTCCAGCTGAACGTTCAGCGTGCCGGGGTAAAGATGCATACCGGTTTTCTGGTAGTAGTGCTCTTCGAGTTTCTCAATCCAGTAGGAGAAGTTACCCATACCGGAGACGACTTTTCCGCGGAGTCTCAACGGCTGGCCTCGAGGAATCGGATTCTGGTCGTGCATGGAAGTACACCAAATGACTAAGCGCGCCCGTCGGTCGTTGAGCCTTCGATGAAATAATCATTGCATGCGCTCTGAACTTTCTTTCACTCCCCTCGCCCAGATTCAGACAGAACTTCTTGCTGTATTTGCAACCGACACGCAAACGGTCAAAGGCCCCGACGCGAAGCCACAGCCGGTTTTGCTGACCAGCGATGAGAAGGTGCGGAGCGCGGCGGCAGGCGTGTTGTCGTCGGGCGAGTACAAGGCGGGGCCGAATGAGACGGTGCTGCTGCATGCTCCGGCTGGGTTGGCCGCGAAGCGACTGCTGATTGTGGGGCTGGGAAAGAAGGCGAAGGCGACGGTGCATGCGGTGCGTAATGCTGCCGGTACCGCGGTCCGCTACACGAAACCGAGGGCGATTCGAGAACTGACCGTTGCCGTACCCGAGGCAGTTGCGGAGTCGGGCGTGACACTTGCGGCTGAGGCGTGCACGCGTGCTGTGGCTGAGGGCGCGCTCGTCGGCGACTTCGATCCGGATACCTACCGCAGTGAACGCAAGGACGTGAGCGTGCAGGCGTTGACGGTCGCCGGTCCGGCTAGTGGGGATCAGAATGCGGTTCGGAGTGCGTTCAATGAGGGCGTGGTTATCGGCGAAAGTCAGAACTTTACGCGGACGCTGGTGAACGAACCGGGAAACAAGCTGACTCCGACAGTGCTTGGTGAGCGCGCGGCGCAGATGGCTAAGGATGTTGGCCTCAAGTCAGAGGTCTACTCGACAGACAAGCTGCATGAATTGAAGATGGGCGCCTTTTGGAGCGTTTCGCAGGGATCGGCGGAGCCGCCTGCGCTGATTGTGCTGAAGTATGAGCCCGAGGGTGTGACAAACGGCCCGGTGCTGGGGCTCGTGGGCAAAGGGATCACGTTCGACACGGGCGGGATTTCGATCAAGCCCGCGGACAATATGGAGAAGATGAAGTACGACATGGCGGGCGGCGCGGCCATGATCGGCGCAATGCGAGCCATTGCGCTTTTGAAGCCTAAGGTGCGGGTGATTGGAATTGTCTGCGCGGCGGAGAATATGCCGGACGGCAAAGCGCAGAAGCCCGGGGATGTGCAGACCGCCATGTCAGGGAAAACGATTGAGATCATCAATACCGATGCTGAGGGACGACTCGTACTGGCCGACGGCATCGCGTATGCAAGGAGCCTCGGCGCCACGCACCTGATCGATGCGGCCACGCTGACCGGAGCATGCGTGGTTGCGCTGGGGATGATCAATGGTGGGGCGTTCTCGAACGATGACGCGACATTTGAGAAGTTCCAGGCGGCGCTGGCTACTTCAGGCGAGAAATTCTGGAGGATGCCGCTGGCGGATGAGTACTACGACATGATTCGCAGCGATATAGGCGATATCAAGAACACGGGCGGACGCTGGGGTGGAGCGATTACTGCCGCTGAGTTCCTGCACGCGTTTGCCGAAGATACTCCGTGGATTCATCTCGACATTGCTGGGCTGGCGTGGGTGGAGGAGAACAAGCCATTCATCGCGAAAGGCCCAAGCGGAGTGGGCGTACGATCGATTCTGGAGTGGGTGAGGAGCTACGCCGGGTAGGTTTCAGATTCGCCGATCTACCGCGAGGAATGCTCTATCCTGTCTGGCCGTATCCCAGGTCCAAACGCAGGGTCCTGGGGCACCCGCAGGAGCTAGACACCCAGAATGTTGCCGTCGTTGTCTACGTCGATGGACATGGCGCGCGGATTGGCAGGGAGGCCAGGCATGAGCATCATGTTTCCCGCGATGGCTACGACGAAGCCGGCACCGGCAGAGAGCCTGGCGTCGCTCACGTTCAGAGTCCAGCCTTTGGGCGCGCCCATTCGCTTGGGATCATCGGTGAGCGAATACTGGGTCTTGGCAATGCAAACGGGCAGGCGCTCAAATCCCCACTGCGTGTAGCGGTCGAGTTTGGCACGAGCCGCGTCGCTGAAGATGACTCCGTCGGCTCCGTAGACCTGGATTGCAACTTTCAGGATCTTCGTGTCGAGCGAATCTTTGAGCGCATAGACAGGCTGAACTTCGGGGCGAGGATTGGTTTCGATCAGGGATACGACTTTGTGCGCCAGATCGACTGCGCCATCACCGCCCCTGATATAGGCCTCCACGAGCGCGCAGGGGATGCCCTGGAGGGAGCACTCGGTCGCGATCATTTCGAGTTCCTCAGGCTTGTCTGCGGGGAAGCGGTTGATGGCGACGACGATGGGTACACCGAAGCTGCGAAGTGTTCGGATGTGGTGATCGAGGTTGGCGAAACCCGCGTCGATCTGACCTTCGCCCTGAGCGCGCAGACTCTGCACGCTAGCTACGAGAACGGAAGCGGCAGGCTTGATGCCAGAACAGCGCATTACGATGTCGAAGTACTTCTCTGCTCCAAGGTCGGCGGCGAATCCGCATTCGTTGACGACGTAGTCGGCTAGGCGAACGCCCATTTTGTGCGCGATGATGCTGGACGTGCCGTGGGCGATATTTCCGAATGGGCCGGTGTGTACCAGCGCCGGAGTGCCTTCTGTGGTCTGGACCAGGTTGGGCTTAATCGCGTCGTCAAGGAGAGCGAGCATGGCGCCAGTGGCGCCGAGATCGGCTGCAGTAATGGGGCGGCCCGAGCGCGATGATCCGATGACAATGGCATCAATGCGCTGGCGCAGATTTTCGCGGTTGGAGGCGAGCGCCATGATGGCCATGATTTCGGATGCCGCTGTGATGACGAAACCGGTCTGGCGGTTTGCGCCGTCGTGCTTGCCGCCAACGTCGACGATGATGTGGCGGAGTGCGCGGTCGTTCATATCCATGGTGCGCGGCCAGGTGATTTGTGCGGGGTCGAGATCGAGCGTGTTGCCGTGGAAGAGGTGTGCGTCGATCATCGCGGCGAGCAGATTGTGCGCGGTGGTGATGGCGTGAAAGTCGCCGTGAAAATGAAGATTGATCTTCTGGCTGGGCTCGACCTGCGAAAGACCGCCGCCGGCCGCGCCGCCTTTCATACCGAAGACGGGTCCAAGCGATGGCTCGCGCGAGGTGAGGATGGATTTGAGGCCGATGCGCTCGAGCCCCTGGGCGAGGCCGATGGAGACGACGGTCTTCCCTTCTCCGGAGGTGGTCGGCGTGGTCGCGGTGACCATAATCAGTTTGCCGCGAAGGGGGAATGCGGGATTGTCGAGGAGGTCGAGCTTGAGCTTGGCGCCATAGGTGCCGATGGGCTCGTATTCCGCCGGAAGCAAGGAGAGCTTGCGGGCGATTTCTTGAATGGGGAGGAGAGTATGTGTATGCAATGCGCCTTTTTCCATTTTACCGGTCCTTGTATCGAGCCGGTGAGCAATATACTCCTGATGCCCGGAGAGCTGTTTGTGATGCAGACTACAGAAGCATTCTTCAGGGGCTAAAGCCCCGGGTCTATTTGCCGTGGCATATGGCCCGGCTGAAGCCGTGCCCTTCTTACAAAACATCGTCCAATAGCTTGAGCAAGTTTCTCAGCAAACTTGAGCAAGTGTCTCAGCAAAACTGAGTCGTGCCCTGACGCTTGTGGGCTCGCGAGTAGTGGTTGCTGCTCGAGGTGCAGAACAGGGGCTGAAGCCCCGGGAAAATCTATCACATGGCCTCAGGGCTTTCGATGCCGAGCAGGTCAAGAGCGCTAATGAGTTCGCGCATGGCGATTGCGGCAGTTGCGAGGAGGAACGTGCGTCGCTCGGGATCGAGTTCAGTGAGCACGTGATGCTTGTGGTAGAAGTTGTTGAATTCCTGAGCAAGCTGGAACGCGTGTTTGGCTAGATATGCAGGCTCAGAGGTTGCGATGCACTGCTCCAGTACTGCGGAGCGGCGGCCAGCGCGCAGCCACAGGGACCAGATGTCGTCTCCTGCTTCGCCCATGAGGAATGCGCCGGGATCGGAGCCGGCGAATTCGCGCAGCACCGCCTCTGGCGTGAATGAGCCTTTGCGGAAGATGTTGCGGGCACGCACCACGGCGTACTGGATGTAAGGGCCGGTTTCGCCTTCGAAGCTCAGCGCGTCTTTGAAATCGAACGCAATTACGGAATTGCGCGTGAACTTGAGCATGAAGTAGCGGAGAGCGCCGATGGCGATCTGTTCGGCGATGACCTGACGGTCCTGGTCGTCGCGCGCGGTTTGGCGCATATCGACTTCTGCGCGCGTGGCGGCAATGAGCTTATCGATCAGGTCATCGGCTTTGACGCCAAATCCTTTGCGGCCGCTTACTTCAATGTAGGAGCGATCGCGATCTTCTTCGGCAACTTCGTAGCCCAGTTCGGCGGCGCAGCGCGGAGTGAGAGCGACCATTTCGTAGCCGAAGTGCGTGTAGTTGTCGGCCTGTTTGGTATAGCCCATTCCGCGCAAAGCCTGAACGACGTTGGCTTGGGGATCGGCCTGGCGGGAATCGATGACGTTGTAAATGGCCTGCGCGTCGCCGAAGTGCGGATGGTCGGGATCACCCTGCTCGGTGGAGATCCAGCACTCGTGGTCCGGGTAGGTGAAGAACTTTTTGTAGCCGAAGTCGCGGCCAAGAAGGCCGAACTTCCAAAGGTGATATGCGATGTCCTTGCCGACATAGGTGACGGTGCCGTTGGAGCGCACGATGACCTTGGCATCCTCGTCTACTTCGCCGGGAGCTGCGGGTCCTCCGGTACGCGACATCACCCAGCAGCCTTTGTTTTTGCCTTCGTTCTCGAAGTAGAGGACGCCCTTCTGCTTCAACTGCTCGAAGGCTAAGGCCCAGAAATTGAGATGAAGGATCTCGCTCTCGCGAGGCAGGAAATCGTACTCGATGTCAAGGCGCAGCATCGTCTCAAGATGGCGGCGCAGAATCGCGGTAGAGATGAGATCGGCGACGGCGGCGGTTTCGTTTCCGCCGTGTTCGATTTCGTGCAGGGTCTGGTAGCGCAGCTTTTTGCGTTGTTCGTTCTCGGCGTCGGTGCCGCTGGTGTACCACTGCGACGTGCGCGCGTAGAGATCCCAGCAGTAGTAGTCGACGCGCTGGAAGTGTAGTTCGAGATCTTCGATGAGGGCGCGGATCTTAGAGAGCGATTTCTTTTCGAGATAGAGGAAGCCGACCACAACGTCGGCAACCTGCACGCCGGTGTTATCGATGTAGTTCTGGACGGCGACCTGGCGGCCCGCGGCTTTCAGCAGGCGTACGAAGGTGTCGCCCAGGATGGCATTGCGCAGATGGCCGATGTGCGCGGCTTTGTTGGGATTGATGCTGGTGTGCTCGACAAGCGCGTGGATGTCGGACTGGACCGGCTGGGAGTCTTCGCCGCTGGTCATCATGCGAATGGCAATGGTGCGATCGAGGTGTGCGTTGATGTATCCGGCGCCGGCGATCTCGAAAGACGCGAATCCGCGCGGCGTGCCAAGTTCGGCGACGATCTCCTGCGCGATGACCTTTGGAGCTTTGCGAAGTTTGCGGGCGAGTTCGAAGGCGATGGGCGTAGCGAGTTCGCCGAACTTGAGATCGGGCGGAGTCTCGAGCGGAATGTTCTCGACACTAAGGTCGTACCTGATCTTGAGCACGTCGCGGAGATGCGACTCGAGCCGGTTCTTGAGTTCCTGATACACGCGGGAATGCCTCGGAAATTGTTGATTATCAAGCTGATTCTACCAGATCAATTTCTTGACGCAGCTGCCGGCTTGAACGTCGGTAATGCGACGAAAGGCACCTCGCCAAGGGGCGATTTACGCGAAGGTCCAGCGTCGAATGCACTTTTTCGCTTGACCCTGGAACTCATTCCAGGGTTCATACTGCTGGCATGAGCGAGAAACCCCGAGGCTTACGGTCGAGCGAGCTGGCCCGTGCGGCTGGAGTCAGTACGGACACTCTGCGCCACTATGAGCGGCTGGGCGTGCTGGCTGAAGCACCGAGGACCCAGTCGGGCTACAGGGTGTATCGGGCAGAGAGCGTGGAGCGGGTGAAGATGATCCGTAACACCTTGCGGCTCGGATTTACGCTGGCTGAACTCGCCGAGATATTGCGAACGAGAGACAGCGGTGGAGTTCCATGCAAACGGGTCCTTGCGGTGCTGGAACGCAAGCTTGATTCGCTCGAGAAGCAGATCACAGATTTGGAAAGGCTGAGGAAGTACATGGATCAGCTCGTCGGGGACTGGCGATCGAAGATTGGCCAGGCGAAAACCGGCACGCGGGCCCATCTGCTGCATTCTCTGACGGCAGCCCCTGCACCTGAAGCAACGAACGCCACATTGCAATGGAGAAAAGGACAGCGATGAACATCCTGACACGGGCTATTCCCGCCGCTTTTGTCGTGTTCGGACAGTTGGCGTTTTCACAGACGGTACCGGCTCCCGAAAGTCCTTGCCCCATGCACGCTTCACACTTGGGAGCAGATGCACATCGCGCAATGGTAGAAAGCCATGGAGACCAGGCGATGGGCTTTCCGCACGACAAGACGACGCATCACTTCCGACTTGAAGAGGATGGCGGGGCGATTGAAGTGACGGCCAATGATCCGAAAGATTCGGCCAATATCGACGCGATCCGGATGCATCTGGCGCATATCGCCGAGCTGTTCACCCATGGAGACTTCTCCACGCCAATGTTCGTGCACGACAGCATTCCGCCGGGCGTGACCACGATGAAGCTGATGAAGGAGAAGATCCACTTTGCTTACCGGGAAGTGGGAGCGGGAGGGCGGGTCTCACTTTCATCAGAGGATGCGGTGGCTCGGGCTGCGATCCATGACTTTCTGCGCTTCCAAATCACGGATCACAGGACTGGCGATGCTATGGAGTTGGCCGGGACGCGCTGAGAATCGGGGCAGTTTCAATGCCGTAAGATGAAGAGGATGCAGCTTCTGGCGTGGTTTCAGACTCTTAGCCGGAAGCAGTCCTGAATCCATGGCCAAAACCGATCCGAGTTCATCGCACTTCTACCTGACTACGCCGATTTATTACGTGAATGCGCGGCCGCACCTGGGGCACGCCTATTCGACGATCGTGTGCGATGCGATCGCACGGCGGAAGCGGGCCATGGGAATCGATACGTGGTTCCTGACCGGGACGGACGAGCACGGGCAGAAGATTGAGCGCTCGGCCAAGCTGGCTGGACGGACTCCGCAGGATTTTGCGGATTACATCGCCGGCGAGTTTCGCGCTCTGTGGGACCGGCTTGGGCTGACGTACGACGACTTCATCCGCACGACGGAGCCAAGGCACAAGCGCGGCGTGCAGAAACTTTTCGCCACGCTGCGCGAGCGCGGATTTATCTATAAGGGCTCATATACAGGCCAGTACTGCGTGTCAGACGAGGCCTGGGTAGATGTGCTGCCGGGAGCGCCATGCCCGGACTGCGGCCGCATTACGGAGACGGTGAGCGAAGAGAACTACTTCTTCAAGCTGTCGGCATTTGAGCGCAAGCTCCTGGAGTTCTACGAAGAGAATCCTGGGTTCATGCAGCCGGAATCGACGCGGCGCGAGGTGATCTCGTTCGTACGCAGCGGGCTTGCAGATGTGTCGATCAGCCGCAGTAGCTTCAGCTGGGGCATTCCGGTTCCAGAGGATGAAAGCCAAGTGGTTTATGTCTGGTTCGACGCGTTGGCCAACTACATCACGGCGCTCGGGTACGGGTCGGACGATCCGGCGGATCAGGCGCGGTTTGCAAAGTTCTGGCCGGCGGACATTCACCTGATCGGCAAAGAGATCAGCCGGTTCCATTGCGTTTATTGGCCGGCGTTTTTGATGGCGGCGGGGATTCCTGTGCCGCGTTCGGTGAAGGCGAATGGGTGGCTGTTGTTCGATCAGGGCAAGATGTCGAAGTCACGCGGGAATATTGTGCGGGCGGACACGGTTCGCGAAGTGCTTGGCGCGGATGCGCTGCGTTACTTCCTGCTGCGCGAGATTCCGTTCGGGCAGGATGGTAATTTCAGCTTCGATGCGCTGGTGCAGCGGTACAACGGCGATCTGGCCAATGGCTACGGAAACCTGGTGAGCCGAGTCGTGAATATGGTTCACAAGTATTTCGGCGGGGTGGTGCCGGAGGCTGGGGCCGAGACTGCAGCCGAGACTGCGTTGCGCGAAAGCACGGCGCGGGCGGTTGCAGAATTTGGGCCCCTGTTCGATGAACTGAGTTTCTCTGAAGCGCTGAAGTCGCTATGGAACCTCGTTGCGGAGACGGACGGGTATCTCACTGCTAATGCGCCTTGGAAGCGGCCAGCAGATCGCTCGGAAGCGGATCATGCGGCGTTGCAGGCGCGGGTGCTGGCAACGGCGGCGGAAGCGATTCGCGTTATCACGGCGCTGGTATATCCGATACTGCCGGACGCGGCATCCAAAGTGTGGCAGCAGCTTGGGCAAGGCGAAATTGGCGATGCCGCGAAGAACGCATTTCTAAACGATGTTGCGTGGGGTGGATTGAAGCCCGGAACGAAACTAGGCGAGCCCGCACCGCTCTTCCCTCGCGCTGAAAAGGACGCAGTCACCCGTATGCAAAATCTCGAAGACGAAAACAACAAGAACGCCGTGGAGGCTGCGAGCAGGAACGAGACCGCGGCACCAGAGGCTCCGCCGTCAGCGCTGGGAGTGAAGCCGCAGCCAGGCGAACCAGCGAGAGTGAAAGAGGCGCCAGCATCTACGTCTGTCCAATCGCCTGCGAGCACTGAAGATGGGCCGGCGGGGACTGCGCCGACGCCACCGACGCAGGCGCCGGGCAATGCTGCACAGCCAGTTCCGACGGCCAAGGTGCATGAGGTTCCTCCCGAACTGACAAGCAGCAGATTAGCAACTACGCCGGCACCGGCTCCGCCGGAGAAGCCGCTGAACACACAGGAGAAGAGCGAAAACCCTCCTGAAGCGCCGACACAGCCGGCGCATATAACCATCGATGACTTCGCCAAGGTGGAGCTGCGGGTCGCGCAAATATTAGTGGCGGAGAGAATTCCGAAGGCAGACAAGCTGCTCAGGCTTGAGGTGGATCTGGGTTACGAGAAGCGGCAGATTCTTGCAGGGATCGCGCAGTACTACGAGCCGGAGAAACTCATTGGGCGAAAGATCGTGATTGTCGCTAACCTGTCTCCGCGGAAGATGCGCGGGCTGGAATCGAATGGAATGCTGCTGGCGGCCTCGCTGCCGCCGGACGGCGCTCCGGTGCTGGCTGGATTTCTCGAGGATGTGCCGCTTGGGGCGCGGCTGAAATAAGAGTTTTCAGTTGCCATTCTCCACTTGTCAGTATTCAGTTTTGAGCTGATCAGGCGTACATCTTGAAACAGGGGAGCAATCTGCTTGCTGATTGATTCGCACGCGCATCTAGATAGCCCGCGTTATGACGATGACCGTGAGGAGATGCTACGCCGGGCAACCCAGGCGGGGGTCGGCGTAATTCTGTCGATCGGGATCGGCGAAGGGCCGGACGAGATGCAGCAAGGACTGGAGATCTGCAGGCAGTTCAATGGCAGACCAGGAATGCCGAGGCTCTATGCAAGCGTGGGGATTTATCCGCACAATACGCGGGAGGCAGACGAAGCCGCGCTCGCCAAGCTGGATGGTCTGCTTGCAGAACCTGAGGTGATTGCCTGTGGGGAGATCGGGCTTGACTACTACCATGAGGGCGCTCCACATCCCGTTCAGAAGGAAGGGCTTATTGCGCAGCTGCTGGTTGCGGCAAAGCGCAAGCGGCCGATCCTGATCCACTGTCGGCCGAAAGACGGGGCCACAGATGCCTGGGACGACCTGTTTGAGGTTCTGGACGAACATTGGGCTGCGACTGGACTGGGCGGGGTAATGCATTGTTTCGGCGGAGGTTGGGAGCAGGCAAGACGGTCGCTCGATCTTGGATTTCTGATCTCGTTTGCAGGGAATGTGACTTATCCGAAGGCGCAGCCGCTGCGGGATGTTGCCGCACGTGTACCACTCGATTGCGTGCTGGTGGAGACGGACGCGCCCTGGCTCGCGCCGAATGCGCTGCGAGGAAAGCGGAACGAGCCTGCCTTTGTGACGCAAACGGCGCAAACTGTCGCCGAGCTTCTCGGCGTCGCTGCGGATGAGATCGCAAGCGTAACCACCAGAAACTTTTGCCGATTGTTCAATATTCCGGTCGGCATGGGAAACTGATAGTGTTGCACCGCGTGAGAGCGTAACGAAAGCAACCCAGGCACTCTCTGAGGAACGGAATCATGGCCCAGGACAATTCATTCGATATCGTCAGCAAAGTCGATATGCAGGAAGTTCGCAACGCGATCGATCAGGCAATGAAAGAGATTCGGCAGCGCTTCGATCTCAAGGATTCACACTCTGACATCCACCTGGAGGGCGACGACGCGATCCAGATGGCCTCGTCGAACGAGTACAAGCTGGAAGCCGTGAAGGAAATCCTTGGCCAGAAGCTGGTGAAGCGAGGCGTGTCGCTGAAGAACCTGACCTACGCAAAGGTTGAGCCGGCCGCCGGGCAGAGCGTGCGGCAAAAGATCTCGCTCCAGCAGGGGATTCCGGCTGAAAAGGCCAAGGAAATCGTTCGCATTGTCAAGGACTCAAAAAAGAAGGTGCAGGCAAGCATTCAAGGCGATACTGTGAGGATATCCGGAAAAGATCGGGATGACCTGCAGGCGATCATCGCAACCCTGCGGGGGCGGGATCTTGGAGTGGAACTGACGTTCACCAACTACCGCACCAACTGAGAGGCGAGACGACTGCAACCTTGAGCACCCTGGCGATAGCGACGGCAAAAGAGGTTTTCGAACTGCTGCGGGAAGACCTCGTAGCGATCGAGCAGGAGCTCGGACGAGACGCCGCTTCAAGCGTCAGCACCATCACGGAAATAGCAGAATATCTGCGCGAAGGCGGAGGCAAGCGCATCCGTCCTTCACTGCTGCTGCTTACCGCACATCTGCTGGGCTATACGGGGCCAAGTGCCATCAGGCTGGGCGCGGTTGTGGAGATGTTGCACACCGCAACGCTGGTTCACGACGACATTATTGATGGTGCGCAGACGCGCCGCGGGCGTCCCTCGCCGAACACCAGATGGGGCAACGAAAAATGCGTGCTCGCCGGCGACTGGCTGTACATGCAGGCCTTCAAGGTAGCCCTCGAAGAGAAGAATCTTCGCGTTCTCGAGTTGCTGATCGGACTGACGCAGCAGATGGTCGAGGGCGAACTGCTGCAGATTCAGAAATTGGGCAAGGCTGTGTCAGAGGCCGAGTACTACGACCTCATTTTTCGCAAGACCGCGTGCCTGTTTTCGACCTCGATGCGGCTGGGTGCGGTGCTTGCGGGGGCGACGGAAGCAGAGGAAGAGAAGCTTGCAGCCTACGGGCGCGCAGTCGGGCTCTCGTTCCAGATTGTCGATGACGTGCTTGATCTGACCGCAACAGAAGAAGTGCTGGGCAAGCCGGTTGCGAGCGATCTGCGCGAAGGAAAAACTACGCTTGCTGTGATTCACGCATTCGATCATGGGACGGCGCGGGAACGGCAGACGATTCAGCGCGTTCTGGACGACCGGAGCTTCGAGTACGTGAGCCGCGAACAGATTCGCGAGATTCTGCGGCGGAATGGATCGGTTGAGTACGCGATGGCGGCAGCCGATCGCTATGCCGAGCAATCGCGCCACGCATTGGTGTCGTTCGCTGATTCGGAGTTCAAGCGCGCGCTGCTATGGGTTCCAGATTTTGTTGTAGCGCGCGACAAGTAGTCCGTTCAAATCTAAAATTGCAATTGCGAACTTCACTTCCCCGGAGGAGTCGCTTTGCCTAAAAACGCAACTGAAGTCTGGAAGAAGGTTGACAACTTCTTTACAGACGCGCTGATACCTGCTGACGCCGCACTCGATGCGGTGGTGGCGGCCAACCGTAACGCCGAACTTCCCGCGATCGATGTGACGCCACTCCAGGGCAAATTTCTGGAACTGCTGATTCGCGCGACAGGAGCCAAACGCGTGCTGGAGATGGGAACTCTTGGCGGGTACAGCACCATCTGGCTGGCGCGCGCAGTTGGCGAGGATGGGAAAGTGATCACGCTTGAACGGGAGAAGCGGCACGCCGAGATCGCGCAACGCAATTTCGATAATGCGGGGGTTGCGAAACGGGTGGAACTGCGCATCGGTCCTGCGTCAAAGTCGCTGGCCGGGCTGGTCGCGGAAAAAACCGCGCCGTTTGACTTCATCTTTATCGATGCAGACAAGGCCAGCTATCCGGAATATATCGACTGGTCACTGAAGCTGTCGCGGCCGGGCACCCTGATTATTGCGGATAACGTTGTGCGTGACGGCAAGGTCATTGATCCTGAAAACCCTGATCCCAACATCAAGGGTGTACGGCGGTTTACCGAAATGGTGGCAGCGGAACCGCGGCTCAGCGCGACAGTATTGCAAACGGTTGGCAGCAAAGGGTACGACGGGTTTGCGATTGCGATGGTGAACTGAAGTCTGCATTTGCATTCACGTCATTTTCCTCATCGCAAATGGGAAATGCCTGCGCCACCGTGCGTTTTCGAACACTCTGCAGAATAATACACAGCCCGGCCTCAGATGCGTGTATTCTCATCCCATTCCGAAATGCTGACTGGATTGTGCTGTGTGGAAACGATCCGGTGCGAACAAGGAGATACGGAAAAATGATGAATCCTGTATCGGACCGTTCTGTGAAGGCAGCGTTCATGGCGTGTTGCACGATCACGCTACTGATCGCAATGTGTGCGCGGATGGAGGCTCAGGCGCCTCCGACGCAACTGGCAACTGCGGCACAGACAACACCTGCATCCCCGCACGACCTCGTCGGAACATGGCAGGGTACCTTGCACGCTGGTCAGGATTTGCGGACAGTCGTGAAGATTACGAAAGATGATAAGGGTGGCTACAAGGGAGTGTTTTACACACTCGACCAAAGTCCGAATCCTTTCAACCTGGATTCTGTGACGCTGCAGGGCTCCGACGTGAAGTTTGAACTCAAAATGTTTGGGCTCACGTACGAGGGGAAGCTGAGTCCTGATGGAAGAACGATCGATGGGAGTTCGCACCAGGGAAATGTACTTCCGCTGGTGCTGACGCGCGCTACGACGGAGACTGCGTGGGAGATTCCGAAACCACAGCCCCCACCAAAGCCGATGGCAGCGAATGTCGATCCCAACTTCGAAGTCGCAACCATCAAGCCGAACAATTCTGGTGCGACGAGCATGCAGGGACTGACGCTGCGTGGACGTAATTTCGCAACGCGCGCTTCGTCTCTTGCCGATCTCATCTCGTTCGCCTACGAGGCCCAGGTGAAACAGATCGTGAACGCGCCGGAATGGTACGACAAGGATCGCTACGATATTTCGGCAGTTCCTGAACAGGAGGGCTCGCCGAATCCCGAGCAGGTTCGCATCATGATCCGCAAACTTCTGACTGATCGCTTCGGACTGAAGTTTCATCGTGAGAAACGCGAGATGTCGGCCTACGTTCTCTCGGTGGGCAAGGACGGCTCGAAGCTGAAGCCAACGCAGATTCAGGGGACGCTGCCGGGCATCGGCATACGGCCCGGCACGGGTGGAGTCACGCTAAACGTAATCAATGCTGCGATTCCAGATTTCACGGGATTCCTGCAAATCCTTGTACTGGACCGACCAGTCGTGGACAAGACGGGGCTGACTGGCCGTTACGATTTCCAGTGCACGTTCACTCCTGACGACTCGCAGTTCAACGGTCATCCGCCACAATTCCCCAATCAGGGGAACAAGGCTGACAACGGATCGTCGGACGCAAATGCGCCCGCGGCTCCGAGCCTGTATGACGCGTTTCAGCAAGAGCTTGGGTTGAAGCTCTCGGCTGAGAAGACCGGAGTGGATGCGATCGTAATCGATCACGTGGAGAAGCCCTCGGCAAATTAACTGCATCAGCACGCAGAAAAGCGCGCGTGGAGTTTGTGACGAGTGGTGTTGACCGGAAACAAACAGCCGTGGTACCTATTACTACATCTGTAGGAGATGAGAGTGCCGGCTGCAAAACTGTCGAAGCTTGAGTTCAAGATCATGGAGACACTCTGGGCGAAGAACGAGTGCTCCATCCGCGAGATTCAGGAGTCATTCCCTGAGAAGAAGATGCCTGCGTACACCACGATCCAGACCACGGTTTACCGCATGGAGGCGAAGGGCGTTGTCCGGCGTCTGAAGAAGGTGGGCAACTTTCATGTTTTTGCGCCGGCGATTTCGCGCGAGTCGGCGCAGCGCAGGCTGATGGACGATCTGCTGGCACTTTTCGGCGGACGTGCGCAGCCGGTGATGACGCACCTGATCGAGTCGGGCAAGTTATCTCTGGACGACGTGAAAGAGGCAGAGAGGCTGCTTCGCAATCTCAGCAAGGAGCGTGAATCGTGATCACAACCGAACTGGCGATATCGGGCTGGGCATCCGCGCTGCTGAATCATCTCTGGCAATCAACAGCGGTTGCGCTGCTGGCATGGCTGTTTGCAATCGCGCTTCGTAACAACTCGGCGCGTGTGCGTTACGCGATCTGGCTCTTCGCGTCGGTGAAGTTTTTGTTGCCATTCCAACTGCTGACGTACCTTGGGGCGCGCTGGTCGCAGACGAGGACGAGCAACGGCGCACAGTTCTACACCGTGGTTGAGGAGTTCACGCGACCGCTCAGGCAGGTACCGATTCGAACTGCGCCTGTAGTAGCGACGATGCCTTCGCTTTTTCATGTGGGAACGGTTGTGTCCGCGCTGATCTGCACCGTGTGGTTCTGCGGGTTTATTGTACTTCTCGCGAGATGGATCTCGGGGTGGAAGCGTGCGTCGCGGATGGTGTTGGACTCCGAGCCGATGACGGAGGGACACGAGTACGATGCGCTTCTGCGGGCGGAGAGGAATGCCGGCATTCGGTCGCCGGTTCAGCTGCTCTTGTCAGCGGCCGGGATGGAACCGGGAATCTTCGGCGTTGTTCATCCAATGCTGTTATGGCCGACGGGCCTTTCTGAACGCCTTGATGAGGCACAGATCGAGGCAATTATGGCGCACGAAATAGAGCATGTGCGCCGGCGAGACAACCTCACATCAGCGGTTCACGCATTTGTCGAAGCGCTCTTCTGGTTCCATCCTCTTGTGCGGTGGATGAGTTCAAGGCTTACGGAGGAGCGGGAGAGGGCATGCGACGAGAGAGTGGTTGAGCAGAACCTGCCTCCCGAGGCTTACGCGGAGAGCATCCTTAAAGTCTGTTCGTTCTGCATGGAACCGGCGACGGCATGCGTGTCAGGGGTTTCGGGTGCTGGTCTTAAGCAGCGCGTCTTGAGGATCATGACCCAACGACCCGGAAGGGCGCTGAGCGTCAGACGCAAGATCCTGCTGTGCGCGGGCGGCGTGGTGCTGATCGCGGCGCCGATCGGATTCGGAGTTCTGCATGGGCAGGAGGCGGGATCTGCCGCGGCTGACGAGACGAAGGGGACGCCTGATATGCCGAAGTATGAGGTGGCGAGCATCAAGCCATCGTCTGCGGAGGATGGGCGGATCAGGATGATGATGATGCCGGATGGCGCAGAATTCAATGGAGTTCAGGTACAGATGCTGCTTCAGGAGGCATTTGGAGTGGAGCGCGACCGCATCACCGGTGAGCCGG
>DATNFD010000175.1:0-42611 GCA_035606555.1 Occallatibacter sp.
TTTACTCGGGACCCATGGTTGAATTTGCGGGACCGGAACTGGCCATGTGGGAGCTTGCTCACGGACTGGAGTGGGTCGCAGCCACTGGGCTCGTCGCTACGCTGATTGCCCCGCAGCTGGCCTTCTGGGGAGTCTCGGTACTGGTGTTCGTGGCACTCTCTTTCGGCATTGTGCTGCTGCTGTCCGCTCTCGCAGCGGCCACGGCCCGGTTGGCGATCGACACCACGGTTCGCTTCTATTGGCAATGCACCATCATCTTCGCGGTTCTAGCGGTCTCCTCCGCGCTCTTCATGAGGCTTAGATCATGAGTATCCTGACCATGCTGTGGAAGAACTTCTGGGGCGGCTCGCGAACCCTGCTCTTCCCCGCGCGCCCAGAGGTCACTCAGCGCTTTCGCGGTCTAGTGCAGTTCGACCCAGAACTCTGCACCGGCTGCGCCATCTGCAAATTCCGCTGCACCTCGCGCGCCATTACCTATCAAGCCGGCAAGGGCGAGTTTACCTGGGGATACGATCCGGGCCAATGCACCTTTTGCGGCCGCTGCGTCGAGGGATGTGCTGAACATGCGCTGAAAGAGGGACGAACCAAGCACGCTCTCAGCCAGGACTCTGCCTGCCCGCCAATCTACTGTCAACAGGGCGAACTGAAGAAAACCTACATCGTGAAGCGCAAAGCGCCTGCGCCCAAATCTGCAGCGACGGCGGTGGCGAAAACGCCAGCTCCCGTGATCGATCATGCCCTGGAGGCCCGCAATGAGCAGCACTGAAATCATCCCCGACGCTTTGATCGATTCGGAACGTGCCGCCTACACAGAAAGAGGCGGGGCCCTCTGGTATTGCGGTTCCGGCCTGATTGTGCGCGACGTCGCACGCGCCATGAATGCCGTGGGAGCGCGATTCATCACCATCACTACCTACGAATTGGCGGCCAACGGCGGCTTTCGTCTTGAGTATCACTGGGATCTGATGGGCAACCTTCTTGGTTTCGATTTTCCGATTGCGGGAAACACGATGGAGAGCATCTACGACCTCTGCGAAGCAGCGGACTGGATCGAGCGCGAGGTTCACGAAGAGTACCGAATCGATTTCAGAGGACGCGGATACGAGCCGCTGCTGCTGCGCGAAGGCGGCGTATGCGGCGTGAATCTGCAGAAGGAGGTCGTGCAATGAGCTATGAGATCCCCATGGGTCCTTATCATCCCGGCCTGGAAGAGCCGTACAAGCTGAGCATGATCTGCGAGGGTGAAACCGTCAGAGATGCGAAGTTGGAAATCGGGTTCAACTTCCGCGGCATCGAGCATCTGGCCGAGACGCGCAACTACATCCAAGTCATCGCGCTGATGGAGCGCGTATGCGGTATCTGCTCCTTCATCCACACGCTCACGCTGTGCCAGGCAATGGAGAAGCTGACGGGCTTCACGCCGCCACCCAGGGCGCAGTACATCCGCGTGGTGATGGGGGAGCTCGAGAGGCTGCATTCGCACGTATTGTGGGCGGGCATCGCTGCCAAGCTCATGGGATTCAAGACCATGTTCATGACCTGCTTCGAAATTCGTGAAAAGGTAATGGACGTGCTCCAGGCAATCTCCGGCAACCGGGTCAACTACTCCATGAACCGCGTAGGCGGCGTGAACCGGGATATCGAAGATCCGCAATCGATTCTCGCCATGGTTGAAGCGCTGGAACGAGAGATGCGAAAGACCATCATTCCCATATTCACTACCAGCAAAACAGCTACTTCGCGATGCGCAGCAGTCGGTGTGCTGACACACGAAAAGGCGATTTCACTCGGGGTGGTTGGACCGGTGGCAAGAGCTTCGGGAGTTGCACAGGACCTTCGAAAGCAAGCGCCATATGCGGCATATGAGGAAATGGAATTTGACGTACCGGTAGTGAAAGACGGCGATGTTCGGGCTCGCCTCCTGGTTCGCGCCCTCGAAATCATCGAGAGCTGCAGGATTCTGCGCCAGGCGCTGGCCAAGCTGCCTCCGGGTGAAGTGGTATGCGGGGACGGGAAGTTCAACTTCCTCAAGCTGACCGCTCCCACCGCAACCGCACGCGTGGAGGCTCCGCGCGGCGAAGTGATGTATTCCGTCTCCTGGAAAGAGGGAGCACGCAATCCGAGCCGCGTGCATGTTCGCACACCAACCTACGTGAATATGCCTTCGGTGCGGTTCATGGTGCAGGGTGCGCGGCTTGCCGATACACCGTTGATCCAAGCGTCTGTCGACCCGTGCTACTCGTGCACGGACAGGTGAGTTGACCTGGGTTACTTGACACTGGCCTGGCGCAGCCTTGTAATAGAAGCAGTGGTAGCGGTGATGGAGTTCACCGCGCAGGGTAACATCCCTGTTAACCGCTGTCCCACCGAGTGGCCGGACAGATGATGACTCCTGACAGGCGATCCTGTCGCGGAGTCATACCCCGGCGCGATCCCTGCAAATTCAGGCAATGACGAGAATTCTGCGAGCTGATGTATTGTTCGTCGGTTCTTGCCGTCTGCAAGGAGGACGAGACATTGCAGAAATATCTCCTCATCGCGCTGGGTGGGGCGCTCGGTTCAATTGCGCGTTACGGGGTCGGTTCGTGGGTTGCAAACCGCCTGGGTATTCGCTTCCCTTACGGCACGCTGATCGTGAACATTACGGCTTGTGCGATCATCGGCTTCACAATGACCTACCTTGGCCGCCACACGGACATTAGCCCAGCCTGGCGCTTTCTCATCCCGGTCGGCTTCATCGGGGCATACAGCACGTTTTCGACCTACGAATGGGAGACGCTTGTTGAATTCCGGGAGGGAGCGTTCGGCATCGCCGCGCTGTACGCGATTGGCAGTTTCGCAGCGGGGCTCGGGGCAACCTGGGGAGGGTCCGTCCTGGGCGATCTGTTCAATTGAGCAGGAGCCTGTTACACCCTGAGCAGAACCGTCAGGTGATTAGAGTTACTTGATCGTGCTCGGAATGTGACCAGGGGTGTGATTAGAATCACGGAGCAAACCGAGGTACATCCCTACACTTGGACCATAGTTCAGTTAAAGAAAGTAGAGAGAACTATGGTTGCTACTGAGAACGAGAATGCAGTCAGCAATTTACTAGCCGCATATGAGGGCGAGATCAACGCCCACGCCCGATATAAGGCCTTCGCTGCTAAAGCCGAATCCGAGGGCCTTCTGGGAGCCGCCAGCCTGTTCCGTGCGGCCGCGCGAGCCGAGCAGATCCATGCCGGCAACCACGCCCGTGTCATCCGCCATATGGGCGGCTCGATCGAAGCAGAGATACGGCCATATCGGGTCAAGTCCACTCTTGAGAACCTCAAGGCCGCTCTGGGGGGCGAGCAACATGAGATCGACTCTCTGTACCCCGAGTTCCTGGTGCACGCCAACTCACAGCTCGACACTCATGCGGCGCGCTCGTTCCTGTGGGCAATTGAGTCTGAAAAGACCCATGCCCGGTTGTACGAGGAAGCTGTGGCCACAACGGAGGCGGGTTCTGGGTGGACCAAAGAGCAGCTCGATTTCTACGTCTGCACACTGTGTGGCTATACGGCGAAGACTCAGGAAGCAGACAACTGTCCGGCGTGCAACTTCGTCTGGGATCGTTTCGAGGTCATTCGATAGTCCGATCAGTTGCGCCTATGTTGTTTGTGCGGGCATCAGCGCGGCACTCGCTCTGCATCCAATCGACTCGGGAGCGGGGCGATGGCTGCAGATCCGGTTCTGGCTCGGGCAATCGGTATCGAAGACCTCAGGGTAATCAGACATCTCGAAACGGCATTCGGCGAGGAGACGAAGATCTACTCAACGTACCGAGCCTTCGCAGAAAGAGCGGATGAAGAAGGCTTCCACGGGATTGCAAGTGTTTTCCGAGCGCTCGGTCGGGCAGAGCAGATCCACGCAACCAATCACGCGCGCGTTCTGCGGCGGATGAGTGGTCCGGCAGGCGTCCAAATCCCGATTCCGCACATTGAGGGCTCATTGGAGAATCTCCGCTCGGCGCTCGTTGATCAGAGGTTCGAGGTCGACTATCTCTACCCAACTTTCTTGACCGCAGCCGTTCCCCTGGTTGATTCGACGGCAATCCGAACGTTCCACTGGGCTCTAGAAGCTGACAAGTCTCATGTTCGACTGCTCTGGCAGCTGATTCCACGTGTTGGCGCAGACAAAAACGGTTGGGCTTATACGCCTCACAGCTTCTTCGTATGCGCACTGTGCGGATATGCGGCCCATGAGACCGAGTCAGAGAACTGCCCCAGCTGCAATTATCTTTGGGAACGGTTCGAAACAATACAGTAGTTGCGGTAACTTGTCGCGAACGCACGGCCCATTGGGCGAGGTGCGTTCGCGATCTGCCGGTTAGCGCCTGCCCTTTCCGGAGCGGGACGCGCTGGACCCGGACGAGCTCTTCTTCGGCGACGAGCCACGCGAGGATGACTTGCCACGGGACCCGTTGCTGCTGCTCTCATTCTCGTCGTCCTCCGAACCTTCCTCTTCGCCACTTTCGCTCAGAGCTTCGGAGTTCACGGACTGCGCAACCTGGGTCAACCGCTCGTCAGTCTCTTTCTCTTCTTCGAGGGTTTCGCCCAGCAGTTCCTTGACCTCATCCTGGCCCATGGCTTCGGCCAGTGTTGCGGCGGTACCATAGGCTGCGATCTCATAATGCTCGATGCGCTGGAGCGCACCGATCATTGCGCAATCGAGCACAGGTCCCTTTTCAATTTCCTCGAGTTGCGATTGAGCCTCTTCAACCAGCCCCTTCATCCCTTCGCACGTCTTGCCCGCAGAGCGCTTCTCGAGTATTTCGAAGATCCGATCAAGGCGTTCGATCTGACCCTTTGTTTGTTCCAGATGATCTTGCATGGCCTGCTTCAGATCTTCAGAATGCACCGCTTTGGCAAGCCTGGGAAAAGCCTTGACCGCCTGCTTTTCTGCCGAATAGATATCTTTCAGTTCGTCTACGAATAGTTCTTCAGCTGTTGCGACACTCATGTATATTCCTCCGCTGACGTGATCGTTCCCGACCACGCACCGACGGTTTAGATGCACGAAGTCGACCCGTGCCTGCTTACACAATTCGAAATCCGAAATAACTCGAAGCCTAAGCAGCGTTACGAGCGCTGGGTATCAGATACCTGCTATCGCTCGGATGTGAATGGAGAGGCCGGGAGTCCATCCCCGTTAAACAAGTTGCACTGCGGGCTGTTTGCCCAGCCATAGCGGACATAGACCGGCGCGGGCACGTCCGGGCTCGATGCGATAACGGTCGAGCTGTCGATGGTCGCAGTCGCAGCCATGTATTTGCCGTCTTGGGCTGCAACCTCAAAACCCGTGATTGTGCCACCTTTGGCATTCAGCCCCTTGGCATGATCAAACCAAACGCGGATCGATCCGGATTCGGGTGTAGCCTGCCGAAAAATCGGACCGGAGTATTCGATATCCTCGCCATAATTCAGCGCTCGCGCGGCTCGCGCCAGACGCAGCCCGACATCAAGCTTATCGGTGGGGTGAACGTCATCGGGATTCCCGATGTCGATGGTCACCGCCATGGCAGTGTTGCGCATTTGAAGAGTGCGCACCTGTTGCTCGCGTAGCTCAGCCCAGTCCTCCAACGGAGTCGATTTGAAATTCGAGATCTGCACATATAGAAACGGAAAATCTCCCACCGCCCATTGCCTCCGCCAATCCTCGATCAGGGTGCGCATCACACGATCGTAGGAGTGCACACGGGCAAGCGCGCTATTGCTTTCGCCTTGGTACCAGAGGACACCGCGAATTGGAAGGGGTGTCAGTGGCGCGATCATGCCATTCCAGAGAAGGCCCGGTCCCCAGCTATTCAATGGGGGATGCCAGGGAAACTGCGGAATCGGCTTGCCGGCTGCTTTGGCCTCATCCTGCTGCTGCTTCTCATAGCGCTCCTCGGCGACCGCATCGGCAGCTTTATCCGTCATTTTCCCGCGTACAACAAAGATCGGACCGAGAGAGGCGTCTTCTCCCAGTGCAGTCAGACGAACCCAGGATTCACCAACGGTTCCGCCCCATGTGGCATCAATGAGGCCGATGGTCACGTGTTGGCGTGCCGCGATTTCCCGGGCGAAATACCATGCAACCGCAGAAAATTCCTTTGCTGTATCCGGGTTCGAGCGGGTCCAGCCATCGGTTTCGACGTCCGGCATCGCATAATCCGCCGCCCGCTTAGGGATCATTAGCAGACGAATTAGAGGATTCGTAGCACTCGGCAGGTCCTGTGCGGCAGTGTCGGCTCGGCTTAGAGGGAACTCCATGTTCGATTGCCCGGAGGCTACCCACACATCGCCGACCATAATGTCATCGAGCGTGATTGCTGGTTCGCTTGACGATTGATTCGGAGCCGGGCCTGGCGTGATTGTCAGCGTAAATGGACCGCCGGCACCCGCCGGTTTGAGGTAGGCACTCCAATGGCCCAGCGGATCGGCACTCACGCTGCGCGATTCCCCTCTGAACGCAACGGTGACGCTTTGCCCCGGAGCCGCCATCCCCCAGACGTGAACGGGAAGATCCCGCTGCATGACCATGTGGCTGGAGATGATTTTCGGCAGAGTAACTTGCGCGGAGAGAATTGTGGAACAGGCAATGACAATGGACGACATGATCGGAATGCGCACGAATGCCTCACTTGAAACAGGAATCCCGAGGTCTAGGAACGCATTTGCGTTCGCTTTTCCGGAAAGAAGAACGTTATCAGAGAGGCTGCCGAAGCTGCCATTTGAAAAGGAGCTGAATCACACATTTAAGCGCAACATTCTCGGTCTGTTGGTGTCTATCCAGGTAACAGAACCGTGTTAGGTTTCGTCCGTTTGAAACTGTTGGAATTCGGATGCTTCGATGCTTATTACCCGCGATTGGGACGGAATCACAATCTGACACAATTCTCTTTATTTTTCCGTCGTTTTCGCGATACTTGACTAAGAATTCGATGCCAGGGAGTTGACTTACTCGATAATGCGCACCCCTCGCAGAATCGCGTTGATTCTAAGTGTGCTCGCGTTCGTCCTTGTCAGCACGCAGCGATCCAAAGGACAGGCCGCGTTGCTCCTCGAGGAGCCTTATGGGTTCTTCGGCACGCTCAATCCTACGGGTCACACTGCTATCTATTTCGCGCGCATCTGTGCAGCGAGCCCTACAAAGCTGCGTCGCTGCGAGCCCGGCGAGATGGGATCGGTGATTTCGCGTTACAGCGATGTAGCGCACCACGACTGGGTGGTGATTCCGCTAGTTCCTTATCTGTACTCTGTCGAGGATCTCCCCGGAGTTCCGGAACGGGTAAACCGCGAAACAGTTCACCGACTACGCAATCAATATCATGAGGCGCATCTGCTCGGTCTGGGGCAAGACGTGCGCAAGGGAGATTTTTGGCACGGTGGTTGGACGCAACTAGTCGGGGTTACCTATGAGCGGCGAATGTATGCGTTCCGGTTCGACACCACAGAAGCACAGGATGATGCCTTGATCGAGCGCATGAACAAGGACAAGAATCGCTCACACTTCGAGCTCTTCTACAACAACTGCGCTGACTTCTCCCGCAAGGTGATGAATCTGTACTTCCCGCGCAAATTTCGCCGCAGCTTTTTCCCTGATGCTGGAATGACAACTCCGAAGCAGATCACCTACAAGCTCGTGCGATATGCGAAGAAGCATCCCGAGTTGCATCTTGAGGTGTACGAGATTCCGCAGATTCCGGGATACCGCCGGATCAGCCGGACAAATAAGAGCATTTCGGAATCTCTAATCACTAGCGGGTATGCGGTACCAATCGCGATCCTCAATCCTTACGTAGCCGGCGGCCTCTTTGTGGATTACGTGATGCACGGGCGCTATCATCTGATCCCCAAGGATCCGAAGAAGCTGTTGCCCGATGACCTGGCGGAGTTGACAGTCTCGGGCGAGCCGAATGAGAATCCGCTCAACGCCAGTGAACAGGCCCACAGCGTCGCTGCTACAGATGCAGGCACAGATTTCCCTGCCGCTGCTGGGGCCAATTCCGGCCTGAAAGAACCGATGGCCATGCATGAACGAGAATCAGAATCTCAAGAATCACGCCCGTTTTGATCCTGCATACCACTTCTTGCTTTTCGGGATTTACCTACTGAACCTGATCTATGCGGGATTTCATCTTTATCGGCAGCCAAGCTTATCTTCCGGATGGTACCTGGTCCTCTCGCTAGTTGCGATCATTCCCCTGCTCAAACTGCGCACTTATCCGCTGAAGGTGCAGGACCGCGTGATCCGGCTTGAAGAGCGGCTCCGGCTGCAGGCGCTGGCACCGCTGGAGTGGCATACGCAGCTGTATCGTCTGAATGAAAACCAGCTTATCGCACTCCGGTTCGCAGCCGATGACGAAGTGGTCGAATTGGCAAACCAGGCACTCGAGCACGACCTGGACCGCAAGCAGATCAAGGAACGGATACGCAACTGGCGCGCGGATGATTGGCGCGTATAAGCACTTCTCGAAGAACGGGATAGATCGCAAGGACTGGCATCGCTCAGGGAGTCCTTCAGGCAACTCAATTCCGTCAGTGCGCTTCCGATCACGAGAGGTTGAGAGCATGAACGAAGAGCTGCAGAAGAAGATGCGTTCCGATGACGTCCGCCGCAACCGAGAAGCAGAAGAGCAAAGTCGCGAAACCAATCCTCTGGAGGGCGTCACCCTGGAGTCCGATCCGGAATATTACGCGGTTGCCACCCCAGGATACGCAACTCCCGAAGCGCAGATTGCCGCAGAGGCCGAACCGGTAGACGTGGACCAGCGCCGGATGGAAGAGGATAATTTCGATCCACTGTCAGGTCGCGCGCTCGAGGAGCGGTCGGAGCCGCTGAAGACCAGATTGCCAGGCGACACCAGCAGTGAGCCGCACACCGATCTGGGGCCGGATGAAGCAACGAATCTCCAGAAACCCGAGACCGTCCAAAATTCAGGCAAACTGAATCGGCGGTAGAATAAGAATATGAGGTTCGGGGCTGCATTGGCGATGGCTGTCGCATTGGCTCTTCCAGCGTGGTCGCAGCACCAGGGAGGCCACGGCGGGGGCTCTGGTCACATCGGTGGTGGTTCTGGTCACTTTGGTGGTATGGGCCACGGCAGACCAACAGGCAGCGGCAGATTCGCGGGACAGATGAGAGCTCCGAACTACTCCGGTCTGTACGGAATTCAGAGCCCTTCAAGCTTCTCGCCTCCGGGCAGGTTCCCCATGCCCGGCAGACTCGAACCGCCCGTTCGCGCTGGATCACCTCTCCTTTCTCATGAGTATGGCTATTCACGTGGAGCTTACTCTCACAGGCCGGGATATCCGGGCCGTAATCCCCATCGGGGACACTATCGCCGTCATGACCATGATCGGCGCTATCGCAGCGGCTGGGGCAGATACGCGTATGTTCCAGGGTATGTCTACCCCTATGCGGTTGATCCGGACTTCTACGACTGGGGCGCAACCGATTATTCCCAAGATGAGCAGGGCGCAGGCGGCAACGTTCCACCCGACCAAGGTCCTGAATATGGGTATGGGTCAGAAGCACCCAATCCCAGATACGAAGACGTTCCCTACTCGCAGCAGCCGGAGAATACGCAACCCGGTTCTACTAGCGCTCCCACTGCACCGCAGCGCCAGGAATACCACTTCACCGCCTCATCTCCGACACCATTGAGTTCCAAGCCGCTCACCGTAATATTTAAAGGCAACCGAGCTCCGGAAAAGATCCAGAACTATATGGTCAATTCGTCGTCATTGACTAATCTGGACAGCGAGCATTTCGAGGAAATTCCACTCGAACAGATCGACATCGCAGCCACTCAGCAGGCGAATCGTACGAGCGGGATCGACTTTCAGGTACCGGCGCCATCACACGACTGAGCTCGCCCATCACAATTGCAAAGCAGACAGCTAGAGCTGAAACAGCGCGAACGGATGCTCTTCTCCTCGCTGGCGCAGTATGGGAAGAGCAACGTTGCAGACGCGAATGCCCGACTTCGTTTCGGCTGAGAAGGTACCTTTGTGCGCATGCCCGTGGAGCGCCAGAACGGGCCGATGCGTCTCGAGAGCGCGCTGGAGTCTGGAGCTTCCCAGAAAAGGAAAGATCGGTTCAGGCTCGCCGACAATTGTCTCCTTGATCGGCGAGTAATGCGTGATGCTGATCTTCTTCTGAGCATTGGTCTGCGCGAGCCCGTAATCGAGCTTGATGGCTTCGCGTTCTGCGACTTCGACAAAGGTCTTGATTCCCTGCTCTCCGAACGGCATCAGTTCGTACGGGGCGAAGCCTCCGCAGAATCCCTTGGTTCCTGCAAAGCCGATTCCATCCACTTCGAAGCAGTGGCCGTCCAGCAGGTGAACACCGGCGACGCGCAGCATGCCTGCGATCTCATCCTGATGGCCGCTTTCGTGGTCATGATTTCCGAGTACGGCGATTACAGGGATGTGAATGTGCTCCAGCACACCGAGCACGACTTTCATCTCTTCAGGGTTGCCATGATTGGTAAGGTCGCCGGCGATCACGAGAGCATCGGCCAGGTCATTCACGGCTGAGAAATGCTCAATATCGCGTTCCTGGTTCTCAGCCTTGAGATGGATGTCGGCTACTGCTGCCAGCCTCATTCCCTGCTCCTGGTCGTGTTGATCTCCTCAAGTGGATGCGGATAATTCTCCCAGAGTTTGCGATACACATCGTGTTCGCCCCACTCGTTTACATCGATCGCGAACATCTTAGGATCGATCAGCGTTCCGCGGAACGAATCGTTCGTCGTGGGCGCAGCGACCGACTGATTGAAGCGCTCGGTGAGCTCACGCCATACTCCTGCCGGAACATCGCTGGCGGATGCTGGATAGATGTACGCGAACAGCACGAGGTGCCAGTAGAGCACATGCCAGTGCGGCTGCGTCAATTTGCGCAGCCGATCCCAGTCGAGGCTTACCGCGCAAGCTCTAAGGAGATGCGCAATGTCGGCACCGTCAAAGCGCTCGCGCCGCGTGACAAACAGCTTGGATGCGATCATTTCTTCGGCCGGCAAAACCTTGCAGCTCATTCCTAAAACCTGATCTTCCTGAGCACGGTCGATCCAGGACTGTTCGACCGTTAGCGTTGCGTTGCCGACACCAGTGATCAGATCGACGAAGTATTCGCCGCGACGCGCCTTGGCGAGCCAGACAGGATCCTGCACATAGGTTTCGAAGCCTTCGGCAACCAGCACTTCGAATGCGCGAGGAACCGCAACTGGAGGCAGAACCAGATCGAGATCCTTGGTGGTGCGCCAGATCCCGGTGTGGTGATGGAACGCAAATCCGCCACTGACTGCGAATGGCACTTGCGCCGCGGTCAGTCCATTAAGAACGCCCTGGTAACACTCGTACGCCTCAGGGGCCCAGGTCGGCTCGTCTGAGGATGTTACCGGCAACGGTGCCCCGTCATCTGCCATAACACTGTGAGATGCAGGATGCGACGGAGAGGAAAGAAAATCGGCAGTTCTCGCACTCCCGCACGGAACTAGAATTGGATGTCTGGGAGGTATTTGCAGTGAGCTGGTTGGGCATCGCCGCGGCATTGCTTGTGGGCTTGTTGACAGGGGGAAGTCGTGTCCAGGATGAGAAGTTGCCTGCTGATCAATCACAGTTGCTGGAATCGATTCGAGTCTCCGCCCTGCAGTACACGAAAAATCTGCCCAATTTCATCTGTACGCAAACGACTAATCGGCGGGTCACGGATGCTTCAGGCTTTCCTGCCGGCATGACAGGGGTGAGCACAAGCGGGCGTGGCGTTCTCGGCATGCCCTCTGGAATCACCTCAGGAGGCAACGACACGATCGAGGAACATCTTACTTTTTACAATCAGAGTGAACACTACGAAGTAATCTCAGTGAACGGAGAGAGCATATCCGGTCGGAGCCATCTCGAGTTCGCGGGAGCGGTAAGTGCAGGCGAATTCGGCTCTGCTCTGGAGAATATATTTGAGCCAAGCACGAATACGGCATTCTCCTGGAACCAGGACTCCTCGATAAAGGGCCGTCGAGTGCACGTGCTCAGTTTCCAAGTGCCAAAAGAGCACGGCAACCTCGTAATGTACCGACGCGGCGACCAGCAGATCCTCGTGCCTTACTCTGGCCGGGTCTACATCGACGCTGAAAACATGCGGACGGTAAGAATTGTCTCAGACCTTGACCTGCCGGCTGGGTTCCCTATCAAGATGGCGCGCACCACAGTCGCGTACCGGCCGATGGAGATTGCGGGAAAGAGCTACAACCTACCTTTCGAATCAGAAGTCCGGCTCGAAGATGGCTCGCACCTGTACGTAAACGAGATCGAGTTTCGCAAATACCACAAATTCTCGGTTCAATCGACCATTCATTATGATGGCGATTCCCAACCACAGCAATGAGGATGAGTAGACCGATCCGGCCAACATCCTGCCTATAGCTCAGTGGGCTTCGACCCTTGACTCTCGTCTGTTATCGATTCCTTGTCCAGTTCGTGTTCGTGCCGGTAGTGCTCGACAGGCATCTTGCCATCGAACCAAGCCCAATTCATCGGATAAATATCGGGGTCACCGAAGACCTGGTAGAAGTGCCACACGATAATTGCGAGCGTTGCCAGGATCGCCTCATAGAAATGAACCGCGGTGGCTACATCAACCCACCAGCGCGCCAGCAGATTGCCCACCCAGACCTTCGCCCACATCATGACGCCTGTGACGCCCATCAACGCCGTTCCCCAGACGAGCGCCCAATATTCGGCCTTCTCCCCGTAGGCGAACCGGCCGAACTTCGGCTTTGCGCCCCCCAGGCCCAGGTAATAACGCATCGCCTGGAACACATCCCTAAGGTCTTTTGGCAGCGGTGCGATGTCACGCAGCATCCGCCGTCCTTCATCTGCGATCGCAATATAAAAGACGTGATAGAAACCGGCGACGATCAGCACCACACCCGCAATCCTGTGAATGACGCTGCGCACGGACTCGCTCATTCCCAGCAGATTGGCGAACCACCAATCCGGGAACTTCAGCGCAAACCCGGTGAGCACCAGAATAATGAAGCTGGTGAGCAGAACCAGGTGCTGCCAACGCTGATTGACAGACATCCGCTGCATCATCGGATTCTGCATCTGGCGGCGTGCGATTGCCTTACTGCGCCAGATGATGAAGTTGTGAAGGAACATGCTGCCGATGATGCCGAGAATCAGAACCGTATAGATGATGCGCACCCCACGCGTAATCTTCGATCCGATGTCGCGCGGATGCACTCCGTCTGCAAGATGCACGGGCGTCAGCGTGAATCTCTGCGTCACGCCCTTGTGGCACTTGCCGCAGGTCGCGTCGAGGTTAGCGCGATTAATAGTCGAACGTGAATCGCTCGATGGCAGAATGTTGTGTACTCCGTGACAGCTTGAGCAGTTCGCTGCAACCACGGAGCCGCCCTCCGCGGCCAGTCCGTGATAGCTGTCCAGATATGTAGAGACTCGGTTCCCGGGCACTCCGAACTCGCTGGAGAGGCGAACGCCTTCATGGCATCGCGCGCAAGTGTCCCGCGAGAGATTCTGTTCAGCAATCGGCGAGTTGGGATCCTTATGCGATTTGATGGAGTGAATCCCATGACAGTCGGTGCAGACAGGCGAGAGCAGGTTGCCGCGCGCAATCGCCTGCCCATGAATGCTAGCGTTGAAGGTGTTCTGAATATCGGTGTGGCACTGACCGCAGGTGGCGGGTACGCTGAATTTGTAGATAGGTGATTTCGGGTCGTTTGCGGGAAGGATGGCATGCGCACTGTGGCAATCGGTGCAGACGGCCGCCTTCATCGATCCACTTTCAACTGCACGCCCATGCACGCTCTCCTGGTACGAGACGAAAGGCTGCGTGCTTACGCCGTTCGATTCCATCAAAAACTTCTGTCCGTGGCATCGGCCGCAAGTTGATGGAATATGTGCGCGATTCACCGGCGAATCGGGATGACCGCCGGCAAGCACCTCATGTGCATCGCCGTGGCAATCCAGGCAATCAGCGGCGATCCCACCTGCAGACGTCAGCCTGGCGTGAGTGCTGTGTGCGTATGCATCCTTGGCGCCGGCATGGCAGCTGGAGCACAGAACCTTCTGCGGAGGCGCCTCATGCCCGAGACTCTTCACATCCTTGTGGCAGTCGACGCAGGAGAGCTTCATGGAGCCGTGGATCGAATGCTGGAGTTTCTTGCCATCCACAAACAGCGAGACTGGTTTGCCGTTGACGTCCTTGGTCAGCGATGCATCGCCGTGGCAAGTGAGGCAATCTTCGTCTTTCAGCTTATGTTGGGCGCGAGTGGGGAGGGACGAGCCCAGCAGAAAGAACAAACCCGTACAGAACAGGATCCTGCTGGAAACTTTCACGCTTACGAGGAAACGCCTGATCCGCCTGGAACGCCGTGACAGTAATCACAACGAGATAGGAAACGCATCACGGCAATCGATGAACTGGCTGCGACACGCGGCGGCTGAACATTATGCTGCCGCCGCCGCGCATCCTTCCTCAATCGAAGTACGCTGTCAGGGTAAGGATCAGTAGCGTGACTCCAACGAAGATTGCGGTAAACCCAACAACGCGTGCGAAGCGGACGAACCACGTCGCCGGCGCTTCGCCCAGCCGCTCTTCAAGCTTCCCTTCGCGTACCATGCGCACGTACTCCTGCGGGCGCTTGTGTTCGAATTCCTTTTCGCTCTCGACGCCGGTAAAGATCACCATGTCCATCGGAAAGCTGTCGGGCCGAAGGTGCGTATTGACAAAGTGAATTGAGAAGATAAAGAGAATCGCCAGCAGGCCTTCTTCGCTATGGATCACCAATGCGGCGTTGAGAGCCCAGCCCGGCAGGAACCGCGCGAAGAAGGGCGCAAACCACATCGCGTAGCCGGAGAACCCGATCACGATCATTCCCCAGAACACTGCCCAATAGTCGAACTTCTCCCAGTAGGCATAGCGTTCGAATTGCGGCTTAGGCCCAAGCCCCAGGAACCACCGCATGTGAGCGAAGAGGTCTTTCACATCCTTCCAATTCGCGATCATCGAGGTGGCGCCCCAGAAGATCCCCTTCTCGCGTCGATAGATCCCGCGAGTAACAATCTCCTTCACGTGAATCAGAAATGCAACGCTAAGTGCCAATGCGCAGAACTTGTGGAAGAAGAGAATTGCGCCAAAGCCTCCCACAGCGCTCGCCATGCGGCGCGCCCACACACTATCGCTGAACCGCAGGGGTAGTCCAGTTCCCGCGAGTCCCAGGAAGGTCGTGAACAGAACGGCGTGCATATAGCGCTGCTGACGAGTGAAACGAATGAAGAAGCGTTCCGTTCCCGGCGCTTGCAGTTCCGTCTCAGTCGATACTTGTGCCAGCTCAGGCATTCTTGCCTCCATTTCCCGAGTTCCGCTTGACCTGGTCAAATCGAGAACGAACCAGCCACAAGACGGTGTGAACCACAAAGAACGTAAGGACGCTGATCAGCAGCAGATTCATGAAGAGCCGGATGTAATAAAGTGCCGGATTCAGCTTGCGATCGTGCGCGTTTGCATGCGGCTGGTATTGCACGAAGCTCTTGTTCGCGCCTCTGTGGCACTTGCCGCAGGTCACAACAAGATTTGCCTTGTTGATGGGCGAGCGCGGGTCCGATGCCGGATAAATTTCGTGTGCGCCATGGCAGTCCCAGCATCTCGCTGTCTCAACATATCCGCCCAGCAGCCCGAGCTGCGAATGGAACGTGTCGTGATACGTGGAGAGCTTGTCCTTATGGCACGATCCGCAGATCGGGGTTGACTGCATGCGAAATGCAGATTCCGTAGGCTGCAGAATCGCATGTGCAGTATGGCAGTCTGTGCAGACCGGCGCTTTCAAATCACCCTTCGCGATGCCGTGGCCGTGCGCGCCTGCCTGGTAGTCGTCATTGATTTTGGCGTGACATGTGCCGCATGTCTTCGGAATATTTGCCTTAAACGTGGGACTTTTCGGATCTTTATGGCTGAGGATCCCGTGTGATCCATGGCAGCTCTGACAATTGGCGGCCACCAGGAGACCCTCTTTGCTCAGCGCGAAACCGTGGATCGAATCCATGTAGTGCGGATAGACGCTCGGCAGTCCCTTCTTCGTCGCCATAGCTCCATCACTGTGGCATTGCCCGCAGGTCTTGGGAATGTTGAGTGGATACACAGCTGATCGTGCGTCCGTCTTCGGGAAGATCTCATGCGCATTGCCATGACAACTCGTGCAGGGATGCTCTTTCGATGACGAGTGGACACTGGAAGAGAGCTTCGATGCTTCATCGGCGTGGCATGTCCTGCAATCAACCTTGGCAATGTGATCGGGATGAGGATATTCCTTGATGTCGGCGTGGCAGTTGTTGCACTGCAGGCTGCCGTGAATGCTGGCGCTGAACTTGTCTCCATCCACCGAGATACTGTGGCCCGACGAATCCTGCATGGTCTTGTCGGCATGACAGGCGAGACACTCCGACTGAGCCTCAGTCCGGACAGACGGTACACACAGCGCTGCGAAGACGAGGCACAACGTGGCAACGCGGTGATGACGGAGCGTACGGAACATGTCTGACAGCCACACGGCGGGTGCGATCACGACTGCCAGGAAGAAAGCAGCGATACGCGCAGCTCTGGTCATGCTTTGATCTTTCCTCCACAACGCGTGAACAACTGTTCACGTGCACATGGCTTCCCCGCAGCGGCTAAACCGCTTTCATTCACATCTCTTGCGGGGATTGCACTTTCGAGAAGACTCCCTTTGTGACTTCAGCGGCAGTGATAGTGGTCACAAGTGCAATCAACTCAAGGAAGCTGAGTTGCTCTCTTCCTGTGACGCGAGCCACTTCACACGCTTCGAAAGGGGCGAACATCGGGCTCAAGACTGATCCTTCGTCACAAACCGCACTAGTTCTGCACGACCGGGACAGGGTGCTGCTAGTCGTGATGCGAGTCACATGCCAGCGTGCATGATTTTCAAGACAATTGTTGCCGCCCATTGAGGTGTGCTCCATGGCAACATCTGCAACAGTTTCAAGTTCAAACATGCTCACTCTTCCTACCGATCCCGTGCGACAGATACAGTGGCGCTTCGCTGACCGCTACGACCTGCAGATGCTTTTGCAGTCGGCTCGCGGAGTGGCTCGCGGCACAGTTGCCCATATGGTCGCCGCAGGCGAGCGCAATAGTCATGAGTGGACTCCAGCGAAGAACGAGATGCTCGAGGCGTTCGATCGCGCGGGGATCACCGCTGCATTCATGGAGCCCGACGAAGGCGGTTTCATCTCCGGGCCCAAGAACCTGGCACTTGCGTTGGCCGCTTTCGAGCTAGCCTGGGTCGATGGCGGAGCAGCGACAGCAAGTCTTGCAGGCTTTCTTGCACTTGCTCCGATTCACGAGCGCGGCACGCCGGAGCAGTCGCGGCACTACAAGGCATTATCCGCACCACCCCTGCCCGGAGAAGATCGTAAGCCATGGCGCGGCGCATTCGTGCTGACAGAGCCAATTCCCTACGTCGGCGTCGATACCGGAATGCTGAGCGGCAAGATGCGGGTCGAAGAGTGGGGCGAAGGCGAGGAGCCATGGCTGCAGGTTGAAAAGCGCGGGCGCTTTATCACCAACATTGCATTTGCAAATTTCGTCACTGCGGTGGTTGCATCGGACGATCCACGGATCAAGGGCAGTTGTGTTGTCATTCTCGAAGAGACGGACGAGGGAACCTTCGACCACGGCACGCCGACCAAAAAGCTTGTGCATCAGCTCTCGTCCACAGGCGATCCAATTTTCAACCTCAAGGTTCCGGCGAGCCGCATCGTTGGTGGGTACACGATCAAAGACGGAGCGCTCGTCCCCAACTTCAACCACGGCGAAGTCATCGAAGCCGTCTTTCGCCGCACCCGCGTCACCGTGGGGCTGATGACAGCGGCTAAGCTATTGTCGGCCGTCGAGCCGGTGATTCGGTACCAGCGCGGCCGGTTCCGCGGAGCAGAAGGCGCGAGGCCCGGCACGGTGCGCTACGAGCAAGGCATTCAGCAGCGCGAAGACGCGCTCCACAGGCTGATCGACGTATGGGCGACGGGTGAAGCGGCAGCTTCGCTGGGCTTTGCGGCAGCGCGACTGTTCGATGAGCTCGACCCCATCGAGAAGCAGAAAACAGCCATCCTGGCTCAGCGTGGTGTCGCAAAGGGGCGTGCAGAGGTGAAGGCACTTCGCGACAGTGAGCAGAGTGCAATGGAACTGCTGAAGATGGGAGCGGGTATCCGGCGCGACCAAATTGCCGCGGAGCCTCTTGTGCAGTTTGTCCTGAAGGACGCAGAGGCGAATGTGCTCTGTCCCGCAACCAAGCTCTGGAACACCGGAAACGGCGCGAACATGATGCGCGAAGCCGTCAGCCTGATGGGTGGTTACGGCATAACGGAAGACTGCCCCGGATTCCTCGCCAGCAAGTGGATGGATGCACAGCTCGAAGCGACGTATGAAGGCCCTGAAGCGGTACAGCGTCGTCAGCTCACCGTAACGATGACGTCAGAGGTGTTTCTCGCGCTGTTCCGTGCCTGGACCTCCGACATGCGCAGAATTGCGTCCTCTCATCCCGGTACTGGAGCCTGCACTCTGGCGAGTGCGATGCGAATGTGGCTCTGGACGCTTGAACACCTGCAGAAAGCCACCGACGCCTCGGGCAACAACCTTTATCACGGACAGCGCCAGGGTGTGACCTTCCCGCTAGCAGATGCGCTGTGCTGGCTGCTCGCCTCGCGGTACCAGATTCTCGATGTACTTGAATTGGAACAGCGAGGAGCAACTGATCCGTCGGTCGCCGATGGTCTAGCAGGAACGGTCCAATTCCTAAGCGATCTCTGCCACGTACAGAGCGCCCGCGCTGCGGGCGAGGTTTCGCGCATTTGCGCGGAGCTTGTGTTTGGCTATAACGAGCATCCTTCGTGGAACGACCAGGCGTGCGCGAGCTGCTGTTTCTCCAGCGATGAGCTGGGTGAACTGGAAGAGACCATGCCGGGTATTGCGGCCATGGCAGTTGATGTTTTGAAGCCGAACGGGAGCCATCCGCCCAAGGCAGGCCCGTGTGCTGGATGCGCCGACGCGAGCGATTTCCTGCAGCTCCAAAACAAGTTATGCAGTTGCCTCAGCGGCTCGCGTCTTGCGAAGGATCGCGCCGCTGAAACGGTAAGCAAAGTGATGATTCCCGAAGCATTGGACTATCCTGCATGAGCCAAATCGATGAGATATCCGGGAGCGGTGCGCCTGAGATCGAGCGCCAATCGATTGAGGCTGATATCGCCTGTGTCGGTTTCGGTCCGGCCATGGGCGGCTTTCTGACTGCGCTCAACCGCGCCTGGATAGAGAATCCGGCGGATCCTGCGTTCGAAAGCAAGGTGGCGCCGGGACTTCCGCTTCAGGTGCTCTGCTACGAACGCGCCGACGATATTGCCGCTGGTGTCAGCGGCGTGGTGACGGCTGCGCGAGGCATCCGCGCGAGTTTTCCGGATCTGAATCCAGCCGATATTCCGATGGCTGCGCCGGTAACGTCGGAACGCATCCTTTACTTGCTTGATCCTATCGGCGCGAGCCGGCGTCCGTTGTCACTACGCATTGCAGATCGTGTTCTGCACGCGCTCAACGGCACGCTAGGCGTCCGGAACCACGCTTACGATCTGCCCTGGGCTCCGCGATTTCTTCACAAAACGGGCGGTCTTGTGATGTCGATCGGGCAATTCAACCAGTGGGTCGGCACGCAGATCATGGCCTCGGGGATGGTACAGATATGGCCGGCGATGCCCGTGAGCCAGCCTCTGTTCGCCGAGAACGCCAATCGCACGGGCGACCAGGTCGTGGGCATTCGTCTCACAGATCAGGGAGTAGACAAGCTCGGTGCGGCCAGCCCGGGGTTCGTCGCCGGAATGGACGTGCGCGCCAGCCTCACCGTCGTCGGTGATGGGCCGTTCGGACCGGTTGGACAGGCGATCGACAAGCGCATGGGAATGCCATCAGGCCGCGACAAACGTGAGTGGGCCCTCGGAATGAAATTCGTAATCGAACTGCCTGCTGAAACGACACTCGAGACCGGGACAGTCTGGCACACCTTCGGGTATCCCGAGCCGGAGATCTTCGGCTTTTTCTACGTACACCCCGATCGCCTCGCGTCCGTCGGCATCTTTATCCCATCGTGGCTCGGCGATCCCAACCGCACCGTCTACCGCTACCTGCAACACTTCATTCAGCACCCAGCCTTGTGGAGGCATCTTAAAGCCGGCACACTGCGTTCGTGGGGTGCTAAGTCGCTCGACGAATCAGGGCAGCACGGCGAGCCCTTCCTCGTTGGTGACGGCTATGCCCGCATCGGTGAAGGCTCTGGATCGACCAACATGCTGGCTGGCTCTGGAGTCGATGAGGCATGGACTACGGGTGTGCAACTGGCTGAAGGTGTTATCGAACTTCTGCGTAAGAAGCGCAGTTTCACTCAAGAGAATCTCGCTGCAACCTACGAAGCACGTCGTCGCGCAAGCTGGGTGGAACGCAATGCTCGAAATGCGATCAACGCGCGCAATGGTTTTCATATTGGATTTGTCCCAGGCCTGATCGGAATGGCTCTTGCTGGAATGACGGAGGGAACCTTCTCCTTGGGCGCGAAGACTCCACGAACGCACGAGCAGATCAAGAAAAGGCGTGCTAAGACTCCGAAGGAATTGAAGCGGCATGAAGCCGCCATGGTTGCCGTGGAAGACGGCAGGCCTCTGCATGAGGCTTTGATGTCGGCGCGAGGATGGCCAGAGATTGAGTTCGATGGAAAGCTCCTCATCTCACAACAAGACGCTTTGCTGATGGGTGGAAAAGTGCAAGCCATGCCTGGGTTCGCCGATCACGTTATCTTTCGCGATGCCGGCCTTTGCATATACTGCGACGACAAGACCTGCATTGCAATGTGCTCCGGACAGGCATTGACGCTGGGCAACGAAGGCATTCCTCTCTTCGAACGCGAGAAATGTGTCCACTGCGGCGGTTGCCTCTGGAACTGCACCCAAACCGTTGCTGAGGGACTTACCAATATCGATTTTCGGGCGGGAGCCGGAGGCTTTCATTCCGCTGAGAATTAGTCAAACAACCAGGAGCTGGAAACTATGTCACTCCACATCGTCGTCTGCGCTGGGATCGTGCCCGATCCTTTGCAGACTCTGGAACCAATAGTTGGACCGAAAGGGCCTGCGCTGAAAAACGAGATAATGCTGCCCGGTGTTCTCGACCCGTGGGCTGCCAGCGCTCTCTACGAAGCGGCAAACCTCGTTGCGAAGAATTCAGGGAGCAAGCTATGGCTCGTTTCGCTCGGCCCCAAGACCAAGCTCCAACAGGTCATGATGACCATTGCGCAGAAGGTCAGCTTCGAATTGGTCGCGATCGATTCGCCGACGGGCGGTTTCGCCGACGCGCAATCGACAGCAGCCGTGCTGGCCGGCGCGATCAGCGCAATTCCGGGTCTTGAGCGCGACAAGCTTCTACTCTTCGGCGGCTGGGAATCGGCATCGCGCGGAGCAGGAGTTACTCTGCAAGTCGTTGGCGAGTCCCTCGGCATCATCAACCAGTTCATGGGCGTTGACCAGATCGAAATGCACGAGGACGGTACGTTCGAAGTCCTGGAGCGAGTAGAAGGTGGGAAACACCAGGTTTCTGTCTGCGCCGCGCCTCCCGCTGTTCTGGGATGGGCGACTGGGAACTTACCCGAACCACGCAATAACCCCCAGATCGGCATGGCAAATATGCGAACGGTCATGCCTTCGTTACAGAATGCAAAAACGGCAGTATTCGCTGATTGCGGACTGCAGTATATTTCCGCCACCCTGCCAGGCCAGCAGCGGCAAACACGGGTCGTCAAGGACATGGCGCCCGACGCAATCGCAGAGGAACTTGCGGAATGGATTGGTGCGGAGTGATGCCGGAATCGATTCTTGTATTGACGCACGCCGACGAAAGTGGCTCGCTTACAAAAAGCTCTCTGGAAATCGTCACCGCCGGCAAAGAGTTGGCTACCAGGTTGAGCGCTCAACTGACAATTGGGGTCCTGGCAGCCGACTCCGCGTCCCCAGCCCGCGCAATTGCAGGCGCCGATGCTCGCGTGCTCGGAGTATCAGGGGGAGCATTCGCACAGGCGCGATACGTGACGGATGCCGCTGCATGCGAGGCTCTTTGCAAAGCGGCGCAGGCCGCCGTCATCCTCGCTCCGCAAAGCTCACGACTGGCCCGTGTTGCAGCGGGCGTGGCGCATCGAATCGGGGGCAGCATCGATACACACATCACCTCCATTCGGGGCGATGCCGGTCTTGAGGTTTCACGCTGGTACTATCGCCAGCGCGTTGAGGCCGTGCTGAGTCGCCCGGCCCGTCCGTGGATCCTTTTGGTCGAGGGCGGGGTGTTTCCAGCATTTGTGGGAAATGATTCTACCGTCACCGTGGAGCAGGTTACTGTGCAGTTACCTGAAGTTCGCACCCAGGTGACAGGAACACGCGCGCCAGCCGAGGACGAGCAGACGATCCGGCCCGATGCGAGATTGCTCTTTGTAGCCGGCGCAGGTTGGACAAAGAAGCAGCCCGATGGCCAGGTGCATGCCACAGATGCCGGCGAACTGATCGTCGCCTTTCTGCGGAAGACCGGAGCCTCTCTGGGCAGTTCGAAATCTCTCGTCGACCAGGGAGGAGACGGCCAGCCAGTACTTCCCTTCCTCACGCATATGAACCAGGTGGGCCAGACGGGATCGACACCACGGCATCCGCGCGGCCTGGCAACCTGCTGTCACGGGGAGGAGCCACACGTTGTGGGCTGGCGCTTTATCGGCGAGCGCCGTGCCATCTCCCTTGACCCGAATTGCGGATGGGCGCGTGGCAAAGCGGACGTAGTCTACATTGCGGATGCGTTCAAAGTGATCGCGAAAGTGAACGAGCTTCTGGATGCGAAGGTCTGAGCTTGACGCGCAGTCGGGAAAGCCTGCTTACTTCGATTTCGCTGTTTCACGGCGATTGCGCAGGAGAAACTGATACCCGAGGAGGACAATGAACCGCGGAATATTCCTGAGATAACGACCCGCCAGCCGACGCGGCTCTGTCAGGAGACGGAATGCCCATTCCAGACCGCTGCGCATCATCCATCGTGGGGCCTGAGGCTTCGTACCAGCGAGAAAATCAAAGGCTGCCCCTACCGCCAGCATGACAGCCGGTATTCGATTTCTGTGGGCCAGGACCCATTTCTCCTGCTTAGGGCATCCCAGCCCAACAAACAACCACTGCACACCCGAATCTGAAATTTCACGGATTATCGCCTCGTCTTCCTCGGGCGTCAACGCTCGAAATGGGGGCGACATGCTAAAAGCAACCTTGATCCCCGGGTTCCGGTGCTTCACTTCGTCAATGAGCCTTTTCAAGGTTGGTTCATCGCCGCCGTAAAACCCAACCGGAATCTCGGATTCCTTTGCTGCCCGCAGTAACTCGACCGTCGCGTCTGGCCCGTAGATCCGGGTGGCATGAGAGTAGCCGAATGACCGCAGCGCCCATACAACCGGCATCCCATCGGAATTGGCGAGGTCAGCAGTGTTCATGGCCGCCCGGAAGTGGGGGTCATCATGCGCCTCCATCAGTCCGTGCATGCCCACGAAGAGCACCGCCCGCGATTCACGATTCCTTGCCCACTCGGTGCATAGGCGGACTACGTCGGCGTAGGTAGATGCCGATACGTTAACTCCGAGAACTTTCGGCATTTTCTCTTCCCTGGCACTCCCTCGGTGGGGTTTGCGAATCCGACGAAAACCGGCGGAGGATCGTTTGGGGGCGTCGACCGCCTTTTCCTATATTGGACGTCTCCGCCGATGCCAGGAAGCACATTTCAGAGATCTGGGCAACCCAACCCGGAGAAGCCGCATCTACTAACTCGCTGCAATCCGCCATTCCTGCGCCCGGGGGATCGAAATCCAGGGGAAATCGCGCACGCAAGGCGAAGAAGGGAATGCAGATCCCACCAGGAGCACAAACGAATGTCCACGACCATTGAAAAGCCCGTCAGCGGGCCAGATGGGGATAATCGCTATCCGGTCAGCTCACTCGAGCCCTCTATGGCAGAATGTCTAACCACCATTCTTCAAAGCCTCGAGACCATGAAGAACGGTGATTTCAGTGTGCGCCTGCCCGTCGCCTGGACAGGGCTCCCCGGCAAGATCGCCGACAACTTCAATGAGATCGTGACCGCCAACGAACAGATGGCGTTCGAATTGAAGCGTGTAGGCCAAGCCGTCGGGAAAGAAGGCAAGACCCGCGAACGTATTCGGGTGGAACACAGGCGAGGCGCCTGGGACGACATGGAGACTTCCGTCAACACCCTTGTTGAGGATCTCCTCCGTCCAACAACGGAAGTAACCCGCGCGATCGCTGCGGTAGCCCAGGGCAATCTAACACAGACGGTCCGCCTGGACGTGGACGGACGGCCACTGGAAGGCGAGTTTCTCCGCTCCGCCAACATCGTGAATACGATGATTCAGCAGCTAGGTGTTTTCACGGCCGAAGTGACGCGCGTGGCCCGCGAAGTGGGTACTGACGGAAAGCTCGGCGGACAGGCAGTGGTGCCTGGCGTGGCCGGTACGTGGAAGGATCTGACGGACTCGGTGAACTCCATGGCCTCGAATCTTACGGGCCAGGTCCGCAATATTGCCGAAGTGGCGACAGCCGTTGCCAGCGGCGATCTCTCCCGCAAAATCACTGTGGACGTCCGCGGCGAAATTCTGCAGCTCAAAGAAGCTATCAACACGATGGTGGATCAACTCCGGTCATTCGCATCGGAGGTGACCCGTGTAGCACGCGAAGTGGGTACGGACGGAAAGCTCGGTGGTCAGGCGGTAGTGCCGGGCGTGGCCGGAACCTGGAAGGATCTTACCGACTCTGTAAATGCCATGGCCGGGAACTTGACGGCACAGGTGCGTAACATCGCCGAAGTAACCACCGCCGTGGCCCGCGGCGACCTCTCCCGCAAAATCACCGTCGACGTGAAGGGCGAAATCCTCGAACTGAAAGACACCATCAACACGATGGTGGACCAGCTTAACGCATTCGCCGGCGAAGTGACGCGCGTGGCCCGCGAAGTGGGAACAGAAGGCAAGCTCGGCGGCCAGGCAAACGTGCCCGGTGTAGCCGGAACATGGAAGGACCTTACCGATAACGTAAACTTCATGGCCGGCAACCTCACCGGCCAGGTCAGAAACATCGCCGAAGTGGCAACCGCCATTGCCAACGGCGACCTCTCCCGCAAAATCACCGTCGACGTTCGCGGCGAAATCCTTCAGCTCAAAGAAACGCTCAACACCATGGTGGACCAGCTGAACCGGTTCGCCGGCGAAGTGACGCGCGTGGCCCGCGAAGTGGGTACTGAAGGACGTCTGGGCGGCCAGGCCAACGTGCCCGGTGTCGCGGGTACGTGGAAGGATCTTACTGACTCGGTCAATTCAATGGCCGGCAACCTCACCGCTCAAGTTCGAAACATCGCGGAAGTCACGACAGCCGTGGCCCGCGGTGACTTGTCCCGCAAAATCACGGTGGACGTGAAGGGCGAGATTCTGGAGCTGAAGAACACGATCAACACGATGGTGGACCAGCTCAACGCGTTCGCCGGCGAAGTGACCCGCGTGGCGCGCGAAGTGGGAACCGACGGGAAACTCGGCGGTCAGGCGCAGGTGCCGGGAGTCGCCGGTACTTGGAAGGACCTTACGGACAATGTCAACTTCATGGCATCGAACCTCACTGGACAGGTACGAAACATTGCTGAAGTGGCAACGGCCGTGGCTCGCGGCGACTTGTCCCGCAAGATCACCGTGGACGTGAAGGGCGAAATCCTCGAGCTCAAAGACACGCTCAACACCATGGTGGATCAGCTGAACGCGTTCGCCGGCGAGGTGACGCGTGTGGCTCGCGAAGTCGGAACCGACGGCAAGCTCGGTGGGCAGGCCGTCGTAACTGGCGTGGCCGGTACCTGGAAAGATCTCACAGACTCGGTGAACTCGATGGCCTCGAATCTTACAGGCCAGGTGAGAAACATCGCGGAAGTGTCGACAGCGATCGCGAACGGTGACCTTTCCAAGAAAATCACCGTGAACGTCAGCGGCGAAATTCTGCTGCTGAAAGAAACCATCAACACCATGGTGGATCAGCTGAACCGGTTCGCCGGCGAAGTGACGCGCGTGGCTCGCGAAGTCGGTACGGAAGGACGCCTGGGCGGCCAGGCAAACGTACCCGGTGTCGCCGGTACGTGGAAGGATCTTACCGATTCGGTCAACTCGATGGCCGGCAACCTCACGGCGCAAGTGAGAAACATTGCTGAAGTGACAACGGCAGTGGCTCGCGGCGACTTGTCCCGCAAAATCACCGTCGACGTGAAGGGCGAAATTCTCGAGTTGAAGAACACCATCAACACGATGGTGGACCAGCTGAACGCATTCGCCGGCGAAGTGACGCGCGTGGCCCGCGAGGTTGGAACCGATGGCAAACTCGGCGGCCAGGCGCAGGTGCCCGGTGTCGCGGGAACCTGGAAGGACCTTACCGACTCCGTGAACTTCATGGCGGGCAACCTCACGGCGCAGGTGAGAAACATCGCAGAGGTGGCGACGGCTATCGCGAACGGAGATTTGAGCCGGAAGATTACGGTAGACGTACGCGGAGAGATCCTCCAGCTCAAAGAAACCCTGAACACGATGGTCGAGCAGCTCCGCTCGTTCGCTGCCGAAGTGACACGCGTTGCGCGCGAAGTCGGTTCCGAAGGTCGCCTCGGTGGTCAGGCAAACGTTCCCGGTGTTGCTGGAACATGGAAGGATCTGACCGACTCTGTGAACGCCATGGCCGGCAACCTCACGGCTCAGGTCCGAAACATCGCCGAAGTCACGACAGCCGTGGCCCGCGGCGATCTTTCCCGCAAGATCACCGTCGACGTGAAGGGCGAAATTCTCGAGCTGAAAGACACCATCAACACGATGGTGGACCAGCTCAACGCATTCGCAGCCGAAGTGACCCGCGTGGCCCGCGAAGTCGGAACCGACGGCAAACTTGGCGGTCAGGCAATGGTGCCCGGTGTCGCCGGTACATGGAAGGATCTCACCGACAACGTCAACGTCATGGCCGCGAACCTTACTGAGCAGGTCCGCGGTATCGTGAAGGTCGTTACGGCCGTGGCAAACGGTGCTCTCAACCAGAAGCTCACGGTGAACGCCAAGGGCGAAGTCGCTGCACTTGCCGAAACCATCAACAACATGACGGACACACTGGCCACCTTCGCGGATCAGGTGACCACCGTGGCTCGCGAGGTGGGCGTAGAAGGCCGCCTCGGCGGACAGGCCAACGTGCCTGGCGCCGCTGGTACCTGGAAAGATCTCACCGGCAACGTGAACCTGCTGGCCGACAACCTCACCAACCAGGTTCGCGCCATCGCAGAAGTTGCAACGGCCGTAACCAAGGGCGATCTTACCCGTTCGATCCAGGTGGAAGCTCGCGGCGAAGTCGCTGAGCTGAAGGACAACATCAATACGATGATTGATAACCTTCGCCTTACGACCGATCGCAATACCGAGCAGGATTGGTTGAAGACCAACCTGGCTCGCTTCACCGGTATGTTGCAAGGTCAGCGCGATCTGGCGACTGTGGGACGCATGCTGCTCTCTGAACTTGCTCCGCTTATCAACGCGCAACAGGGCGTCATTTATCAGATGGGTCAGGACGATAACGATCTCGTTCTGCTGTCAACCTTCGCAGACACTCCAGAGGGTTATGTCAAGGAAGTACGCGTCGGCGAAGGGCTCGTGGGTCAATGTGCTGCTGAAAAGCGCCGTATGCTGATCACCGAATTGCCGAAGAAGACATCGCCAATCCGTTCGGGTCTCTTCAAAGCAGTTCCCAAAAACGTCATTGTCCTGCCGGTGCTCTTCGAAGATCGGGTGAAGGCCGTTATTGAGTTGGCAAGCCTGAGTTCGTTCACCGCTTCTCACCTGGCCTTCCTCGAACAGCTCACCTCTTCCATCGGAATCGTGCTCAACTCGATTGAAGCCACAATGCAGACCGAGGCGCTGCTCAAGCAGTCGCAACAGCTCGCTGCCGAACTGCAGACCCAGCAGAAGGAACTGCAGCAGACAAACGAGCAGCTTGCGCAAAAAGCACAGCAGCTTGCCGAACAGAATTATGAGGTGGAACGTAAGAACCAGGAAATCGAGCAGGCCCGCCGCGCTCTGGAAGAAAAGGCGCGCGAATTGGCTCTCACGTCTAAATACAAATCCGAGTTCCTTGCCAACATGTCGCACGAGCTGCGTACTCCGCTCAACTCGATCCTCGTGCTCGGCCAGCAGCTTGCTGAGAACCCGGATGGCAGCCTCTCACCCAAGCAGGTTGAATTTGCTCGTACGATTCACGGGGCCGGCACTGACCTGCTGAACCTGATCAGCGACATCCTCGACCTTTCAAAGATCGAATCCGGCACGGTGTCGGTTGAAGCCGAAGAAGTCTTCTTCGGTGCCCTGCTCGATACAGTAGCTCGTCCATTCCGTCACGAGGCAGAAAACCGCAGGCTGGCATTCGATGTATCGAACGATCCGAAGATGGGACGCAGTCTCGTCACGGACTCAAAACGTTTGCAGCAGGTGCTCAAAAACCTGCTTTCCAATGCGTTCAAATTCACAGAGCAAGGCACCGTCAAGCTTTCGGTTTCCTCTGCAACCAGCGGGTGGACACCGGATCATCCGATTCTCAGTGGTGCCGGATCGGTCATCGCTTTCCAGGTTTCCGACACTGGTATCGGCATCCCGCCGGAGAAGCAGCGCATCATCTTTGAGGCCTTCCAGCAAGCCGATGCCGGAACGAGTCGCAAATATGGCGGAACCGGCCTCGGCCTCGCGATCAGCCGCGAGCTCGCCAACCTGCTCGGCGGCGAAATCCAGCTGAAGAGCCAGCCGGGCAAAGGGAGCACATTCACCCTTTACCTGCCGCAGACCTACGTCGGTCCTGCGGTACCTACCGTCGTCAAGCAGGAGAAGGACGGGGGTACAAGCAGCGTTCCGATGTTCCTCTCCAACGTTGCCGCTGCGGAACAGGAATCACGCATAGAAGACGATCGCAATGTTCTCCAAGACGGCGATGCCGTACTCCTGATCGTCGAAGATGATCCACACTATGCTCGAGTTCTCTGCGACCTTTCCCGCGACAAGGGATTCCGAGTACTCGTGGCGATGACCGGGACCGAAGCACTCGCGCTCGCACGCGAGTACCGTCCCACCGCGATCTCCCTCGACGTGATGCTGCCCGACATGCTCGGGTGGACGGTGCTCAATCACCTCAAGCAGGATCCAAAGACCCGGCATATCCCTGTGCAGATGCTCACGCTCGACGAAGACCGTCACCACGGCCTTTCGCGCGGCGCATTCGCCTTCGTCACCAAGCCGACTTCTACAGATGAATTAAACTCTGCGCTCTCCCGCATTCGAGAGTACGCGCAACCACGCCGAAAGAAGCTGCTGGTCGTCGAAGATAATCCTGCCGAGCAACTCTCGACTCGAGAATTGCTGTGGCATGAGGACATTGACATCGATGTTGCAGACTCCGGCAAGGCCGCACTCGAAGCCATCCGGGAGCACGCGTATGACTGTATCGTCCTTGATCTTCGCCTGCCGGACATGACTGGCTTTGAGGTGCTTGAAAAGGTTGGCACCGATCCCAAGTTGAAGGACCTGCCGGTGGTCGTCTTCACTGGCCGCGAACTCTCAGCGGAGGAAGACGCTCAGCTTCATACCCTCGCTCGCAGTGTTGTCGTCAAGGATGTAGAATCGCCGGAGCGACTGCTCGATGAGACAGCTTTGTTCCTTCATCGGGTCGTTTCTGAACTGCCTACACCCAAGCAGCAGATGATCGACCGGCTGCACCGCTCTGACGAGGCCCTCGCCGGGCGTAAGGTGTTGGTCGTCGACGATGACGTGCGTAACATTTTTGCATTGAGCAGCGTTCTCGAAAGGCGCGGCATGACCGTACTCTCGGCGGGAACCGGAAAGGAGGCAATCGAAACCATCGAGAACACACCGGATCTGGCAATAGTGCTGATGGATATCATGATGCCGGAGATGGACGGGTACGAAACGATGCAGGTAATTCGCCAGAACCCGGCGCTGCGTCGCCTGCCTATCATCGCGCTTACCGCAAAGGCGATGAAGGGCGATCGTGAGAGATGCCTCGAAGCAGGTGCTTCGGAATATCTCGCAAAACCAGTCAACACCGAACAATTGCTTTCCGCCCTGCGTATGTGGTTGCACCGCTAAGAGCTTCGTAGTTGGCGTGGAGACAAATTGATGAATCAAGATTCCAAAGTCAACATCCTGATGGTGGACGATCAGCCCGCCAAACTGCTCAGCTATGAGGTGATTCTCGCCGACCTTGGCGAGAATCTAATCAAAGCCACCTCTGCGAGCGAGGCGCTGAGTATCCTGTTGAAGAACGACATCGCTGTGGTGTTGATGGACGTGAGCATGCCAGATCTGGACGGGTTTGAGCTTGCCGATGTAATCCGTCAGCATCCTCGCTTTCAGAAGACAGCGATCATCTTCATCTCCGGAGTGCACCTTACCGACACAGACAAGATCCAGGGTTACCGCAGCGGCGCGGTCGATTACATCTCAGTGCCGGTAGTGCCGGAAGTTCTCCGCGCGAAGATCAGCGTCTTTGTAGAGCTTCACCGTAAAACTCGCATGCTCGAGATGCTCAACAACGAGCTCGAACAACGCGTTGCCAAGCGTACTGAAGAACTGCGGCAGCGAGAAGAACAATTCCGTTCGCGAGCACAGCTGCTTGAGTTGGCAACCGAAGCCATTGTCATGCGCGATATGAACGGCGGCTTACTTTACTGGAACTCCGGGGCTGAGAGCCTCTATGGTTGGAAACGCGAAGAGGCGCTGGGTAAAGACTTGCACTCACTACTCAAGACCGTGTTCCCACTTCCGCGCGAGACTGTCGAAACTACGCTGCATGAGCGCAAGCTCTGGCAAGGAAATCTCGTCCAGACCAGAAAAGATGGCTCCGAAGTGATTGTTGCGTGCAGAAAGACCATGAATCACGAAGGAGATGCGGTGCTCGAGGTAATCCGCGACATCACCGCACAAATGCAAGCCGAGGAAGCTCTGCGCGAAACAGAGAAGCTGGCCGCTATGGGTCGCGTTGCAGGAATTATTGCGCACGAGATCAATAATCCCCTGGCCGCAATTACCAATATTTTCTTTCTTCTGCGGAATCACCCGTCACTCGATGAGGAGGCACGGCACTGCGCAGCCCTTGCAGAACAGGAACTGCAGCGCGTATCGCACATCACGCGGCAGACGCTGAGCTTCTATCGCGAATCCAAGACCCCAATTGCGGTCACGCTGACGGAACTGCTCGATGATGTGCTCGGGCTGCAGGAGCGGCAAGTGCTCAACAGCCATATCAAATTGCGGAAGCGCTACTTCGCGCCAGGGATGGTGCACGGCTTCCCCGTGGAATTGCGACAGGTATTTCTGAACCTGATCAGCAACGCGATTCAGGCGATGCCGGACGGGGGCAACCTTGGGATCACGGTACGTGATACTTACGACTGGACAGTGCGGAGACGAGGCATTGCTGTGTCGATCGTGGACACCGGGATTGGCGTAAAAGCGCAAGATTCGAAGAGGCTCTTCGAGCCGTTCTTCAGCACGAAGTCAACCAAGGGCACCGGCCTTGGGCTCTGGATCAGTAAAGGGATCATCCAGAAATATGACGGCCGCATCTCCTTCCGCAGCCATCGTACCGCGAACGCAAGCACCACCTGCTTCCGGGTATTCCTGCCGACCAGCAGCAGCTTCAATCTGGTCAGTACAGCAAACAACGAGATTTCCGCAAACTCCGTTGAGGTCAGTACGAACGGTCATGGCGCGGCAACTGTGATGCACGTTTAGCTCACTCAACTCGCAGACCGTATTGCATTGTCGCAGACCGCCCAGGCCGCTCTGTGGCGCTTTGCGGCACGCGATTCGGCTTCGCGGCTGGAGCTGTCCTCATTCGAGAGCTGAACGAAAGAGTCCTCGACCTCGTATACTTTGCAGAAGTACCGCATGAGCTCTCAACTCCCTTCTCGAATCGATGTGATCGACTCGCATACCGCCGGCGAGCCCACTCGGTGCGTTCTCTCTGGCATACCGGATCTCGGTTCCGGCCCGGTTTCAGAACGACTTCAGCGATTTCGCCGCGATCACGACATCTTGCGGAGAGCGATACTCTGCGAGCCGCGAGGATCCGACGTGCTTGTCGGAGCGCTACTGCTCGAACCTTCCGATGCCTCCTGCGCCGCCGCAGTCGTCTTCTTCAATAACGCGGGCTACCTCGGGATGTGCGGCCATGGAATGATTGGGGTTGCAGCAACACTTGCTCACCTTAAGCGCATTCGCTGCGGCGATCACCTGGTTGAGACACCTGTCGGCACCGTTAATGTGCGCCTTCATTCGAACTCCCGCGCAACGATTCGTAACGTTCCTGCCTACCGCCATCTTGCCGGCTTCAAGCTTGATGTGCCCGGCTATGGCGCTGTTATCGGCGATGTGGCGTGGGGGGGCAACTGGTTCTTCCTCGTGCGCCAGCATTCGTGTGAAAGTGCGCGCAAGCTCAATTTAGGCGATGTCGAATCCCTTGGAACCTTTGCGTGGAAAATTCGCCAGGCGCTGAAGAAGGCAGGCATCGCCGGAGCAAACAACGCCGAGATTGATCACATCGAGCTTTTTGCAGACGCGCACGATCCAGCAAATCACAGCCGAAATTTCGTACTCTGCCCTGGCAAGGCCTATGATCGCTCGCCCTGCGGCACGGGAACAAGCGCCAAGATGGCCTGTCTCGCCGCGGATAATGTGCTCAAGCCCGGTCAAGTCTGGCGACAGGAAGGCATCTTGGGGACAATCTTCGAAGGCAGCTTCACATTCGAAGCCGAAGAAGAGCCCTCCCCGGAATCTGCACATGCACAGGGTCCGCGTATCCGTCCCGAGATCACCGGATCTGCTTACATCACTGCTGAAGCCTCACTGATTCTTGACGAGGCCGATCCATTCCGCCTCGGAGTGCCTGAATGACGTCAGCCGCGGCCCGCGACTACGACGTCATCGTTGCAGGCGGCGGCATTGTCGGTGCGGCATGCGCTCTCGCCTGCGCGCAAGCCGGTCTCCACATTGCACTCGTCGAGCATGACATCATTGGGGGAGGCGCGACGGCTGCGGGGATGGGCCACATCGTCGTAATGGACGACTCTGAGGCGCAGTTCGCATTGACGCGCCGTTCTCAACAACTGTGGCATGATCTCGCCAAACACTTGCCCATGACCGCGGAATTTGAGACAACCGGAACCATCTGGGTGGCTACCGACGAGGAGGAGTTTGCTGAAGCAGAACGCAAACACCAGTACCTGCTGCAGCGCGCCGTTCCCTCTCGAATGCTTTCGGCGGCTGAACTCGCAGTCGCGGAGCCTAACTTGCGCGTTGGTGTGGCGGGCGGGTTGCTCGTATCAGAGGATGCCGTCGTTTACCCACCCGTCGTCGCGTTGCATCTGGCTCGACAACTTCATTGCCTTGACGCTGAGGTGATCCTCGGCCATATCAGCCAGTTTGCACAAGGAGAGGCTCAGCTTACCGACGGCACACGCCTTCGCGCTCCACGCCTCGTGAATGCGCTCGGTGCGAACTCCCCAGAGATCACCCCGGGAATCCCCCTGAAGAAGCGCAAAGGTCATCTCGCAATCACTGACCGCTACCCTGGGTTCGTTCGGCATCAGCTTGTAGAACTGGGATATCTGAAAAGCGCTCACTCGACGACCTCCGACTCAGTAGCTTTCAACGTGCAGCCGCGACAAACGGGACAAATCCTCATTGGTTCCTCGCGTCAATACGGCAATGAAGATCCTGTTGTGAATCAGGCTATTCTTTCTTCCATGTTGCAGAGAGCCGAGCTTTACATGCCGGCCATCGGCGAACTCAATGTCATCCGAATCTGGACAGGGTTTCGCGCTGCCACACCAGACAAGCTGCCTTTAATCGGCCCGAATCCGGGCGATCCAACGCTCTGGCTCGCGACCGGTCACGAGGGCCTCGGCATCACCACCGCACTGGCTACGGCAGAGTTGCTGGCCTGCGCATTTAACGGCAACGTATCGCCGATAGAGTCGGGCCCCTACCTGCCTGCTCGCTTTGATTCAACGCGCCCGGCAAACACACTCATCCATCAGGAGACGGTATGAACTGGAATGGCGTTATGCCTGCAATCACCACCGCATTTCGTCCGGACTTCAGCATTGATCATGCTTTTGTAGGGCGGCATGCCCAGTGGCTCATCGAGAACGGCTGCACGGGCATCATCTGTCTTGGTTCTCTCGGCGAGGCTGCAACACTCACGTTCCAGGAGAAGGTCGAGACTCTTCGCACTCTCGTAAAAGCGATGGACGGCGCTGCACCGGTAATCTCGGCCGTTTCGGCTCTCTCAACGGGAGAAGCCGTTTCATTGGCGAAGGCCGCTCAAGACGCGGGCTGCTCGGGGGTCATGATTCTGCCGCAATATGTGTACAAGGGCGATTGGCGCGAAAACAAAGCTCATATTTCAGCTGTGCTCAATGCGACGCCTCTCCCGGCAATGCTCTACAACAATCCGGTCGCATACGGCGTCGATTTTCTTCCCGAGCAGATCGAGGAACTCGCGTCAGACTTTCCGAACCTGTTGGCAGTGAAAGAATCCTCGACGGATGTTCGTCGCGTAACTGCAATTCGCTCACTTCTTCGCGACAGGCTCGCGATCTTTGTTGGTGTGGACGATGCAATCGTCGAAGGAATCGCCGCAGGAGCTGTGGGTTGGGTAGCCGGTCTCGTCAACGCGTTCCCACGCGAGTCGGTCAATCTATTCAACCTTGCGCGCACGGGCAATACAGAAGAAGCCTTCGAACTCTATCGCTGGTTTTTACCGTTGCTGAGGATGGATACTGTTCCGAAGTTCGTACAGCTCATCAAGCATATACAAGAAGAGGCCGGTGTAGGTTGCGCTCGTGTGCGGGCCCCTCGCCTGGATCTGATCGGAAAGGAACTCGACGAGACTCGTGGCGCATTCCGATCCGCACAGATGCATCGACCTGCAATTGCGGCACCGAGCACCCCATTCAAGCCCTAATCAGTCTGAGAAACCGCGTTCAAATGAGCAGCAGCGCCGGGTGTGGCCGGCTGCGAAAGGACAGACAGCTTCGCTGGAAACACAGGTGGCCGTAAGCCTATATGGTTCCAGCCGAACAGAAATTCCGTCTGTGGCCCGCAGATGCGCCCCTGGCACGCGCCCATGCCGCATCGTGTGTGCAGCTTTGCCTCACGCCAAGAGCGACTCGCCTGAATGGTCGAATGGGTCACATCTTCGCATCGGCACACAACGGTGTCGCTCGATGGCAATGCGCGCAGCTCTTCGCGCGGAGCGAACGCCTCTTCCAGCCGCCGCGCAAAATTTCTCAGCGGCCTGACACGCTTTGCGAGTTGGCGCGCCCTGTCCATGCGTCCCGCAGCAGCCCCTCCGGCAATTTCGCCTTCCAGAAGAGCCTTTTCCAATCCACCGATTCCCGTCAGTTCACCGATGCATGCAACATCCGCTATGGAACTCTGCTGCCAATCATTCACAGACACGTAGCCGTTCCGTATCGCGCATCCCAGCAGAGCCGGCAGTTCCAAGTTTGGAACGAGATGAAAACCGCACGCCAGCCAATCGCAGTTATGCGTCCACTCAACGCGCCCATCCGTGACCGTTACGTCTGTCAACCGGCTAGACCCCTCGGCTCTCTTCACCCAGCACCCGGTGCGATATGGAATGCCGCGCAGCATCCTGAAATATCCGAACCCCTCGCTGATTTTTCCCGGGAAGCGTGCGAGGGTGAGCCCGAATCCCATCAACTTCGCAATCGAAGCTTGCTCGTAGATCGCAACGATCTTCGCTCCCGCGTCAGCCAGCCCCGCGGAAATCGCCAGCAGCAGTGGTCCCGTGCCAGCCACGACGATGCGTTTGTCCCTCACATCCAATCCCGACTTGACGAGTGCCTGCAGTCCGCCCGCTCCGGCGATACCTGGCAGTGTCCAGCCGGGAAACGGCAGAAACCGTTCGCGTGCCCCGGTAGCCACGATGAGATTGCGATAAACGACATCGTAAACCTCGCCATCCCGTTCCACTCGCAATGTATTAGATGCTGGTGCATCAATCGCCTGCCAGCCTGACCACAATTCGCAATTCGAGTTGCGCAGTCTTCCGGTCCACTCTGCAAAGTCACGGCCATGCTGGTTCTTTCTCGCATTTTGCCCCCACAGGCCGCGCCAGATCTGGCCTCCCGGGCTTCTGTTATCGTCCAACAAGCAGACGCTCAATCCCGCTTCGGCGGCAGTCGTCGCAGCCGCAATGCCGCCGGGACCCGCTCCGATCACTAAGACCTCGAATCCGCTGTTCACTCCGTCACCACGTCCATCTCAGGAGCACAGAGGATCTGGCAGGTTCGTTGATGCTTGACGCCATTCACTGTGGCGCGGCACTCCATGCAAATGCCCATCCCGCAGAGCGGACCGCGCGCTTCGCCGTGCACAGATATGCGACATGGGGCGCCGCACATCATCAACGCAGCGGCAACACTCGCTCCCTCAGAAACTGATACGGACTTTCCGTTCACTGTGATTGAGAAACTATGGCCCACGCCCAACTTCCTCGCAACGATTAGAACACAGCGCCCACCACAAGAGCGGGCTGAATCCGTGCGGAATTCTCATCCTTGCTCCTTCAGAATGACTGCTTGCGCGGGCTCCAGAACGAGATGACTGTTCACCTGTTCCCCTTCGCGACTCATATCCGTGCAGGCCGCGATCACACCTTCCACTTCAAGCGTTCGTGCCTTCTCCGCGAGATTTACGAGTACGGTGAAGCGCTTATTCGCATCAGCGCGTAAGAATCGAAGGACGTCATCTCGCGAAGAAAGTGCTTCAACCCCGCCGGAAACCAGAACCGGCTCTGCCCGCCGCAGTCGAAGCAGGTGCCGATAGAGCGCCAGCATCGAGTCCGGATCTTTGCTAGACGACTCTACATTGACATTCTTGTTGGCATCCCCGATCGGCAGCCATGGCGTACCAACTGTGAAGCTGCTCTGCAGTGAACCGTCCCAGGGCATCGGCGTACGCTCGGGATCGCGTCCCATCCCGATTCCTGGCTGCCTTTTCTCCGCCGGGTCCTGCACTTGGTCCGCGGGAATCGGCACATCCTGCATACCGAGTTCTTCTCCGTAATAGATCGTCAATGTCCCGGGCAGCGACAACAAGAGCAATGCAGCGGCGCGAGCTTTTTTCACGCCGATCCGCGACGCGATGCGCGACTTATCGTGATTTCCAAGCACCCAGTTCGGCCACGCGCCGGCAGGCAGGGCCGACACGTAGTCTCCGATCGTTTTCGCCAGTTCATCTGCCGTCCAGGCACATTGAAGCAATTGAAAATTGAATGGAAGATTCGCACCGCGCAATCCCGTTCCGTAGTACTGCATCAGGCGCGGAATGGGCAGGTAAATCTCGCCGATCAGCACGCGATCTCCAAACTCCTCGAGCACAGCGCGCATCTCGCCCACAAGCGCCTGGACCTCAGGCCGGTCTGCATCGTAAACAGGCAGGACCTGCTCACGCGAACCTTGGCCAATCGTGTACGCCGGGTTTGGCGGATTGTCTCGAAACTGATCATCCTTGATCATCAGCCACATCACGTCAACCCGAAATCCATCCACACCTTTGCGTAGCCAGAATCGCAGGGCGTCAAACATGGCCGCCTTCACTGCGGGGTTGCGCCAGTTCAGATCCGGCTGTTCTTTGAGGAACTCGTGCAGATAGTACTGCTGTGTCTTCTCATCAAATTCCCATGCCGAGCCCCCGAAGTGGCTCTGCCAGTTGTTCGGTTCATCGCGCCAGATGTACCAGTCTCGCTTCGGATTGTCGCGCGAGGACCGGCTTTCGATGAACCATGGATGCTGATCCGAAGTATGATTCGGCACGAAATCCAGGATCAACCGAAGGCCTCGACGGTGCACCTCTGCAAGCAGACGATCTAAATCTTCCATCGTGCCGAAGATCGGATCAATGCCGCAGTAATCGGCGACGTCATACCCAAAGTCGGCCATGGGCGACGGAAAGATCGGCGAAATCCAGATGGCGTCGATGCCAAGTTCGACAAGATAGTCGAGTCGATCGCGAATACCATTCAGATCGCCAACGCCATCGCCATTACTGTCCTGAAACGATCGCGGATAAACCTGATACACGACTGCGTGCTTCCACCAGCTCAAATCCTGCATCCCACCTAGTACTCCCCCGCACAGTTGTTCGCGGACGACAAGAGCCATGATCAACGATCTCTGGTACAAGAACGCAATTTTCTACTGTCTCTCTGTCGCCACCTATATGGATGCAAACGGCGACGGAGTGGGAGACTTCCAGGGCCTTCTTCGCCGGCTCGATTACCTGCAAGGTATGGGAGTCACCGCGCTGTGGCTCATGCCATTTCAGTGCTCGCCCGGCCGCGACAATGGCTACGACGTCAGCGATTATTATTCTGTCGATCCCCGCTACGGCACGCTCGGCGACTTTGTTGAGTTCACCCGTGGCTGCAAACAGCGTGGAATGCGCGTCATCATCGATCTCGTTGTGAACCACACCTCCAACGAGCATCCGTGGTTCAGAGAAGCATGCTCCGATCCTCAATCGAAATACCGCAACTGGTACGTCTGGTCTGACAAAAAGCCGAAAGACGCGAATATCGGCATGGTGTTTCCCGGGGTCCAGAAGACCACCTGGTCGTTCGAGAAAACTGCACGCAAATACTTTTTCCACCGCTTCTACGACTTTCAGCCAGATCTAAATACGACCAATCCTGACGTGCAGGCGGAGATTCTGAAGATCATGGGCTTCTGGCTCCAGTTAGGTGTGGACGGCTTTCGCATGGATGCAGTTCCTTTTGTGATTGGACAGAAGGGGCCCGGCTTGAAACGGCCCGTTGAGCACTATGAGATGCTGCGAGCCTTCGCGGAATTTCTTACATGGCGTAAAAGCGGTGCAATGATTCTGGGCGAAGCGAACGTTACACCCAGACACGATATGCAATACTTCGGCGACGCCGGCGAACGCCTGCAGATGGTCTTCAACTTCGATGTCAACCAGCATCTGTTCTACGCTCTCGCCTCGGGCGATTGCACCCCTCTGATGAAAGCCATGCAGGATACGCGCTCCCGGCCAGCTTCTGCCCAGTGGGGCCACTTCCTGCGTAATCACGACGAGTTGGATCTCGGCAGGCTCACCGCCGCGCAGCGACCGAATGTGTTCGACGCGTTCGGCCCCGACAAGGAAATGCAGCTCTATAACCGTGGGATCCGCCGTCGTCTTGCGCCAATGCTGCAGGGCGATCGCCGCAGGCTCGAGCTTGCCTACAGCCTGATGCTCACGCTGCCGGGCACGCCTGTGATCCGATACGGCGATGAGATTGCAATGGGCGACGATCTCGCACTTCCGGAACGTGAGTGCGCCCGGACCCCCATGCAGTGGTCGAAGGAACCACAGGCCGGATTCACAAAGAGCGCAAAGCCGATTCTCCCCGTCATCAGCGACGGACCATATAGCTATGAGCACGTCAACGTGGCTGATCAGCGGCGAGATCCTAATTCGCTGCTCAACTGGATGGAGCGCATGATCCGGATGCGCAAAGAAGTGCCCGAGATTGGCTGGGGCGACTTCACGTTTCTCAATACAAAAACTCCCCAAGTTCTGGCGATCCGTTATGAGTGGCGCAACAACTCTGTCGTTGTCCTGCACAATCTCTGCGCCGGACCCTATGAATTGCAACTCCGGCTCGGCCGTAAAGGCTCCGGCGATCAGGGCCTTGTCAATCTGCTTTCAGAAGACCACAGCCAGCCAGCAAATAATGGAATTCATCGGATTCTGCTTGAGCCTTACGGTTATCGCTGGTATCGCGTAGGGGGACTTGATTACCTGCTGAAACGGTCCGAGTCTTAGTCGTTTTGCATGTTCTGCGCACTGTGCGGGCGCGAGTTGCACAGACGCAATATCGTGGCGTGAATTGCTAGAGGTTGCGCGCAGCCTGCAACGCTTCCTTCGCAGCCAGTCGCAAATAGCGCTTGCGCTGCTCACGGCTCAAGGCTTCAGGGTTGAACAAGGAATTCAGTGCAAGGCCATCGATGATGGCGCCGACCTCCATGGTCAACTGCCGGCGTTTTTCGATGACCGCGCCAACCAGTTCCGGAAACAGCGTATTGATCTTTGTCATTGAGCAGCGGAGAGACATTTCCGAGAACAGCGTGCTCAAACGCTTCCTCTTCTGAGGATGACGGATGACGTACATTTTGAACTCGAGATTCAGCAGGACGCGCTGCCTGTCACGAAGAAGTTCCTCCAGATGCTCAGCGAGAACCGCAATCCGCGCATCCAGGTCCGAAGCAGCTGTTAAATCGTTGATGACTCGTCCCTGATCGCGCGCAATATCTTCCTCGAAGATTGCGAAGAATACGTCTTCCTTATCCCTGAAATTGTCGTAAAAAGCACCGCGGGTCTTGCCTGCCTGGGCGGCGATGTCTTCAATTCGAGCAGACTCAAACCCATCACGCGTAAAGATTTCCCGGGCCGCTTTCATCAGATGTTGACGCGTCACAAGGGCGCGCTCTTGCTTATGCGCGGAATTCGTCACAAATTGATCTCGCACTGCCAAATTATGAATCGATGCCCTACCTTCGAGCGTCTGTTGAGAAATATACAGATCTGTATCTTTTCTGTACAGATCCTTTGTTCGCGACGCGGAGGTCAAGTTGATGCAGCGCGCCATTCCCCAGCAGTCATTCATAAGCCGCCATTGGCTCTCTTTGGCTGCCTTAAGTGCTTTCATTTCTGCAGCGCCGTTCCTGACAGGGTGCGAAACCACTCATGCAAGCACCGGCGACGCCAAACCCATGGCACTGCCCGTATCCGTCGTCAAGGTCAGACAGACTGACGTTCCCTTGAAAGGCGAGTGGGTGGGCACGCTGGATGGATATGTGAACGCCCAGATTCAACCGCAGGTGAGCGGGTATCTCATCCGGCAAAACTACCGTGAGGGTACCGCAGTCGGCAAAAACGAAGTTCTATTCCAGATTGATCCCCGTCCGTTTCAGGCCGCGGTAGACCAGGCCCAGGCGGAGGTTGGACGCGCAAAGGGACAACTTGCACAGGCCGAGGCGCAGCAGGGACTCACGCAGATCAACCTGAAGCGCGATACCCCTCTTGCACAAGCCCGGGCGATTGCACAGAGCCAGCTTGATAATGACAAGCAGCAGGCGGCTCAGGCGGACGCCGCCGTCGCTGCGGCGAAAGGTGCAGTCGGTTCTGCAGAAGCAGCCCTCACGACGGCGAAACTGAATCTCGGTTTCACGCAGGTCCGATCTCTGATCGGCGGTGTGGCTGGGCAGGCAACAACACAGGTCGGCAATCTTGTCAGCCCTCAGTCTGTACTGACCTCCGTGTCGCAACTGGATCCGATCAAGGTCTATTTTTCGATAAGCGATGCAGAATACCTCGCTCTTACTTCACGAGCGCGGCAGGCTGGAGGAGATCTTCTGAGCGCGAAGTCCGACATCCCATTGACCCTCACGCTCGCAGATGGTTCTCCCTATCCGCATCAAGGCCACATCGCCTTTATAGACCGTCAGATGAATCAGCAGACCGGTGCAATCCGCATAGCAGCGTCATTTCCGAATCCTGGAAACGTGCTCCGTCCCGGCCAGTTTGGTCGCGTATCTGCAGCAACAGAAATCCGGCACAGTGCGCTTCTGGTTCCACAGGCCGCAGTACAGGAGTTGCAGGGCCTCGAGCAAATCTTTGTGGCCGGACCGGACAATCATGTGCATGTCGTCAACGTGAAGCTCGGCCCGCAATCCGGCAGTAACTGGATCATCGATAGCGGTCTCAAACCCGGTGATCGAGTGATCACGGACAACGTGCAAAAGCTGAAAGACGGCGCACTCATCGCCCCACACGAGGTTTCGGCCGACACAGCGGTACTGACCTCCAACCCGACCGGCGGGAGGTAATCGTGTCGAAGTTCTTCATTCGTCGCCCGATCGTGGCGATTGTGATCGCCATTCTTACGGTCATCATCGGCGTTGTTGCGATGCTGACTTTGCCGACTTCGCAGTACCCGGACATCGTTCCACCGGAAATCATGGTACAGGCCACGTATCCCGGTGCCGATGCGCGAACCCTGACGCAGGCCGTAGCAACTCCGATCGAGCAGCAGATGAACGGCGTGGACAACATGCTGTATATGTACTCGGTCAACGCAAACAACGGCCAAGCCACTGTCTATGTCGATTTCGATGTGAAGACGAATCCCGACACAGACCAGGTGCTCTCGCAGCTTCGCGTCTCGCAGGCACAGGCGCAGTTACCGGCACAGGTCAACACCGCCGGCGTGACGGTGCAGAAGTCGCTGACCTCACCACTGATGCTCATTGGTCTTTCATCGCCCGACAACAAGTACAGCGTTGATTTTCTG
>DATNFD010000176.1:0-6380 GCA_035606555.1 Occallatibacter sp.
ACCTACGACGAAGCCTGCGAAGAAGCCATGCGGCGCAGGCTCGAAGAGGGCCGCACCTTCATTCACCCCTTTGACGATCCTGAAGTCATCTGCGGCCAGGGCACCATCGGCCTCGAACTCCTCGAGCAGGTTCCCGACATCGAAGCCGTCGTTGTGCCTATTGGCGGCGGAGGACTCATCAGCGGCATCGCCTGCGCGCTGAAGGAGACCAACCCCAAAATCCGCGTTGTCGGCGTCGAGCCCGAGCGTCTTCCCTCAATGCTCCGCGCCCGCGTTGCCGGAGCGCCGGTCACCATCAGCGCTGAAGCCACCATCGCCGATGGCATCGCTGTCCGTCGCGCCGGCGACATCACACTTCCCCTTGTGACGCGTTACGTCGATGAAATCGTCACCGTCGACGACGAAGAAATCGCCAGCGCGATCCTCATGCTTCTGGAGCAGGAGAAGACTCTTGCCGAGGGCGCCGGCGCCGCTGCACTCGCAGCGGTCGTCCAATCCAAAACCAACCTCCGTCACCGCCGCACCGTCGTCCTCGTATGCGGAGGCAACATCGACGTCACGCTGCTGGCCAAGATCATCGAACGCGGCCTGGTCAAAGACGGCCGACTGCTCCGCCTTCGCGTTTACTTGCAGGACCGTCCCGGCGCCCTGCACCACCTCACGCAGGTGCTCGCCCGTGAACGCGCGAACATTGTCGAAACAGTCCACAATCGCGCCTACTACGGTGTGAGCCTCGGCGAGACTGTGATCGACATCACGCTGGAAACCCGCGGATCAACTCACATCACCGCCATCAGCCACGCCCTGCGTGAAGCCGGCTTCCGTTTCGAACGAATCCAGTAGTCCAGTTAGCAGCCGCCGTATAAAGCCTCGATCGTTGCAAGTAGGTTTAGACACGATCGAGTTTCGCTGAACTCCAGGAGCGAAATGTATATTCCGAAATTCAATTCGATCGCCGACCGCGCCATTCTCCTCGAGGCCATGCGTACCTACTCATTTGCGATCCTCTTCGGCCCGCTTGATGGCACAATTGGCGCAGCCCCGCATCACGGCACACATTTGCCGCTCGTGGTCAAAGATGAAGGGCCATACGGAATCCTCGAGGGCCACTTTGCCAAAGCGAATCTTCATTGGCAGGCGCTTGCTGGTCGCGAAACGCTCGTCGTCTTTCCCGGCCCTCACTCTTATGTCAGCCCCTCGCTCTATGCGGAACAATTTTCCGTTCCCACATGGAACTACATTGCCATCCATGCTTACGGTGTTCTTGAGTCCGTTGACGAAAATGACGACGCCTCAAAGGAAGCGCTCCTCTACAACCTCATTCAGGCCAACGAACCCGCCTATGCCGAACAATGGCGCACTCTGCCCGACGGCTTCCGCCGTACTATGCTTTCCGGCATCACAGGCTTCCGCATCGAAATCACGCGCATCGAGGGCAAGTTCAAAATCAGCCAGAACCGTCCCCAAGTCGACCGTCTTGCCGTGCAATCGGCACAAGCTTCGGGCACCGACGATCAGCGCGCCCTCGCCGACTGGATGAAGCGCCTCATCGGGTGATAAGGTCATCCCGACGCAATATTCACCGAAAAGGGATCCTCACCGCATGCGCAAAGCTCGTTTGCTTCTCATCGTGATCGCAATCGTATTTGCGTTTCCCTCATTTGGCTCCGCTCAGACAGACTGGAAAGCCCAAGTCGCGCAGACGATGCCCTTGATGGGCCACCGCAACTGGATCCTCATCGTCGATTCCGCCTATCCACTCCAGTCCTCACCGGGAGTCGAGACCATCGAAACAAACGCCAACCACCTCGACGTCGTTCGCTATGTTCTCGGCGCGATCAACAGTTCGATCCATGTACGGCCGCTTATCTATATGGATAAGGAGCTTCCCTTCGTTCCGGACGGCGATGCCCCGGGCGCGTCTGCATATCGCGAACAGATCCAGAAGCTGCTCGCCGACTACACCATCGAATCGCTTCCACACGAACGCGTGATCAACCAAATCGACGAGACCAGTAAGGAGTTCCACGTCCTCGTGCTCAAAACCACGATGACGATTCCTTATTCTTCCGTCTTCATCCGGCTCGACTGCAAATACTGGTCCGCCGACGCCGAAAAGCGTATGCGCGAACGCATGCACTGATCTCGCCCTTAGTGCAGTCCTAAGACGCCTGTTTAGCGGGTTCGTTCTCCCGCGCAGTTTTCTCTGTAGTCCCAACGGGTTCGGCCTCATCTGCGCGCGGCTGGACAGACGCCTCAACCGCCTTCTCCTCTTCAGGAGAGCCAAGCAGAATCTGCAGCCTGTACCCAGCCTTCTCCGCTTCGGCAAGGAACTTCGCAATCTGGTTCGCCACCGATTGCACGTCCGACTTGCTCGTCGAGGCCTGTCCCGCCAATTGCAGCAGGCACGGCATCTGCAGCCACCAGAGCAATTCTTCGAACGGTTCTTGGACAAGATAGCTGTACTCATCCGCCTCATGCACCCCGGTCAGCCAGCGAACGTCCGGATCGAACCAGAGCACTCGCGGAATGCCGCCAACCACCGCTGCGGGAACGGCGTCGCGTGTCGGCGCGGGCTTATGTCCCGGCACACTTTCGCGCGTTGATGTAAGCTCCGCCCGGCTTCCCAGCTTCTCTTCCGGCTCTGATGAAACCTGCTGCGTTGATATTGAAGCTGCCTGTGATTTGGACGCTTCGAACTGCGCCATCAGCACAACCTTGATGCGAGCAGCCGCACGCCATGCCGGCTCACCTTCAAAACCGAGAGCAGCGAACGCCTCCGCCAGCGGCTTCCGAAGTCTGAGTTGGTCGAATAGCTCCAGCGCAACCCGCTCCGCATTTTCCGCGCCGATCGATTCCGCAAGGGTCTCAATCGCGCACCACGCAATTACCGGAGCCCACATCGCAGTAGCAGTCATCTGCGGGCTCGGGCTGGGCAGTACCCGTCGTGCTGCTGCCGTCCATGGCTGCGGCGATAGCGCTTCCACAACCGGGATGCGCATTGCAGCTGCAAGACGCTCGCGGAATGCGGGCCCCAGCAGACCCGGCATGGTCATCTGTTTATGAACCCCGCTCCGCGTCCGGAAGGCAGTCTGCCCGACGCGCATGAACGCTTCGCAGCGTCCCCATGTCACGTTGAACAGCTCACTGCGGGCGCGGTTTGCCTTGCGATCGATTGCTACGCTTACAGTTCTCGTTGCGGCCGTTGTCCGTGGGTGCTCAGCCATATCGGTAAGTATCCGCACGGAGTCCTGGTCGAAAAGCGCCCGGAGCGCGTGGTGCACCGGCTGAAGTTCCAGATCGATCAGGGCGTCTTCGAGGCTGGGAACGCCACGTCCGTTGAGGTGATCGCAGAGGCGGTCCCATGGTTTTTCGGCGGAGGCCCACTTCTCGTGCCAGTCCATGAGGACGTGGCACTGATAGGCATGGAGGTGGAACGTGAGACCTCGATCGGCTACATCGCTGGCCCGGCGGAGGTATTCGAGGCCGGTGAGTGAGTCGCGGTAGGCGAGAATGGCACCGGAGTCGTGCGCAAAGCCGATGCCATCGTGAATGCGGCGCTGGCGGAGTTGCGAAGAACCTTTGTCGGCATAGGCAGCGGAGTTATGGATGGTTCCGTGCGTTTCCCCGTAGCGGTTGTTGTAGATGACGAGAGCACGCTCGTTTCCGGAGCGGTTGGAGTAGGCGAATACGTTCTCGTCGACGGAGCCTGAAGGTTCGAAGAAGTCATAGAGAAGGAAATTATTGCTTTCGGCGAAGACCCAGCGTCGTTTGAGGAGCGGAGCAATTTCGCTCTGATGGCGCTCTAAAAGCCATGGATCCGGTGTCTCGTCATAGCGGGGACGGTAGTACTCCATCCCGTACTTTTCAGTAAATCCTTCAACCTGGCCATGTCCGAACATTGGCAGCCCCGGAAGGGTTGACATCAGGGCCGCGACACCGAAGCATTTGTCGCCCTTGCCGAACTGGTCAATCGCTGTTCTTTCATCAGGATTGCTCATGAAATTCACGTAACGCTTCATAATGTCAGGATCGAACTCCAGCGTGTTCTTGATGACCGAACGATACTCCGCATTCTTCTCGTCCCGCATCATGTTCATGAATGCGCTGTTGTATACGCGATGCATCCCAAGGGTGCGGACGAAGTAGCCCTCCATTAGCCAGAAAGCTTCAGCCAGCAGCAGTGTTCCGGGAACCTCCTGTGCAACGCGGTCTACAACTTCGCGCCAGAATTCCAGCGGCATGTGCTTGTTAAACTCTGCCTGTGACATGCTGTATTCCGCCCGGGACGGAATAGCTCCGCTCGATCCCGGGCCTGGGAACCAGAGCCGGTGGAAATGCCGTTTCGCCAGCGTCATCGCGGCATCGAAGCGAATCACCGGAAACAGCCGCGCCACACAGAGGATCGTCTGAATCACTTGCTCGCGGACCGCCGGGTTCAGGTAATCGAGCTGTGCCGTGTCGTTCCACGGAAAACTTGTGCCGTCGTTACCGTGGTAGATGTAGCGAGTCTCTCCGGTCCACTTGTCGCGGCGGCGGAACGTAACAGCCGCATCCGTCTGCTCGAAGTAGTGATCTTCAATTTTGATTTCGACGCGATCGTCATGCGAAAGGTCCGGGCCGTTGTAGCTGTACGCCGGATAAGGCGATTCCCATCGCGAGATGAACCACTCAGGATGCTCAATCACCCACGGCGAATCGATGCCCATGTGGTTCGGCACCATGTCGCTCGCCAGCCGCAGACCCTTGTGATAGCAGCGATCGCGAAGATTGATATAGGCGGGCTCGCCGCCGAGGTCTTCAGCAATCTTGTAGTCGAACAAAGAGTATGCCGATGCAACGGCGTCCTGATTGCCGCAGAGCTGCTTGATCGTCTTTGAGGCGCGGCTGCGCTCCCATACCCCGATCAACCAAAGCGAGTTGATCCCGCGATCAGCCAGCGTCTGAAGTTCTTCATCGGGAATCTGGTCGAGCCGATAGATGTGCCTGCCATACTGCTTGCTCAACTGCGCGAGCCACACGTAGGTGCTCTTCGCAATCAAAACCGTATTCGGCATCCACGCCGTGTCGGGACTGAATTTCTCGTACTCGTTCGCCGGATCACCGAAAGTTGGCACCTGGGACTCACTTACAATGGAGGCCCATTGCTGAGTTCCCTGTTCTCGACGCCGCCGCGCAGCTTCTTCAGCCGCGGTACGGGCGCGAGCTGCATCAGGATTAAACATCATCCAGATAGCGAGTTCTTCCTCATGAAGAACTTCACCACCCATCATCAGCATTCGATCGAGGCTGTCTCCAAGCAAGGGACGCCAAAGCTTGCGGATCAATGCCAACTGCTCGCTCAGCGACGCGGGCGCTCCATTCAGTGGTGCGCCAAGCAAATCGAAGAGGCTGATCGCTTTCGTGCCCTCGACCGGAATGAGCGGTCGAGTGGCGAAATATTGCGGCAGTTCTTTCGTGACCTGCCGATATACCGTCTTCTCTGCGAGTGGTTTATCTTCAAACAGTTCTTCAAATTTCCTGAAGGCTTCGTTGCGATTTGCAGACCACAGCAACAGCAACTCTTCCATCGCTGCTGCGCGATGCGACATCGTCCCCGTCTTCCCATTCAGCCATCGCCGGGGAGTCTCGACGCCACGAATGACGCTCTGGCCCGGAAAGTTCTCCACAAATGTCAGGAGAAGCTTGTCGAGTTCATTACCGCCTACCCTGCCGGCGAACCAGTCCAATGCCGAGGTCATGACGTCGGGATCGAACTGCTCCCGATAGCGCGCCATGAGCACGTGGCTGGCTTCGTCGATGAGCCCCATCGCGTAAAGCTGACCAGCGTGAACGGCCTCATTTGGATTCTTGTCCGCTTCGCGCACCTGGTTCATTCGGTGAGCGAATTCGCGGCAAGCCGCAAGGCTGGCGAAGACCACATTGCCGTTGTAAGAGAAGAGCGATTCCGCGAACTGGTAGCGTTTGCGCGCCTTGCGCGAGATATGGAACTCCATCATGAAAAATCCAGTCTCCCCGTCTGATGCAAATCTTGCAATTCTTGCCCAGCCCGACGTACCAGATTTTGCGGAGTTTGCACACGCCGGGTGATTACGCGGCCAGAGAACACGTTAACACCTTGGGGTCCGGCAAGGGTCGACGGGCCGCCTGAGCCGGAGCTGAAAAGTTCGTCGGGGATTCGGGTACAATGGGAGAGGCTGGCCGGCGCGAATCGCCTGATTCGCAGCGAGTTCCCTCGACGGAGAGGTGGCAGAGCCCGGTTGAATGCACCTGACTCGAAATCAGGCATAGGGGTAACTCTATCGGGGGTTCGAATCCCTCCCTCTCCGCCATCCTTGCGAAGGTCAACTCTATTCAGGATTCTGCTGTTGCCCAAGCTG
>DATNFD010000177.1:0-18560 GCA_035606555.1 Occallatibacter sp.
GGCAGAGAGCAACGAGATCTGGCCTGAGTTGTTGATTGCAATCACTGAACCAGAGCCGTCGAGCTTGCCCGCAAGCGTGCTGGGGTCATCGACCGCCTTCATGCCGGCCTTGAGAATTGCCGGATCCATCACACGAACGATCTTCAGATTGAAGAGATGCGTGAACGACCAGCCCGTATCGTCATACGGATGTTTCTGGGGGTCGTCCGGTGCCCAGTACTGCCGATCAAGAAGGGCGTCTGCGACTCGCGAATAGGGCTGATCCATGCGAATGATCACGGATCCGACCGCGAAGGTCTCCTGCTTCGCCTTCTCGCCTCGCTTCTCCCCCGCGACTGAGCAGGTCACTGCATGGGAGAGTTGCTGAATCTCAACATGCTGGCGCTGCAGAACTTTGAGCAACTCGACTTCCCGATTCGTGGCTGCTGCATCGGGCGCGATTACGTATGCTGCCGGTCCCTCGAGCGTGGGTTTCTGGATAGCGCGCTTGCTCTTGGCGTAGTAGTTCTCGAGAAAGTGGTGAGAGTGCTGCGCAAAGTAGGAGATGGTGGTGAGCAACGCACTCTGTTCGTAGTTGTTGTTGTCGCGCTGAGACCAGTTGACGATGGGCCATGGCGGATTCTGCCGGTACCAGGTCCGCGAATATTCCTCCGGATCGAGAATTCGTTTCTCCGTGTCGGCGCCGCCGTTCCCGAAGGTCTCATAGAGTCGGCTGATGCCGTTGTGCATGGCTGCGAGGAACATCAAGTAGCCGGGGCTCCATGTATCGAAGTCCCCATGCGTGAATACACCGGGCATGCCGAAACTTTGCATTTGCGCGACATTGTTCCAGCCAAGCTCAGCCCACTCATCGGCGAGCAGCGGGTCTACCCACGCGTTATACGGACCGTCGCCGACCGTGTTGTCGTAGAGGAACGGCACAGATTCGTGCAGATCGTGGAGAACCTGCGCGTGCCAATCGAGATACGTGTTCAGTACGTTGCGCGTGAGATCAAGCGTCATTCCCATCGCATCGCGGTTGTTGTCATGCGCGACATAGTGCCCCCAGTAGAGGAGGTGCGGGTACTTCTCTTTCGGGTGGGCCTTGTGCCAGCGATAAACGTCGACCTGGCGATCGCGTCCATCGACCTCGACAACCGGTGTGATGAGAACGATCATATGCGAGCGGATGAACTTGATGTAGGGCGAATCATCGACCGCGAGGCGATAGGCGAGTTCCATTAGAGCCGTCGGAGCTCCGGTTTCCGGCGAATGAATCGTACCCGTGATGTAGTAGACGGGATACGACTGGTCGATCAGCGTGCGGGCCTTCGCGTCATCGAAATTGATCGTGCGTGGGTCGGCTAGCTGCGCGAGCCGCTGCTTGTTGCCGTCCGCGTTCTTCAGCAGGTCGGCATCGGCGATAGCCACAGCGATCTGCTCGCGACCTTCTTCCGTATGCCCGACCGTGTAAACCTTCACGCGCGGACTCGCAGCAGCAAGCAAGCGGAAATACTTGTACACATCCTCCGCGTAGGGCAGGATGTCGGGTGCACCGGAAACGTCGCCAAGGACCTTGGCCGGAGTGGGAACCGTCTTCGAAGCGGGAAGGTAATCGACCAGCGGCGACGTAAAGGTCGCGTCGGTCGTGTACTTGTGAATGTGATCGGTGTACTCCTGATCGATCGGCTGCTGAGGATCACGAGCGAAGTTGGTGTTCAAAGTTTGGGAGTGAGCGGAGACTGCGGCGCTGAGAAAAGAAAGAGTACAGAAAAACAGGGCCAGGCGAATTGGTCGCATAGTGTCCTTCATTGGGATTCCGCAGCACGCACGAGAGCTCGTAAGAGACGGAACCGCGCATTGGGTCAAATTGCGCGGCTCCGATTCGGCAACCCGGTTCCAGCTTGCTGGGGAAAGTTCAGAAAGGGTGAGCCGATTCAGAGGTGCTGACTTGGAGAAAACTATACGGCATCTACTCACAATTCAAAAAACGAAATGCTACAAGGAGTGTTTACTGCATTCATTGTGATGGCGCCCCTTGATCTGGCCAGCTCTTTCCGTCAGGTGAAAATCAGTAGTTTTCAAGACCTCTGTGTATAAAGCTGCTCGCATCCCACCCAAGGCGATCACAAGGATCGTCAAGGAGAAGTTTGCTTATGGATTATCGAGTGAATCGAGGGGAAGCGCAGGAGGATCAACTTACCGCAGCGATCGAAAAGACTACATCGAGAGTTCCATCCACCACATTCCTGGCGCTTGCACTGGGAGCAATGGCAGTATCCGCAACGCTTCAGGCAATGAACAAGAAACATGAATCGATGTTTGTCGGGCAGTGGGCCGCGCCCTTTCTGCTCTTGGGCATTTACAACAAGATGGTCAAACAGCATGGGTCAGACGGACGCGAAGGGAGCCAGTCAGCCAGCACTGGCTACTCGAATTACCGGGAGCCGGAGCGTTCCTATACCCAGTCATCCGGAATCTGAAAAAACTCCAATCTCTGCAACTAGAAAGGCAGGCAATCCTTAAGTCGCCTGCCTTTTTGTTTTCTTTAAGAAACGGATGCTTCCCTTATTCGCCGCGAGCACTCACCGCGCCCGTTACCAGCACCTGTTGGGGAGCAGCAACTTTAGCTGACGGCACATGCAGGTCAACTTTCAGTGATTTGATTTCAGCCTTGCCATTCGAAGGCGCCGTAAAGCTGATCTCGTACTGGTTGTTCAGCCGGCGACGCAGATCCTGGAAGAAGGGCTGCAGTGACACCGGGTTGCCCAGCCCCTGCCAATAGCTGTTTCCGCCTGTTGCCTGCGTGACCATCAGCAGCAGGTTCTGTCCAGCATTGGTTTCATATCCCGTGTTGTTGATCCGCCCGGTGTTCCTCCAGTAGATCGAATAAACGACGAGCCCCGCTCGCACCGAATCCTTGATAGCGGATTGCACATACGGGTCATCGGGATCGAAGCGCCGTTCGTAGTTATCCACGCCGTCTGTGACCATCACAACCTCGCGTCGTGCCGTGCGATCGTGTGAGGGCCAGTTCTTGGCCAGATCGGACAGGCAGAAATACGGACTGGCATTCTCGCCTGCAATGCCCGTGCTCAGATGCAATCCCTTTAATACATCAGCCGCATTCGACGACAATTGCGATGCAAATGCCGCACGACCTTGTTGCATGTAGGCGATGGCCATCTTTGTGTTCGGAGGCATCTCTTTCACAAAGCTCTGGATATCATTGAACTGCGTACCGAGGCTGGCGCGCGCTCCCGCGTCAAGCATCAGAACCAACTCGACTGGGCTGTTGCTCTCCTGCATTTGGTTGAAGCTGGTGACCGTGGAATCTTTCCCATTGATCTTCACCTTCAAATTCTGTGCGGAGATCTGACCGACATTTCCAGTCTTCGCATTGGGCAAAACGGTCACAATCGCTCGCCCCTGCCCCGGCTGTGAATTCGTTTGCGCGAAACCTTGAGAAGCCGCCATCAGTGTTCCGGCGGTCAAAGCAACTGCTGCAATCACCAATCTCTTCATAGACATAATCTCAATTTTTAGACGCCCCAGTCATCACTGCTCTTCGGGACCATTCCTATCCTTTCCCTCTTATTTAGATGCCATAGCGCCGGTTTTGTTAATGACAACAACTTCACAACCGCCTTCCAGTATCCGGAATGGAGACTCAATCCCGGAGTCCCCACCAGTTCTTTGTCTTTGGCTTTAATGACTCCGATCCAGGTGGATCAGCCTATGTGACGCAATCTGAGGAGAGCCGCGAACTTCCAGCTTTCTTGAGGCAAGGAAAGGGGCCCAGGACGGCTAAGCAGCTTCCGGGGCCTGAATCACTTCAGTGTCGGTCGAGTATCTAATTGGAACGCTCAAGTTTCGGACTTTGATTGCACTTCCTCGACCAATCCGCTAAACTTATTAATGTGCTCGGGGCGTAGCTCCGGGCCGTCAATTGCACCACGGCTTTTGGACCTGTTCGAGGCGATAAGCGCCAGGGTTTCAGGCGTATGGCCTCCGGGTTCCCCGAAACGGGGCTGGCAACTGCGGTGGGAGACGAGGAACTGATGGCTAAAACCAGCAAGAATATTGCGAAGGCGCGCGCGGCTGTGACCAAGCCGGCGTATCCGCTTCCCGAGGCGGTTACCCTGCTCCAGCAGGTGAAGTTCGCCAAGTTTGACGAAACAGTAGACCTGACCATGCGCCTGGGTGTAGACACCCGACATGCTGACCAGATGGTGCGTGGAACGGTTGTTCTGCCCCACGGATTGGGCAAGACCAAGTCCGTTGCCGTGATCGCCACCGGTGACCGCCAGAAGGAAGCACAGGATGCAGGCGCTGACTTTGTAGGCGGCGAAGAACTGGTTGAGAAGATTCAGAAAGAGAACTGGACCGATTTCGATGCCCTGATCGCGACCCCCGACATGATGAAGGTGGTCGGGCGCCTGGGCAAGGTGCTCGGTCCTAAGGGCCTCATGCCCAACCCGAAGACCGGGACAGTGACGCAGGACGTTGCCGCAGCGGTTAAGGAAATCAAAGCCGGCAAAGTTGAATTTCGTGCTGACAAGACCAGCCTGGTGCATGTCCCTGTGGGCAAGCTTAGTTTCGACTCGCAGAAGCTGATCGACAACGCAACTACGGTGATCACTTCCATCGTTCGCGCGAAGCCCTCCGCGGCGAAGGGCAAGTACATCAAGAGCATCACCATTAGCTCGACGATGGGCCCCGGAGTTCCGCTGGATCAGGCAGTAGCCGACGCGGCGGGCAAGCACTAAAAGCAGTGGTCAGGGATCAGTGTTCAGGGGTTAGTAAAAGCCGGAATTCCGGTAAAGATTGCTGGCCGAGAGTTATGGATTCGATTGCGCGCTAGTGAGGCGCGGGAGATAGGGATCAGAGAATAGCCAAGGATCGCGGTTTGGGTACTGACCACTGATCACTGACGACTGATCACTGTGCGGAGCACACAATGGCAATTTCGAAGGCGAAAAAGACGGAGAAGGTCCAGTTGCTAGCCAAAGAACTGGAGACCTCGACCACTGCGATTATCGGCACTTTCAGCAAGCTGACTGTTGCCAAGGATTATGAACTGCGCAAGGTTATCCGCGAGGCGGGTGGCAAGTATCGCGTAGTCAAGAACAAGTTGGCCGCTGTTTCGAGCGAAAACTCAAAGGTGGGTCCTGCGCTTAAGGGCCTCAAGGGCGTGAACTCGGTTGCGTTCACGTCGGGCGATCCGGTTGCGCTGACAAAGGTTTTCGCAAAGTGGGCTGGCGAGAACGCCGAGTTTCAGTTCAAGCTGGGCATTGTTGACGGCAAGCTGATCAGCGTGGAAGAGATCAAGGCTCTGGCGACCATGCCGGGCAAGGAAGAGCTCTTTTCGAAGCTGCTGTTCCTCATCAACGCTCCAGCGCAGCGGTTGGCGACTGTTATTAACGCCACCGGTCGCGACCTGGCGGTGGTCTTGGGTCAGGGCGTGGAGAAGGAAAAGTTTACGGCGGCATAACCGCCGGGTTGCCAGTCTCAGATGCCCGTTCCAGTTTGACTGAGAACTGACAACTGATCACTGACAATTTCTGTTTAGGGTTTTGGCAGTAAGACAGGCGGGAAGGGCGCGGGTCTGGCGCATCGGAAACTTACCGTTTGGGTTTGCGGCTGGGAATATCAATTTTGGATTTGAATGGAGAAAAGACATGGCGGATCTCGCACAGTTGGAAGAACAGATCGTTGGCCTGAGCCTGCTCGAGGCTGCATCCCTGGTAAAGAAGCTTGAAGAGCGCCTCGGCGTCTCTGCGGCAGCGGCGGCACCGGTGATGGTTGCTGGTGGCGGCGGTGCAGCGGCGGCTCCGGCAGCCGAGGAGAAGACCGAGTTCCAGGTCATCCTCAAGGATGCCGGCGCAAATAAGATCAACACCATCAAGGCTGTCCGCGAGGTCACCTCGCTCGGCCTGAAAGAAGCCAAGGACCTGGTCGATGGCGCGCCCAAGCCGTTGAAGGAGAGCGCGACCAAGGACGAGGCCGAAGCCATCAAGAAGAAGTTCGAAGGCGTTGCAACCATCGAAGTTAAGTAATTTGGTACTTGACTTGCAACACAAGCCGGGACGCGCTACGATAATCGTTGCGCGTCTTTTCGGCCCTGCGGGCTTTTCCGCAACTTGGGCGAAAACCACACACGGCGCGTCTTGAAAAGAGTCAAAGGGCACAATGTTCGTATCCCCGGCTGGGCCAAGCAGCCTTGGAGCGGGCATTAATGCGAAACTAAGTGCTCTAGTGTCAGCAGGATACGCGGGCTTCCTGTTGATGGATGTCGATTGGCAGGCGACGGGCAGCAGAAGCGAGCTTTGGGATCGGCGACAGGTATTCAGCAAAAATCGGATGGGGGCACAGGCTTTAAGCCGCGCTCGTGAGGAATTGCGTCCTCACGGGCTTTCGTGTCTCTATCGCAGCGGATCGGGCGTTTTAACCAAATTCACGTTGCGTTTGCGGACATAACAGCCGGGGTACACCGGAGAGTCGGCATCCGATTGTGCGCAGTCGAAGGGGCAGTTCCAAGGTTTGTGATGCGCTTTAGCGGTCTGGAGATCGCCGCTCCGTGAAGTCAACGCCCCCGGGCGAGAACTTCAATGGCAGCGACTCTCGGATTCTTATAGCGCACTCTGCTGAGGAACAACAACGCCTGTGAGGCGAATTTCGAGACGCCTCAATTCAGTAAATACGCTTGGCGAGGGATACAGAGTTCGGTTGGACATTCGCCGAGGGCTCTGAAAGCGGGGGACTGGTGATGCGCAGTGAGCCAGTCCGAATGATTCGGTTCTACGACAGCAAACAGCTGGTGCCTCGAGACTCGGGTGCCGGCCCGGCGCGATCCGTGACGAGTATCGGCCGGAGTAACGAGCCTCAGGAGTGATGCATGCCTAACGAGAAGCGCGCGATTCGCAGCCGGCTCGATTTTTCCAAGATTCCTACAGCCACCCAGATTCCCAACCTGATCGAAGTGCAGCGCCGTTCATACGAGCGCTTTCTGCAGATGGACAAGCTGCCCAACGAGCGCGATGACTCGGGGCTGCAGTCGGTTTTCGTTTCTGTCTTCCCCATCACCGACTTCCGCGGTATCTCGCAGCTTGACTTCGTCGACTACGCCATCGGGAACTGGGAGTGCAAGTGCGGCCACTTGAAAGGACTTCACCACCTGCGTACCGCCTGCGTGCATTGCGGCGCGATGGTGATTACAGACCCGTTCCTTCCTGGCGATGTGCTCTGTCACAAGTGCGGAACGTACAACAAAAACGTTCCCGACTTCTGTAACAAGTGCGGTGACCCTGTCGGCCTGCAGCTGAAGTATGACCAGCAGGAGTGCGAAGAGCGCGGCATGACATTCTCTGCTCCCCTGAAGGTCACGGTCCGCCTGACGATTTACGACAAGGACGCGGAAACCGGCAATAAGACCATTCGTGACATCAAGGAGCAGGAAGTCTTCTTCGGCGATATTCCGCTGATGACGCCGAACGGCACGTTCATTGTGAACGGCACCGAGCGCGTCATCGTCTCGCAGCTCCATCGTTCGCCCGGCGTCTTCTTTGAGACTGCGAACAACCGCACCTACTTCCTCGGCAAGATTATTCCCTACCGCGGATCGTGGGTGGAGTTCGAGTACGACCAGAAGAACACGCTGTACGTCCGCATCGACCGCAAGCGCAAGTTCCTCGGAACCATCTTCCTCCGCGCACTCGGTCTGCGTTCCGACGAAGAGATCCTCAAGACCTTCTATACCGTCGATCGCATTCACATCGAGAATGGCAAACTGCAGTGGGCAGTGCAGGCTGATCCCAAGCACTCCACGCACCTGCTCGGCGCAAAGCCGGCGCACGCCGTCCTGCACAAGGGAGAAGAGATCGCGCACTCGGGCCGCAAGGTCACCGCGAACACGCTCAAGGCGATTCGTGCTGCCGGTATCGAGAAAATCGAAATTGAGAACGCCGAACTCGACGGTGCGATGACCGCTGCTGACGTGGTGGATCTGAACACAGGCGAAGTGATCGTGGAAGCCAACGTTGAGCTGACCGCTGACCGGCTGCACAAGGTCATGGCGAGCGGCGCGACGACTATCGAAGTGTTCTTCCCCGAGCGCGACGATGTGGGCAACATCATCACCAATACGCTGAAGCGCGATTCGGTGCACAAGCCCGAAGAGGCTTTGATTGAGATCTACCGCAAGCTGCGTCCGGGCGATCCGCCAACCCTGGATACCGCGACTGCGCTCTTTGAAGGCATGTTCTTCGATCCGCGCAAGTACGATTTCTCGCGCGTGGGCCGTCTGAAGTTCAATATCAAGCTCTACGAGAATCAGGACGCGACACAGCTCGATCACCGCACCCTGACGCCAGAAGATTTCTACGCGACGATTCGCTACCTGCTGAAGCTCCGCAAGAATATCGGCGCCGTCGATGATATCGATCACCTCGGCAACCGCCGCGTTCGCGCAGTCGGCGAACTGATGGAGAACCAGTTCCGCATCGGCCTCGTTCGCATGGAACGCGCCATCAAGGAAAAGATGAGCGTGTACCAGGAGCTGTCGACTGCCATGCCGCACGACCTGATCAACGCCAAGCCGGTCATGGCTGCGATTCGCGAGTTCTTCGGTTCTTCGCAATTGTCACAGTTCATGGACCAGACCAATCCGCTGTCGGAAATCACCCACAAGCGCCGCCTGTCGGCACTTGGACCGGGCGGTCTGTCTCGTGAGCGCGCGGGCTTTGAAGTTCGCGACGTGCATCCGACGCACTACGGCCGTATCTGCCCGATTGAGACGCCGGAAGGTCCGAACATCGGTCTGATCAGCTCGCTCTCGTGCTTTGCCCGCATCAACGAGTACGGCTTCATCGAGTCGCCTTACCGCAAGGTGAAGGACTCGAAGATCCTTGACTACGTTGAGGTCGTAAACGCCGGCGAAAGCGGCCTGCGCGTAGGCGACCACATCGAGAAGGATGAAGCCATCAAGCTAAATGCCTCGCTGAAGAAGCAGGGTAAGCGGACCATCGACTACATCCCGTATAGCTTCTATCTGTCGGCGTGGGAAGAAGACCGTCACACCATCGCGCAGGCGAACATTGAATTCAATGAAAACGGGGTGATCACGGAAGATCTGGTCAACGCTCGCCGGCAGGGCAACTTCGTGCTGGTGAACAGAACTGACGTGGACTACATCGACGTCTCGCCGAAGCAGCTCGTTTCCGTCGCCGCCTCTCTCGTGCCGTTTCTTGAGCACGACGACGCAAACCGCGCGCTGATGGGCGCCAACATGCAACGCCAGTCGGTGCCGCTGCTCGTGGCCGAAGCTCCGTTGGTAGGAACCGGGATGGAAGGGGTTACGGCTCGCGACTCTGGGGCCGTAGTGCTGGCCAAACGCAACGGCATCGTGGACTCGGTCGATTCCGAGCGCATCATCGTGCGCGTCGAGGGTGAGCACCATCCCACGCAGCTGTCCCGCGAAGTCGGTTCCGACATCTACACGCTCATCAAGTTCAAGCGCTCGAACCAGAACACCTGCATCAACCAGAAGCCGGTTGTGCGTGAAGGTGAGCGCGTGCTGAAGGGACAGGTTATCGCGGACGGTCCTTGCACAGAACAGGGCGAGCTCGCCCTCGGACGTAACGTGCTGGTGGCTTTCATGCCCTGGCGCGGTTACAACTTCGAGGACGCGATCCTGATCAGCGAACGTCTTGTGAAGGACGATTACTACACCTCGGTTCACATCGAGGAGTTTGAAATCGAAGCTCGCGACACGAAGCTCGGACCGGAAGAAATCACGCGTGATATTCCCAACGTCTCTGAGCATGCCCTGCGCGATCTGGACGAGAGCGGCGTTATCCGCATCGGTGCCCAGATCAGCCATGGCGACATTCTGGTCGGCAAGGTCACGCCGAAGGGCGAGACGCAACTCACTCCGGAAGAGAAGCTGCTCCGCGCCATCTTCGGTGAGAAGGCTGGCGATGTTCGCGACGCCTCGCTCACGTGCCCCCCGGGCATCGAAGGCACGGTTGTCGACGTCCGTATCTTCAGCCGCAAGGGACAGGAAAAGGACGAGCGCGCCAAGCAGATCGAAGCTGAATACGTTTCGAAGCTCGAGAAGAACCTTGGCGACGAAATCCGAATCCTGACCGACGAGCGCCTCAAGCGCCTCGAAGGCATCCTGGGGAATAAGGAAGTCCTGGCCGACCTGCACGACGAGCGCACCAACAAGCGCCTCATCACGAAGGGTGCTCTGCTGGATCGCGAAACCATCGAGCGCATCTCGACCAAGAACCTCAAGCGCATCCGCTACGCTGACAAGGATCCACGCGTCAACGAGCAGATCGATGAGATCGAAGAGATGACCTCGCGTCAGATCGAGGTTCTGCGCAAGATCACGAACGAGAAGATCGCGAAGCTGCAGAAGGGCGACGAACTGCCTCCCGGCGTCATCAAGCTGGTCAAGGTCTACGTTGCCATGAAGCGCAAGCTCTCCGTCGGCGACAAGATGGCCGGCCGCCATGGCAACAAGGGCGTAATTGCGCGCATTCTTCCCGAAGAAGACATGCCGTATCTGCCCGATGGCACTCCCGTCGAAATCGTTCTCAATCCGCTCGGCGTTCCTTCTCGTATGAACGTCGGACAGATTCTCGAAACGCACCTCGGTTGGGCTGCAGCGGCTCTCGGCAAGAAGATTGCTGCACTCATCAGGCACAACAGCGACGCCAACTTCGTCCGCGAGCAGGTTCGCAAAGAGTTCGCGGGTACAGCAACGTTGCGCCAACTGGAAGAACTGGACGACGAAACGCTGCTGCGTGTTGCACACGGCATGGAGCGCGGCATCTGGTTCGGTACCGCGGTGTTCGACGGCGCCAAAGAAGAAGAGATCAAAGCGCTGCTCGCAGCGGCTGGATTGCCCTCTTCCGGTAAGACGGCGCTGTTCGACGGCATGACCGGCGAGCAGTTTGAGCAGCCGGTTACCGTGGGCTACATCTACATGCTGAAGCTCTCGCACCTGGTCGACGACAAGATTCACGCCCGTTCGATCGGACCGTACTCGCTCATCACCCAGCAGCCGCTCGGTGGCAAGGCGCAGTTCGGTGGACAGCGCTTCGGCGAAATGGAAGTGTGGGCGCTGGAAGCTTACGGCGCTGCGTACATCCTGCAGGAACTGCTCACAGCGAAGTCCGACGACGTATATGGCCGTACCAAGATCTACGAGGCCATCGTCAAGGGCGAAGCGGCAATCGAGCCGGGTGTGCCTGAGTCGTTCAACGTGCTCATTCGCGAGTTGCAGTCACTGTGCCTCGACGTGGAATTGATCAAGCGCGCCGACCTTATCAAGAAGGCTCCGGCGCCGGAGATGGCAGCAGTAGCCGACGATTAGCTGGTGATTCCCAGGTCTCAGAGTTGAGGCCTGGGGCGCCCAAGCTTAGAAGTGTTTTGGGTCCTTTCTGAAAAGCGGTAAGCCGCTACCCGGGAAGGAAGGATCTACGAACAGTCCCGGGAACAGCCGCGGCAGAGCCTAAAAACCTGCCAAGGAGGGTCGCCTTGTTCCGTTCAAACCCGTTTGAACTCACCAGCCCGATTACTGATTTTGACGCCATCCGCATCATGCTGGCTTCGCCGGAGAAAATCCGTTCGTGGTCGCATGGCGAGGTAACGAAGCCGGAAACCATCAACTACCGCACCTTCAAGCCGGAGCGCGATGGCCTGTTCTGCGCCCGCATCTTCGGGCCCGTTACGGACTGGGAGTGTCTCTGCGGCAAATATAAGCGCATGAAGCACCGCGGCGTCATCTGCGATAAGTGCGGTGTTGAAGTCACTGTCAGCAAAGTGCGCCGCGAGCGCATGGGCCACATCGAGCTCGCTTCCCCGTGCTCGCACGTGTGGTTCTTCAAGGGCCTGCCTTCGCGTATCGGCCACCTGCTCGACATCTCTCTGCGCGATCTCGAGAGCATTCTCTACTTCGAGTCCTACGTCGTCGTCGACGTGGGCGACGCGCCCGTAAAAGAGCGCGAGATCATCAAGGACGAAGCCCGCTATCGCGAGCTCGACCAGCAGTACCGCCCTTCCGGCTTCAAGGCCATGATGGGCGCCGAAGCCATCAAGGAACTGCTGAAGCGCGTCACCATTGAAGAACTCGCAATGGAACTTCGCGAGCGCATGAAGACCGAGACCTCGGCACAGAAGAAGATCAAGTTCGCCAAGCGCCTCAAGGTGGTCGAAGCGTTCCGCAAGTCCAGTAACAAGCCGCAGTGGATGATTCTCGACGTGCTGCCCGTCATTCCTCCAGAGCTCCGTCCGCTCGTTCCGCTGGATGGCGGCCGCTTTGCAACCTCTGACCTGAATGATCTCTATCGTCGCGTCATCAACCGCAACAACCGGTTGAAGAAACTGATGGACCTGCACGCGCCCGAAGTCATCGTCCGTAACGAAAAGCGCATGCTTCAGGAAGCCGTCGACGCTTTGTTCGACAACGGCCGTCGCGGTCGTGTGCTGCGCGGCGCCAACAACCGCCCGCTCAAGTCGCTCTCCGATACGCTGAAGGGCAAGCAGGGCCGCTTCCGTCAGAACCTTCTCGGTAAGCGCGTCGACTACTCTGGCCGTTCCGTTATCGTCGTCGGTCCCGAGCTCAAGCTGCATCAGTGCGGTCTTCCCAAGAAGATGGCTCTCGAGCTCTTCAAGCCCTTCATCTATCACCGCCTCGAACAGACAGGCCACTGCACCACCATCAAGCAGGCAAAAGAGATGGTGGAGATGCAGGAACCGGTGGTCTGGGACATCCTTGAAGAGGTCATCAAGGATCACCCGGTACTGCTGAACCGCGCCCCAACGCTTCACCGCCTCGGCATTCAGGCGTTCGAGCCGGTGCTGGTCGAAGGTAAAGCCATCAAGATTCACCCGCTCGTCTGCACTGCGTTCAACGCAGATTTCGACGGCGACCAGATGGCAGTGCACATTCCGCTGTCTCCTGAAGCGCAGATTGAAGCCAGCGTGCTGATGCTTGCGTCGCACAACATTCTTTCTCCTGCATCGGGTCAGCCGATCACCGTGCCTACACAGGACATGGTTCTCGGTCTGTATTACCTGACCAAGGCGAAGAAGGGTGGGCGTGGCGAGGGCCGCGTTTTCTCGAACACTGAAGAGATCCTCATGGCTCTTGAAGCGAAGGAAGTGGAGACGCTCACACCGATCCGCCTGCGCTACACGGGCAAGGTTCTCGATATGACCACCGCGTATGACGATCAGGACCTGACCCATACCGAGCCGGTGGACTTCAATAACGAGTACATCAACACCACCGTTGGCCGCGTGATCCTGAACGATGCGCTTCCTTCCGGCATGCCCTACATCAATGGCCTGCTCAAGAAGAAAGGCATTGGACAGCTTGTCAACTACTGCAACCAGAACCTCGGACTCGAAGTCACTGTGGGCATGCTCGATCGCATCAAGCAGCTCGGCTTCCAGTACGCAACGCGCTCGGGTCTTTCGGTCGGCTTGGATGACATGGTCATTCCAGCCAGCAAGTACACCGTAGTCGAAGATGCTGACCGCAAGGTAATCGAGGTCCAGAAGCAGTACATGGACGGCGCGATCACCAATGGCGAGCGCTCGAACAAAGTCATCCAAATGTGGTCGGCGGTAACCGATCAGGTCGCTGACGAAATGTTTGGCAACATGAAGCGTGCGGATGAAGAGGGGGCCATGAACCCGATCTACATCATGGCCGACTCGGGCGCCCGCGGTTCGAAGCAGCAGATTCGCCAGCTCAGCGGTATGCGCGGACTGATGGCCAAGCCTTCCGGTGAGGTCATCGAAACTCCGATCACCGCAAACTTCCGCGAAGGTCTGACGGTGCTCGAGTACTTTATCTCGACGCACGGCGCACGTAAGGGATTGGCCGATACGGCACTCAAGACCGCCGACTCGGGCTACCTCACTCGTCGTCTCGTCGACGTGGCGCAGGACGTCATCGTCACCGAGTACGACTGCGGAACGAGCGAAGGCATCTACGTTGGTTCCATCGTCGAGTCCGGCGAGATCATCGAGCCTATGCGCGACCGTATCATCGGTCGTGTTTCTCTCGAGAGGATCAAGGACTATGACGGCAACGTGGTTGTTGAAGTAAACCAGCCGATCGACGAAGACATCGCCTCGGCAATTCAGGGCGCGGGTGTCGAGAAGGTGAAGATTCGCTCGGTGCTGACTTGCGAATCGCGTCGCGGCGTCTGCGCGCTCTGCTATGGCCGCAACCTTGGTTCGGGCCGCATGGTCGAGCTCGGCGAAACCTGCGGCGTCATCGCGGCGCAGTCCATCGGCGAGCCGGGCACGCAGCTCACAATGCGTACCTTCCACGTCGGCGGAACCGCCAGCCGTGTGCAGGACAAGTCGCGTCTTGATGCCAAGAACAACGGCTTCGTACGCTTCATCAACCTGAACACAGTAGAAAGCAAGGACGGCTCGCTGGTTTCCATGAACCGTTCGGGCTCGATCGCGGTGGTTGACGAGCGCGGACGTGAAAAGGAGCGCTACCAGGTTGTGTACGGTGCGCGTCTCCGCGTCAAAGACGGCGCTTCAGTCAAGCTTGGCGAATTGCTTGCTGAGTGGGATCCGTACACCTACGCGATTCTCACCGAAATTGGCGGCACGGTTCAGTTCAAGGACCTGCAGGAAGGCATTACCCTCAACGAAGAAGTCGATGAAGTCACCGGCCTCTCGCGTTGGGTGGTTGCGGACGCTCCCGATGAGAAACGCCAACCGGCTTTCATGGTGAAGAATGCGAAGGCTCACAAGCGGTACCTCTTGCCTCGCGGCGCTCACCTGATGATTCAGGATGGCGACGAGGTAGGTCCGGGCGATGTGCTCGCGAAGATTCCGAAGGAGTCGACACGTACGAAGGACATCACCGGCGGTCTGCCGCGTGTGGTGGAACTTTTCGAAGCCCGCAAACCGCGTGAGACGGCGATCATCAGCGAGATCGATGGTGTGGTCCGCTTCGGCGAGGTCGCCAAAGGTCAGCGCAAGATCTATGTCACGGCGGACAATGGGGATGAGAAGGAATACTCGGTTCCGCGCGGTATCCACGTCAACGTGCAGGAAGGTGAACGCCTGCGCGCCGGCGATCCTCTGATGGACGGTCCGTTGAACCCGCATGACATTCTTGCTGTGCTGGGTGAGAAGGAACTGCAGGCTTACCTGGTGAACGAAATCCAGGAGGTCTACCGTCTGCAGGGCGTGGCCATCAGCGACAAGCACATCGAAGTGATTGTTCGCCAGATGCTGCGTTGGGTGAGAATCGACGAAGTGGGCGATACCAACTTCCTGCTCGAGCAGCAGGTAGATCGGTTCCGCTTCCGCGAAGAGAATGAGCGCATCGTGCGGGAGGGTGGTCGCCCGGCATTGGGCCGTCCGCTCCTGCTCGGTATCACCAAGGCATCGCTCTCGACCGACAGCTTCATCTCGGCAGCCAGCTTCCAGGAGACGACACGCGTGCTCACCGAAGCCAGCATCAACGGTGCAATCGACAACCTGCGCGGCCTGAAGGAGAACGTGATCGTCGGTCGCCTTATCCCGGCCGGCACGGGCCTCGAGTACTATCGCAATGTCCAGCTCAGCCCAGAGCTTGAAGAAGCGGCAGCCCGCGTCCAGCAGGAAGTGCATGCAGAGCGCGAAGCTGAAGAGCGCGAGCTCGAGATCATGCGCCAGGAAGGCGAGGCCGAAGAGATGGCAGCGGAGTAACGCTTTACTTAACCAGTTAGGACCTCGTTTCGGCGAGGTCCTTTACTTTTCTGATCATCAAAGCCATTGGATGGCCGAACGCAGTGCCACGAACCCCCGTCATTCTCATGGTTCGTCTGGGTGAATCTCACGTAAAAACGCATCCAAGCCCCGCTGCGGAAGTCTAAATCTTAGGCAGACGGTATCGCCAAGTCTTACTTGTACGAGGTTTTTGAAATGAAGCAGGGAACCATCAGCAGAATGCAATTGCGGTGGTCAGCAGTGATGCTCCCCAAAGCAGGAGTGATGCTTCTGGCTGTTGTGGTCGGGCTTGCAGCAGGATGCAAGATGAAGCAGTCGGCCGCGCCAACCGATCAGCAGATCGCAAGCGACATCCAGACAAAGATTAAGGGCGAGTCCGCCCTCGCCCAGCAGAACATCCAGGTAAGCGTTGTAAACGGCGTCGCGACGCTGAATGGAACCGTCAGCGACGAAGCTTCGCGCGCCCTGGCTGCAAATGACAGCGGCACGATTGGCGGAGTAAAGGCAGTGGTTAACAACCTCACCATTCAATCGGCCGCAGCGACTTCGCCAGCGCCGGAACAAGTGCCTCCGGCCTCAGCCGCTGCGCCTGCTCCGGAGCCGGCGCGTTCACGGGACCGAGACGACCACGCTGACCGCAAGAAGAGGCACGAATCCCAGCGCGAAGAGCGTGCTGCCGAAAACGCGCCGGTCACGCCCGCATATGAGCCATCGGCTCAGGCCGACAACACACCTCCACCTCCACCCATCCAGGCCGCTCCTCCGCCTCCGCCGCAACCAGTGGTGAAAGAAGTGACCATTCCCGCCGGGACAGTCGTGCCAATCAGGATCACGGAGGCGTTGGACAGCAAGACAGCTCAGACCAACGATGCTTTTCACGGCGCGCTCGCTGCCGATCTCGGCACGCAGGGCGTAATTGCGCTCCGGCGTGGCGCTCCGGTGACGGGGCGAATCGTCGAGGCACGCGAAGCCGCTCACTTCAAGGGGCAGTCCCTGCTCACTCTTGAACTGACCCAAATTCAGCGCAGCGGTCAGAAGATTCCTGTCACGACGAATGCCTATACGAAGGAAGGCGCGGCCCGCGGCAAGAACACAGCCACCAAGGCCGGAGGCGGCGCTGCTTTCGGCGCGATCATCGGGGCTCTCGCTGGTGGGGGCAAGGGTGCGGCGATCGGCGGCCTTGCTGGAGCTGCAGCTGGCACTGGCGTCAACGCAGCCACGCGCGGCGAGCAGACTGTCATCCCGACCGAAACCCTGATCAACTTCCAGTTGCAATCGCCGATCACGGTGAGAGTGACTATTCCGCCACCGGGGTCTGACGCAGAAGATGAGTCGAACGATCCTCAGCTTCAACCAAGGTAGGAAACTCTGCTTACCAAAGTGCGAAGCAACGCATAGCTGGGCGATCTGACGCAAGTCTTTGCAACCAGATTGGTTTTGCTGCGCTACGTCTCGAGCAGCAATGTGGGCCCGGTGAACAACGGGCTCACTTTCGTTTCGGGCTGATAACATCGTGCTAATATCTAGGCATTCACGACAATTCAATATTGAGCGGTACCCGAGTTGCCTAACCCATCCGTATCTGTATCTGTCTCTGAAGTCGCGGTAATTCGTCCTGCGGCAACCAAGCCGCCGATGCTGATCGAACGCACCCAGCCTGTCCTCGACAAGCTGTCAAATCTCCTCGGCGAGCCAGTCATCACCTACTGGATTTCCAGCAAAGGTTCGATCTGTCAGAGCGACGTGGCCAGCCTCTATGCCCTGCTGCGTAACATCGGCAGCATCGACCGCCTCTCGCTTTTCGTGAAGTCTGACGGCGGCTCCGGCCAGGCCTCGCTCCGCATGGTCAACCTTCTCCGCCGGTACGTGAAACACCTTACCGTGCTTGCGCCTCTTGAGTGCCAATCCGCCGCCACTATGCTCGCTCTTGGCGCCGATAAAATCCTGATGGGACCTCTTGCCCATCTCTCTGCGGTTGACACTTCGCTCACCCACGACCTCTCGCCCATAGACCGCGACAACGACCGCGTGAGCGTCAGCAACGACGAACTTCTCCGCGTCATCCGCCTCTGGACAGAGCAGGCGAAAGACTCGACAACAAACCCATATGCGGCGTTATTCCCTTATGTGCACCCGCTGGTCATCGGTGCGGTAGATCGCTCCAGCGCCCTTTCCACGCGCATCTGCGAGGAGATTCTCTCTTACCACATGCAGGACCAGGAGCGCGCCCGGGAAATCAGCAACAACCTGAACTCTGGCTATCCCTCTCACAACTATCCCATCACCTTGCGCGAGGCAAAACGCATTGGCCTGAATGTCGAGTCGATGGAAGACAGCGTGAACGCGCAGCTCTTCGAACTCAACGAGATTTATTCCGAAATGGGCCAGAGCGCCAGCACTGATTACGATGAGAAGAACTCGCACGATAACAGCATCATCAAGGTGATGGAAGCGAGTGGCACCATGGTCTACTACCAGCTCGATAAAGACTGGCACTATCGCAGTGAAGAGCGTCGCTGGGTCGCTTTGAACGAAAAGAGCCAGTGGCGCAAGGCTGACCTGCTGAAGGGCAAGGTCACGATCTCACAGCTGCACGTCCGATAAAACCGTCAATCTGAGTTTTACTCATCAGAAACACCAACGCGCCGATTTCGTACGAGATCGGCGCGCTCTGCATTCAGAATCTAGCGGCCCGGCTTGAATAGGGCCTGCTGCAACTGGCCCGGCATTTCGGTCTTGTGCCGTTTGGTGTGCTTGTTCACATACATGGCCGCATCCGCAGCGCTGAGCAGGCTGTCTGCGGTCGTGCCGTCATCGGGATA
>DATNFD010000178.1:0-2048 GCA_035606555.1 Occallatibacter sp.
ACCCTCTCCGCCACACCAAGGCGAGGTAAAAGTAAGAAGTTAAAAGGCAAAAGTTTCGGTCATACGTACTCTCTACTTTTCCCTTTTTACTTTTCACGTCGAATAAGGGGCTGGGCCCTGTGCAACAGAACCCTGTGAACCCCGCCAGGTCCGGAAGGAAGCAACGGTAAGCGGTCAGTTCTGTGTGCCGCAGGATCACCTGGCCCCGCTTTTCCTAGGAACAGGGCTGAGCGATGAGTGCGAAGAGCTGAGATTCAGGAAACAGAGTACGGTTGGTTCTTTGCGCACTCAGCAGTCAGATCTCAGCACGCTACTGGAGCATCACGACGTTGGATTATCAAGTCTCTGCCCGCAAATACCGTCCAGGGACGTTCGACGATGTGATCGGACAGCCCCACGTTGTTCAGACGCTGGTCAATTCCGTCACCACGAAACGGATTGCCCAAGCGTATCTCTTTTCCGGAACCCGCGGCGTGGGAAAAACCACGGTGGCGAGAATTCTCGCCAAAGCGCTCAACTGCGAGCGAGGGCCGACCGGCACGCCCTGCGGCACCTGTTCCAATTGCCTCGAAATCGCACAGGGGACTTCCGTCGACGTGATGGAGATCGATGGGGCGTCCAATACGAGCGTGGACGATGTGCGTGAGATCCGAGAGAATGTGAAGTTTGCCGCGTTTCGTGGGAAGTACCGGATCTACATCATCGACGAAGTCCACATGTTGTCGAACTCGGCTTTCAATGCGCTGTTAAAGACGCTGGAGGAGCCGCCGCCGCATGTCGTATTTATTTTTGCCACCACCGAGATTCATAAAATTCCTGCGACGATTCTTTCCCGCTGCCAGCATTACAACTTCCGCCGGATTGCGCGAACCGAGATTGTTGAACGGCTTCGCCATGTGGTCGATCAGGATCAGATTCTGATTGAGGAGCGGAGCCTCATGGCTCTTGCCAAGGCCAGTGAGGGCAGCATGCGCGATGGTTTGAGCCTGCTTGACCAGGCGGTCGCGTTCGGCGGCAAAACAATCGCGCATGCGGATCTGCAGGCTTTGCTAGGAGCCGTTCCACAAGAACTCGTTCGTGGCATGATTCAGGCCGTCACGGCTCAGGAGAGTGCCGCGGCGCTTCGCGTGCTGGCCCAGTTATTAGACCAGGGCCACGATCTGCGGGCCTATTGTGCGGAGGTTGTCGAGTATGTGCGCAACATGCTGGTGGTATCGGTGGTGACCTCACCAGAGGAATGGCAGGGGTTGATCGAGGCCTCAGCGGACGACCTCGCCCAGATGGCGGCTGATGCGCGCTCGTTCTCGCCCGAGTCCCTTCAAGAATTGTTCGCGATCTTTACGCAAGCGGAGGACTCGCTCAGGCTCAGTGCCCATCCTCGGTTCGTGCTTGAAACAGCGGCTGTGCGTGCGACCCGGTTGCTGCGTCGGTCTGATGGGAAAGCGGCTCACCAAGTGGTGCCACCTACGCAGACGGCACGCCCTTTTCAACCGGATCCAGTACGCGGAGAGAAACCGACTTCGGCTGGTCGCGCCGATACTTCAGCCCCCTCACCGTTACCGAAGTCTCCACAGGCAACGGCTTCTGCACCGGCCGCATCGCTACCGTCGAGACCTGCGACTGCCGGGAATGCGGCGCCTCTACGAGACCTCCTCTTAACTTCGCCGGATCTCAGCCCCTCTGGCACTGCCGTTGACATGAAGGCTTCGGCGGCAGTGCCATCGCCGTCGACTGACAATGGGCGCGTTGCGGTGATGCTCGATTGGGAACAGGTTCAAGAGGAAGTGGGCAATGTCTCTTCCAGGATTGCCGCCTTTCTGGAAAGAGGACGATTTGTGGGCGTGGACGGTCATGTTGTGACAATCGGATTTGCCAAGCAGGAGACGGCGGCCCGAGGGATGATCGAGAATCCTGATAATATGTCGGTGCTCACATCCATATGTGAACGATTGAGCGGGCAGACGGTTCGGCTGCGGATTGTCGAATTGATGGAGTCGGATGGTCCCGGACCGACGATGGCGCAGCTCAGAGCAGCGAAGGAAAAAGAA
>DATNFD010000179.1:0-30313 GCA_035606555.1 Occallatibacter sp.
ATTCGCGGCACATGGGGAATCAGAGAGCACAGCAAGCCGAAGATGACCAACACGATGGGATAGGAGAGGGCGAACCGCCGCGCCAGCCCCGCCACCGCCGCAACCGCGAAGAGCAGCCCAATCAGCAACACCAGAATGTAATTCACATGGTCCATCAGGCCGACCCCCTCAAGCGCATCCACAGGTGCTGTTACTGTTATCGCAGAGTCTCGTGGGATTCAGCGCGTGAGGCTTTCAGATTCGGGATTTCAGAAATCGTCAAAGGAAACGGGGCATGCACAAGAACATAGGAATTCACAGCAGGCGCAAATTTCTGATGGGAGCAGCGGCCTCTGCTGCGTCGGTCGCAGTTTCAGAAACTACCGCCCGCGCGCTGCAAGCCGCTTTGCCACCTTCGCGCCTTCGCGGACGCTTCCTTACCCATGTCTCGATCGTGCGCGTCAACCAGATCGAGGTCACGCCCACGCGGTCAATCGGTCAGGACGAATCGTCGGATAACCGGCCAGAACGGATCAAGTCGAGACGCGACGCCTTCGCGCGCGGCTGTCCAGAAGGCAAAATGACCTGGGCCATCAGCTGGCTCGCACTCCACGATAACCGTAAGGAATACCAGCAAGCACGCCGTATGCTTGCCGAATATCACGACCGCTACGGGGATGAGGTCACGTTCATTCCCGGCGGCTACTTCGCGCCAATGTTCGATACCCGCGAGCACAACCGTGCGACCATCCACGAGGCGCTCAAACTTGTCTCGAATATGGTAGGCGGCGGTTACCGTCCAGAGTGCCTCGTCGCCGGCTTTATGGATGCGGAGAATCAGCGCCACCTCGCGGAAGACGAGGGTATTCACGTCTGCCAGGGACAAATCTGGAGCCAGCATGCAATCGATAACGGCGATGGTGATGGCGGCATCTGCTATCCCTACTATCCCAGCCGCGAGCATTACCTGAAGCCCGCGCAAGGCAAGGCTGATTTCATCGATAGCGTCTGCCTGGATGGATGGACCTGCGACTTTCTGACCGCACGTCGCGATGGATTCAAGGGTGGATTTAATAGCCGCCTCGGTGTGGGTCCAATCGAAAGCGTCGGCAACCTCGGCGTTACCGCAGGCCGCAAAGAAATGATGGACACCACCGCGGTGCATTTCGATTCGGGGCACACACTGAATGGTTTCGGCTTCGTCACCTCCATCTGGGAGACCTCCATCGGCCATGACGAAGACCTCGCCTGGTGGCTGCAGGCTGTACGCGAGCGCTGGCCCGATACAAAGGTCGTCACCGAAGGAGCATTCGGTCTCGACTGGCGGAAGCACAACCTCGACAATTCACATCTGAATTATCGCTTCGACGAGAAGGGCACCGGAGCGCCCGGTTCCGAGAAAGAACTCGAGATCCAGTGGTTCATGAATCAGGAGTTCCGTCTTGCATTGCTGCACAATTGGGTGAAACACGATCCCCCCATGGTGATCGACTTCACGCGCTACGATCTGAAGGCTGAAGAGCCGCGCAATCCGCAGCGCGAATGGAGCCTGATGAACGTGATCAATCAGAAGGGCACCCGTCCGCAGGATAAGCCGGTGCGTCTCTCCCAACTCCAGCCCGACGATCAGGAGCGCATTTTCGCAAAGTATCCCGAACTCAAAAAGCGCGCTTGACGCCCCCGGTTGTCGCATCGCCGCGCAAGAGCGAGAATAGTGGAAGCACTCAACATCAAGCGCGAACATGTCTGGTCGGTAGGAAGGAATAGGGGTGATCGGGAAGCACCAATTGAAGTGGACTGTCGCTGTGCTTGTCGCCGCAACGTCGCTCTACGCGCAATCCGGCACGCAATCTGACAGGCTGCGGCAATCGGCCATCGCAGCCGAAGAGCAAGGCAACATCGCCGAGGCGGAACAAGCTTGGCGCGGCTATCTCAAAACTCACCTCTCGCTCGCCGAGCCGTACGCGCACCTCGGCCTGCTTCAGGCACGTCAGGAGCAGTACAGGGAAGCGATCCCGCTCTACCGAAAAGCTCTTGCGCTCAGCCCGGGGTTTCCAGGTCTCCGACTGAATCTAGCCTTGGCCCTCTTCAAAGCCGGCGATCTAAAGGAAGCCGTCCCGCAGTTCAGCACCCTCTTAAAGTCTGCACCGCCCAATTCTCAAGAAGCTCTTCGTTACAAGATCCTTCTGGGCATGGCGCATTACGGTCTTAGCCAGTATGCGCAGGCAGCACCCTATCTCCGCGCCGGGGCGGATGCCGACCCGCGAAACCTGCCCATCCGCATGGCTCTTGCGCATAGCTTGCTTTGGTCGAAGCAGTACAGCAAGGTTCTGGAGGTGTACAAGGAGATTCTCACCCTTGATCCCGATTCAGCCGAGGCTGACATGCTTGCTGGTGAAGCGCTCGACGAGATGAAGGACAGTCCGGCGGCGATCGAAATGTTTCGCAAGGCGGTAAAAGCAAAACCCAACCAGCCAAACGTGCATTTCGGGTTGGGCTATCTGCTCTGGACGCAGAAGCAGCACGCCGAAGCAATGGCGGAATTCAAGGCTGAGCTTGCTCTCGATCCCCACCACGCTCAATCGCTGGTCTACCTCGCCGACTCCCAGATTCAGACCAGCCAGTATGGTGATGCCAGTCAGCTGTTGGAAAAGGCGGTGAAGCTCGACCCATCTCTCGCGCTTGCGCACCTTGATCTCGGCATCCTGGCTGCCAATGAGGGGCGCAACGATGAGGCTCTGCGCGAACTTCTCACTGCCGAGAAGCTGAATCCAGGTGAAGTCAATGTGCACTGGCGGCTTGGGCGCCTGTACCGCGCCATGGGCAGAAAAGAAGAGGCCAAGGCTGAACTCGATAAGGCGAGCTCGATTACCAAGTCGGCGGATCAGGAGCTATATCGGAAGATGGCAGGATCTCAGGCTGGCCCTTTGAGTCCCCTGGCTCCTGGCGCGGCTGCTGCTCCTGATCAAAAATAAACGCTGCTCAGTTCCGCCTGGCTGCCGCTTCCGCTCCGCTCTTTCTGACAAGCAATTGCGCGAGTGCCTTCTCGGGACACATATGCCGCATTTCGAGCAGCTCGAGATCCGTCTCCGTCTCAACCGATGTAGCGATTGTCAGCAGACAGTCGAGACACATCGTGTTGTACGTGCCGTTTTCGTTTTGTGTTCGGCTATACATTGCGGCCCCCCAGCCCTTTTCAAAGACGAGAGATGCACGATGTTAGGCGTCACCCCCATCAGAATCCCGTGACATAGGTCACGCGCGCATGTGAGGTGTGAACCACGCGACGTAGCGGACTTGCGCAGAATAGCAACAATTACATTTTCGTGGCTTTGTTTTGATCTCGGCGCAACAGCCAGCAGGCATCTTCGCCTCCCTGGGAAAAGATGGAGACGGAGCAGGGAACATCGTTTGCGCCGAGGTAGTCATACTCCTGCTTGTTGCCCTTCAGCGGGACAACGATCGTCTGATTCACACGCACATGGTTCTGCGGAGACCCACGCATCTTGTAGACGGCCCAATCGCCGAAGTAGACAATCATGAACGACGCAGCCATTGTTACGAGCACTCGTCGCGTCCACTTCCAGATCAATCGTCCCATGGGTTCCCCGTCAATCCTGTCCTCAGGCTATCTAAAACCGCGAATCTTAGGGAAGCGATATCGGGTCCGCAGGATGGAGTTGCGAACACCGTGTTCCACTGACAACACTGGAGAACTGGTGGCTGCCGGTTCTGCAGCAGCAAAAAGACCGGACGCGTGTCCAGTCTTTTGCTTTGCCCACGGTTGAAACTAATTCGTGTGCCCGACAGATGCCGCTCGAGGGGAGATTCCGCTGAGTTCTGCGGCGCGTGCTTCCGCATATGCAGCCGCGCCCATCAGCGCCGCCCGACTCTCAAGAATCACGCGTACCGGCATGTTGATGAGCAGCTGACTGAGTCTGCCCTTGTCCTGGAACGCTTTGAGGAATGTCCCATCCTTCAACTTCTCCAGAATCTTCGGAGCAATTCCACCGCCGACATAGAGACCGCCCACAGACAAGACCTTCAGCGCCAAATTGCCAGCTTCGGCTCCGTAGATCGACACCATCATGTCTAGCGCCTTCGTGCATATCTCGCTCTTCACTGACAGCGCCATCTCCGTGATTACGCTGTTCGGGTCATGAGCCTCGGTGATCTTTTCCGCGAGCCACTTTGGCTCTTCCATGCCTTGCCCATCGCGCAAGAATTCGTAGATGTTGGTGAGCCCCATGCCGCTGACCACGCGTTCGTAGCTGATACGGCCGTTGTACTTCCGCTGGAGGAAGCGCAGCAGCTCAATCTCAGTCTCATTGCGCGGACCGAAATCCGTGTGTCCGCCTTCTGACGGATACGGAACATGAATGCGGCCATTCCAGGCCAGCATGCCCTCGCCAAGTCCTGTTCCCGCTGCGATCAGTGCGCGATTGCCAATCTGGCTCGCGTCCCCCTCGCTCAAGGTAAAAATCTGTTCAGGCGATAGCTCCGCAACACCATAACCGTTCGCTTCCAGATCGTTGATGAGGAATACGTGATCAATCTGCAGATTCAGCGAGATCTCGCGGCTGTCCAGCGTCCATGGCAGGTTCGTTAGACGAAGGCGTCCGTCCCGTACTGGGCCTGGCACACCAAAACATGCCGCACTAACCTTGTCCGTCCCCAGAAACTCGCGGACAATTTCATCAAGGCCCGAATACTCCCTGGCCGGGAACTGCTTGTCTCTCGTATGGTTTAGCTTGCCCTTTGAAAAGTCATACAGGGCCAGGTGGACTTTGGTGCCGCCTACATCACCCGCCAAAATCATCGTTCCCTCTCAAACACTCCACAGCCGTGCCCGTCTGTTGCAGGCAACAGCGAAGCAGCATCCCTATCAAGGATCAGAGTGAGTATACCGCCTGAGGGCCATATTAGTTGGCTCGGCAGCCGTTCCGGATCGCGCGGTCCTGTAAAGACTTCTTTCACCAATTCAGCCTTGTTCTTGCCGCCGATCAAAAAGAAAACAGAGCTCGCCTGGTTAATCACCGGCCATGTCAACGTGATCCGCCAAGTGTCCTTCTGCGGAACTTGATTGGCCGTTACGAGCCGCGCCATCTCGTTGATCGCTTCTGTGTGCGGGAACAGAGAAGCCGTATGTCCATCATCTCCCATCCCAAGTTGGATGAGGTCGAACCGCGGGGTCTCCGCGCCTTCCAGCCTGAAGGTGTTCCGTAGCAACGACTCGTACCGCCCTGCCGCTACCCCCGGTTCCAGTTCACCTTCCATGCGGTGAACCTGCTCCGGCTTCAGCGGAACGCGCTTGAGCATCGCTTCGCGGGCCATGCGGTAGTTGCTTTCTGGATCATCCGGCGGCACAGTTCGCTCGTCGACCCAGTAGAGATCGAGCTTCCCCCACGGCATGCGCTTCAGGAATTGCTGACTCGGATCGGCGAGCAGTTGAAATGCCGCCTTGGGCGTCGAGCCGCCGCTGATGGCAATGCGTGCCTGGCCGCGTTTCGCTACGGCCTGCTCCGCTGCTTCAACCAGCTTGTCGGCAGCCCGCCACGCAAGTGCCGCAGAATCCGGCTCGACAATGTATTCAATTCTCAGTTTGGACGCCATGGGGAAGACCTCCGCTCCTTCTACATTAGCCGGAAGTCCCCAATCGGCGACCCATCCCATTCAAATTTTGATCGATGGAATTCGAGCTTGTGCGTGCGACTCACTTTCCAAGATATGCGCGATATTGCAGCTCAATTACGCCCGCTGCGCGAGCGAGTACCAGCTTCGCTAAATTGTAGCGAAAGAGGCTCTGCACATAATTGCTCTGGGCCGACGCTAGCGTCGCCTGCGCAGTGACCAGCGGCAGCGTATCGTCAACGCCGGCGTCGACGCGATCGGTTTCATCGCTTACTTCCTGCGTCGCCAGTTCGACATTCGATTTCGCCACCGCAACCAGCTTCTTCGCCGCGTCGACGTCAAGCAACGCCGATCGCACCTGCTGGTCGATTTTCGCGCGCAAATCGTCAAACTGAGCGTTGGCCGCAGCTAGCTGCGCAGCCGCTACATCCGCCTCGCCCCGAATGCCGGCTTCGCGAAAGATCGGAATACTCAGCGTCCCCACCGCGGAGAAGACGCCGTGACTGGGGCTTCCATTCACCTTGTCGACCCCATAATAACCATTGAACTTGAGGCTCGGCCACCGCTGTGCCCGATACGCAGCATGCGCCGCCCGCAGTTCGACGATCTGATTCTGCAGGTTCTGCCAGTCCTGCCGGTTCTTATAGGCAACGGCCCGCACCTCTGCCGGTGTTTCCTCCGCTAGATCTCCGTAAGGGGCAGGATCCGTAAGAATGACCTTTTGGCCGGGATCAATCCCGATCTCGCGCTTCAGCAGGATCAGGTCTTTCTCGAGTGTGTTCTGCGCAGCAATGAGCGTCTGCTGCTGTGACTGCAACTGCACCTTGGGACGGAGTTCATCGAGATTGGCCGCCGTGCCTGCCTCATGCGCCGCATGCGCATGGGCCAACTGCACCTCGTCGGCCTTCAGGAGAGCAGTTGCATTGTCCACGTCGCTTGCATCGGCGATGCAGCGCAGGTATGCTGTCGCAACCTGCTGGACAACCTCGCCCCGCGCCGTCATCTTCGCAAAATATGCGGAACGCGCCGCTGCCCCTGCCGCCTTCCACCCCGCAATCACCACGCCCGAAAACAGCGTCTGACTAAACGACAACTGCCCCTGTGTCAAATCGTCTTTTGTAATCAGCGAAATATTCGGAGGAGGCCCGCCAGGAAAAAGTGATGAAAACTGTTTCAACGTGTTCGGACCGAACCCCTGCGCCGCAAGATTGTGTTCGAAGTAGCCGGTTCCGCCGCTCAGGTTGATCGTCGGCAGAAACTGCTGCAACGCAATGTTCTTCTCGCCATGAAATAGCCTCTCGCCGCTCTCCGCTTCCTTGAGACCGAGATTGTTCTCAAAACCCCGCCTGATCGCGTCATCAAGCGAAAGCTTCAGCGGCTCATCGCTGACAGTGTGGACCGTGATGCTGCCGTAAAACGGATTTACTGCCGAACTCGGATTCTGAACCGAGTAAATCGAACTCGTCGCTGTACTAGAATTCTGCCCCAAACTGGGATACTGCGCGAAAGCGTTCGCGCCAGCCGTCAGGCATACCAATCCCACTGCAACGCAGCAGCCAAACTGTGCAGCTTCTTTCACTTCCATCATTCTCTCAGATGTTTAAGGTCTCCGAAGGATTCCCGATCACGCCAGAAAAATACCGGAATCTGGTGCCATGATTTCGATCTATGCACCAGATTTCGGTCAGTTTTGTAGTGATTCAGTGCGCCGATGGTAGGTGTTGACTCATATTCTTTGCCGAGCCCACCTCCCGCGCCGAAACAGCACAATACCTGCGGCCGCCACGCTGCACTGCGCTACCACGATCGACAAGAAGACTCCCTCGCTTCGCAGATTGCTCCACACCGCTAGTGCCCACGCCAGTGGCAACTCAAGCACCCAGAAGCCGAAGAAGTTCACAATCGTTGGCGTCATCGTATCGCCTGCTCCGTTGAATGCCTGCAGCATGACCATGCCATAGGCGTATCCCACATTCCCGCAACTGAAGATGCGCAGAGCCGTCGCCGCTATCGGTACGACAGCAGGGTCGTTTACAAACAGGCGTACAGCGGGCGTGGCAAACACGATGAAAAATACCCCGATGGTACCGAGAAACAGCATGTTGTAGAACCCCGTCTGCCACACCGCCTTTGCTGCACGGTCCGGCTTCTTCGCGCCAAGGTTCTGCCCTACGAGTGTCGCTGCGGCATTGCTCAGTCCCCACGAAGGCAGGATGAAGAAGATCACGATCCGTATCGCTACCGTGTATCCCGCCACCGCTGCCGATCCGAAGATCGAGATAATCCGCACTAGCGCAATCCAGCTTACGTTGGCGATTGCAAACTGCAGCATCCCAGTTACGGAAACGCGCAGGAGCCGAAGCATCACGCCGAAGTTAATCCGCAGGTGACGGCCCAGCACATGAATGCGCTCCGTCCCCTTCAGCAGCCGGTAGAACTGGTACAGCACGCCAATCGATCGTCCTGTCAGAGTCGCGACCGCAGCTCCGGTCACTCCCAGTTTCGGGAACGGACCGATGCCGAAGATCAGGCAGGGATCGAGCACCAGATTGATGATGTTCGACACCCACAGCAGCCGCATTGCAATCGCCGCATCGCCTGCCCCTCGAAAGATCGCATTATTCAGAAAGAGCATGATGATCGCGCCGCAACCGCCCAGCGCGACCCGTGCATACCCTGACCCCGTCGCGACGATCTCCGGCGAAGCACCCATCGCCTTCAGCAGTTCTGGGGCGTAGATCCCCGCAGGTATGCCAATGACGAACGAGATCCCCAGTCCCAGCATGATTGCCTGTACTCCGGCAATCGCTGCGTCTTCGGAGTCCTTCTCGCCGATCCGTCGCGCCACCATTGCCGTCGTCGACATCGCCACGCCCAAGCCGATCGCAAACACCAGCGCCAGCATCGACTCGGTCATTCCGACCGTCGCCACTGCGTTCGCGCCGAGCCTGCCGACCCAGAAGACATCGGTCACTGCAAACAGCGATTCGAGCACCATCTCGAGCACCATGGGAATCGCTAGCAACACGATGGCGCGATTTAGATTTCCATTTGTAAAGTCCTGGTGCGAGCCTTTCAACGCCTCGCGCACCGAAGACCAGAAACTCCGCTCATCCTCCGTCGGAGGAGGCGGTATCAACCACTCAAGTACAGACATACAGATCTCCACGTCGGTGCGCTCTAAAAAGTGCACGCACCAATAGCGAAGGGGTCACACTGCAAGCAGCCACGCTGCCTCAAATTTGATTTTGCAGAATTACCCCAGGTCTGAATCTGACCTCGGGATCAAGCAGAAGGGAATACCCGAGGCAATGTTCAGCGAATAGGTCGGAGTCGGACAATGACGGTGACGGGCTGAAACACTGTTTCCTCCATGGGCCGGAGAGACCGGCGGGTCTCCAAACTATAACCGGATTTTGATTCAGATTTCCAGCGAAATCGGAGCCTATGTGATGAGCGGCGAGTGCCCGAGTGCAGATGGTTACCGGTCTCTGCTGGTAGCTCTGACATGTAATTGTGAGCCGAACCCTTATTGACGATGCTTTCTTCAACTCTCAACTTGCCTTGCGCAAACCCCGTGAAATCAACCTCACTGCACTGGCTGCAGTAGCTCTCTCCATGACTGCCCGCGGGAGCCAAACATCGCGATTGTGTCGACAAACTGGGCGCCTTGAGCCGGATTCGTTTTGCCAGGCGACAGGTGGTGATACCGGCATGCAGACTCAGAATCATTTGAAAGAACACATCGGCAAGGCCGACAACATGACACTGGAACACGACCCAAAGCATAAGATCCGCGGCCAATCGAGCGACCGCGGATCCAGGTATGAACGCCGGCAACTGCGGCTACTCTTCCTCTTCCTCTTCCGGACGCTTGGCGTTGGCAAGAATCTTTTCCGCAACCAGCTGCGGAACGACATCGTAATGATCCATTTCCATTCGGTAGCTGCCCTTGCCTTGTGTCATCGAAGTGAGCTGGGTTCCATAGGTGAGCATTTCAGCCATGGGAACTTCAGCATTGATGACGGTTGTTCGTCCTCTTGATTCCATGCCTTGCACGCGGCCGCGACGACCGTTCAGGTCGCCCATCAGGGCTCCGGCAAATTCATCCGGCGCTTCGACGGCAACTTTCATCACGGGCTCCAACAGGCAAGGCTTGGCTTGTTCCATTGCCTTGCGGAAGGCGAGGCGACCGGCTTTCTTAAACGATAGTTCGTTCGAGTCGACGTCGTGATAGCTCCCGTCGTAGACGATGACCTTAAAATCCACCACTGGATATCCGGCCAGATAACCGCGTGCAGCCGACTCGACGATGCCCTTCTCGATCGCCGGGATGAAGTTCCGCGGGATCGCGCCGCCAAAGACTTCGCTGGCAAATTCGAATCCGCCGCCGCGTGGCATCGGCTCCATGCGAATCTTGCAGTCGCCGAATTGTCCGTGACCACCGGATTGTTTTTTATGGCGCCCCTGCGCGTCCGCCTTGCCACGAATCGTTTCGCGATAAGGAACCTTCGGGGCCTTCAGTGTGACTTCTGCGTGATAACGCTTCTTCAAGCGAGAAACAATGGTTTCAATGTGCGGTTGGCCAGCACCTGCGATCAGGAACTCGTTGGTTTGCGGATCGCGGAAGAAGCGGATCAGCAGATCCTCTTCCATGAGCTTGTGAATTGCGGGTGCAAGCTTGTCTTCATCGCCGCGCGTCTTGGGCTCGATCGCGTATGTCATTGCAGGTTCGGGCATCGCAATCAGCTCGACTTGAACATCAGCGCCCTTGGCTCCGAGAGTGTCGCCGGTCAGCGTATCTCGCAGCTTGGCAACCGCGCCGAGATCGCCTGCATGCAACTCGGAAACTTCAACTGCCTTGCGCCCTTGCATCACGCTCAGATGCGAGAGGCGCTCCTGGCTGCGACGCGTATAGTTCTCGAGCGTCGCATCGTTCTTAACGCACCCGCTCACCACCTTGAAGAAAGTGATGCGCCCTGCGAAAGGATCGCTCATGGTTTTGAATACAACCACCGCAACCGGCTCGGAATCGTCCACTTTGCGGAAGGACGTTCCTCCACCCGAAGCTGCGTCGCTCGTCGTACCGCTCGTGGCAACCGCTTGCATCGCAGCGCTCTTTACCGGGAGCGGCGCGCGCTCTGTCGGCGCGGGAGCGTAGACTTTGATGAAGTCGAGCAGGTGATCTGTGGCAACGTTTGTGCCACCACTTGCAAACAGGACGGGGAAGATGCGGTCTTCGCGAATCGCCTCATGCAGAGCCGTGATCAGGTGCTGCTCAGGAATTGTGCCCTGCGCGAAGAACTCCTCCATCAACTCGTCTTTCCCTTCGGCAACCAGCTCGACCAGCGCTTCGTGTGCTTCTTTCGCTTGCTGTGCGATGCTGGCGGGAATCTCGCCGGTAATCTTTCCGTGGCCATCGCCGTTCGGCGTGTAATGGAACGCTTCCATCGTGACCAGGTCGACTACGCCATGAAATCCGCTTGCGTCCGAAATGGGTAGCTGCACCGGAACGCAGTTACGTCCCCAGCGTTCGTGCAGATCATCGATCAGCGCACTCAGTCCGTTTCCGCCACCAGCTTTTGGATGATCCATCTGGTTGATCACCACGAAACGCGGAATATTCGCCTCTTCTGCGTACTTCCAAACTCGCTCGGTCACCGGTTCCACGCCGTGCTGAGCGTTCACCACAACGCAAACCGCCTCGACCGGCAAGAGCGACGCACGTGCTTCGTGCGTGAACATGTGAAATCCCGGAGTATCGACAAAATTGATCTTTACGCCCTGCCATTCGGCAAAAGCGACCGCATTCGACATCGTCGTGCCGCGCGAAACTTCTTCTTCGTCGTACGCGGTCACAGCGGAGCCGTCACTCACGCGTCCCTGTGTTGGTGTCATCTTCGCGGCATGCAGCAGCGCGGCAATCAAAGACGTCTTGCCGCTCTGAGCATGCCCCACTACAGCTACGTTGCGGATCTCACTTCCCTGGTACGTTTTCATGGCATTACCTCACTTTGGATTGGGTCCTTTGCAGTGCGCAGATTCAGCCCATGTCTCAGCCTCGAGACTCGGGACAAATTGCGAAGATGTCTGGGTAAGTTACACAGGGACATCATGAAGGCGTCCCGAAGGACGTCAACGCGTCCGGTTTGCCGGGCTCGACTGCCGGTCACATCGATCAGCGATTTCAGCTCCCCGGGGTCTTGAGTCCCGTCTTGCTGGCGGGCCCCATACCTCGCAAGGTATTGACCCTCGTTGATGATGTGACCGGGCGGAGGGCCCAGTCTGCCGTCTTCCTCGCCCATGCGGAGAGTCCCCGGCAGGCGCGCGGCGGATTCTCATATCAGAAAGCTGCCGCGCGTCTAGCTTTGAGAAGCGGATGCTATCACAGCGGGAGCATGAACGTCCTGTGACAAAAAATACAGGGATCACGGATCAGTGCTCGGCAGCAGACCAGCACACTGACGTACAAAGCCTGAGGCGGAAATCTTACCAATGCAGAACCGGCAGAAGGCTGGAAAAATCGTCGGTCCAAGGTTGCAGGCCCGAGATAGTTTCGGGGTAGAAGGCGTGCGCAACAAGTCTCGGCTGCTGAAAAAAGCTCTGATTGTCGGTTACGAGCATCCAGGTCGACGTGTATTCGCCGCTTGCTTCGTTCGCAAGGCTATTCACGTGACGTGCTTGCATTCCAGCCGACGCGGCGAGCAGCGCGATCGGTGGCTCAAGATCAACATGCCGATTGGAAATGTGAAATGCGATTATTCCACCTCGTGCTAGATGCCGACGATAAAGCACGAGAGCCTGGGTTGTGAGCAGATGCAGCGGGATCGCATCGCCCGAGAACGCGTCCACGACCAGGACATCAAAGTTTTGCGCCGGTTCCTTTGCCAAAGACGTGCGCGCATCGCCGGTAATGACGGAAACCGACGCGGCAGAATCGCGAATATAGGTGAATACGTTGCGTGCAATCGGCTCAACCGCAGGATTGATGTCGTAGAACTGGATGTGATCGCCGGGCTTTCCATAAGCGGCAATCGTTCCAGCGCCCAACCCGATGACGCCGATCTTGCGCGCCCGGTTATCACAGCAGAATTGAAGTGCAAGGCCAACGCCGGACTCTTCGGCATAGTAGGTCGTGGGAGTGTGCCGCTGTGCATCCGTTCCGAAGATCTGGGTTCCGTGTTCGACGTTGCCATTGGTCAGGGTCCGCAGCGTGGCTCCCGGATATCCGAAGTTCTGCTTCACACGCAACGCGCCATAGAAGTTGCGAACCGCAACCTGCGTACTACGCCAGTTCACTGTATGAATCCAGAAGATCTGGACGGCCATAATGGCGGTTCCAACGCCCCAAAGGAGGCGCGAACTCCACCCATCATGCCACGTCACGATACACGCCAGCAGCGCCGTAAGGCAGCAGGTGATGACCAGGTCCATATTGAAGCGGAACAGCAGCGGAAAGGCAATGCCAATGAGGAACGAGCCCAGCGCGCCGCCTGCCGCGAAAAGCAGATAGAACATCGTAGATTCTGATCTCCGCGGTGGCCGAAGGCGGTATGCCTCGCTATGACAAAAGAGACAGGATGCGAACGCCTCCACCAGAAAGAAGCCAATGCTGATGCGCAGCGGCCATTCCACATCCTGTTTTGAAAACGCATAGCCCACACTGGCAAGCATGATGATGAGGAATCGCGCGACAATGCTGCGAGGAAGCAGTCGGGGGAATTCAAATGCCAGGACGATGGTGATCAGATATACGCCAAGCGGCAGAACCCAGAGCAAAGGGATCGCAGCGACGTTTGCGGTCAAATAGCTCGTTACCGCGCTCAACTGCATGGCTGCACCCATCGGCAGCAAGATCCAGAGCAGCTTCTGTGCGAACGGCGCAGGCTTTCCGTCTTCTTCGGTTTCTGGTTCTGGGTGTTGAATGGCCAAACCTTCCGCGGATCGCGCTAGCAACGCGAGAATCCCTGAGATCACCGCAAACACCGCAAAGCCGCAGCACCATGCAAACCGTTGCGCGCGCAGTGTCAGATGCGGCTCAATCAGTGTGGGGTAAACGGCCAAGGCCAGGAGCGAAGCGAAATTTGAAAGCGCAAACATGCGGTACGGAATCGCCGAGCCATGCAGGCGAGCCCACCAGACCTGCATCAATGGACTGGTGGTGCCGAGAGCCAGGAAGGGAAGTCCGATCGTACTGGTAAGCACGGCAAAGACAGCAAAAATGGGGTGATTCGATCCGCCGTTAAACACCAGGCTTCGCATGCACCAGCCCATTGACAGAGCGAGTCCAACCGTCAGCAGCCCGAAATACACGAGCCATTGCGGTCGCCGCGCCATCCAGTGCGCAAAGAGATAGGCAAAGAGGAGTGCCGTCTGAAAGAACACAAGACAGGTGACCCAAACGGCTGCCGATCCGCCCAGGACAGGAACAAGCTGTTTCGCAGCGATCGGCTCAACAAGGAAGAGAAGGAAAGCGCCAAGAAAAACCGCTGTCCCAAACAGCCAGCGCGATCCAATCATGCGGACCTCAGAGGTGACTTCAGCATCAATAGTTATTTTCGATCACGCGGATGCTATCACAACCATCTTAAGAATCAGTTTGCGTCTTCTCACGTCGTTCGTGGTAGATTCGCCCTACGTTCCTGCCCCGCTCCTCGTTTCCGGTAGCCAAGCGGTCCAGAAGGAAGGTCCCGATGTCAGCTTTGGGAATGCATTTTCGCAGTCCTACACCCGCCAATTCGGACACAATCGGCGCCTCCGCTCAGCGAAAGGCCGCCGTTCGCCTTCTCCCGATTATCGGGATCGGATACGGTCTCGCCTATATGGATCGGATTAACATCAGCTTTGCTTCATTGCGGATGAACACTGATCTGCACTTCAGCGCGACCGTCTATGGCATCGGCGCGGGCCTCTTCTTCATTGGATACGCACTCTGTGAGGTCCCATCGAACCTGCTGTTGCTCCGGTTCGGGCCCCGACGCTGGCTTGCACGCATCATGCTCACGTGGGGTTTGCTGGCTGCCGCAATGATGTTTGTGCGAACGCCGGTTCAGTTCTACGGAGTGCGACTTCTGCTGGGGATCTCCGAGGCGGGTTTCTTCCCGGGCGTGATCTATTACCTTACGCTCTGGTTCCCCGCCAAGATGAGGGCGCGTGCGGTGAGCCGGTTCTATGTCGCTCTCCCAATCAGCACAGTTGTGATGGGCGTTTTTGCCGGCTGGCTCATGGGCTTGCACGGAAAATTTGGACTCGCCGGATGGCAATGGCTTTTCCTTCTAGAAGGATTGCCTGCTGCGGCATTCAGCATCATCATCTTCGCCGCATTGCCGGACAGCCCCAAAAACGCAAGGTGGCTCACAGCGGAAGAGAAATCCTGGCTTCAGCGTCAACTGGAGCAAGACCAAGCTCATGCGCACATCGGAGGCAAAGCTGGAATCTCACGAGCCCTGCTTTCGCCCAAAGTGTGGACGATCGGGTTGTTCTTCTTTTCTGCTCTAACCTGCAACTATGCGTACAGCTTCTCGGCTCCCGCCATTCTTCAGGCAGCGACAGGATGGAGCGTTGGCAGGATAGGTGTCTTGATTGCAGCGATTGGCTTAGCGGGCGCGGCGGGTATGTTGTTCGGCGGCGCGAGTTCTGACCGGACAGGCGATCGAGCTTTGCACTGCATCGTGCCGTGCTGCGTCATGGCTACGGGATACCTCATCGCCAGCTACGGACGTCCAGGTTGGCTCGTAGTTGTCGCCCTGGGAACAAGCTTTGTGGCTTTTATGGCTCTTCAGGCACCTGCGCTTGCTATTCCCACACAATTCCTTGCCGGTCGTGCTGCTGCCGCCGGAATTGCCGCAATGAACACAATCACAATGTTCAGCGGCTTCGTCGGGCCTTACTGGATGGGACGAACAATGGACGCGACAGGCAGCTACAATCTGGGACTTCGCGGACTTGCAATTCCAAGCCTCGTCGCGGCCGCGCTCATGTTTGTCCTCACGCGCAGTCTCGCCCGTGATAGAGTTCCGACAACTCTGGTGGATCTGGTGGAGGACCCCGCTTGAGCACGGTGCGATGCGGCGGGTATCCAGTATGTTTGCACTGATTCAACTCTTATTTCTATGCGACGGAAGAATGTTGTCCTTGCTTCATTTCTGCTGATTAATGTTTGCGTCTGGTGCCGAGTTGCTTTGCGATGCGATCTTTGAGGATGGTGAGCGTCTCTTTGAGGCGTTCGAGATCGATGGGCCGACCACGTCCGCAAAATCGTCCGCGAGGGTCGCACCGAAGGCGCCGTCGTTCTGCACAATGGCCATCGCCTCCGCATGAGCAAGGTCGGATGGCAGAACCTCCTCGCCGCCAGCCGCGCCTGATATCACTCCCTGCACCGTCCTCACCTTTCCCTGCACACCGCTCGCAAACTCGGTCCGGGACCTTCACCATAATCTCGGTGCCCCAAAGCGCCTCCGCAAAATGCCCTCCGCATGGACGAACAACAAACCTAGATTGCATGCTTACGTGATTTGAGCCCTCGGGTCGCTGTCTTGAAGGAACACGACTCGTCGGTTTACGTAGAAATCCAATCGAAACAGCTTTGTAACAAGGGCACGGCTTCAGCCGGGCCATGAGTCGCGCGAAGGTATGCGGGGGCTTTAGCCCTTGAGGAATGTAACCTCAAACACCCTACCTGCGAGAAAATAATCCTGTCTCTCTGGATCAGGATCATCATGCCACCTCGCAAAATCATTCACGTCGACATGGACGCCTTCTACGCCTCTGTCGAGCAGCGTGATGATTCTCAACTTCGCGGCAAGCCCGTCGTCGTCGCATGGCGCGGCAAGCGCTCCGTCGTCTGCGCAGCCTCTTACGAAGCCCGCAAATTCGGCATCCGCTCCGCCATGCCCGCCGTCCAGGCAGAGCGCCTCTGTCCCGACGCCGTCTTCATCCCGCCCGACTTCACCCGCTATCGCACCGTCTCTCGCAGCGTCCGCGAAATCTTCCTCCGCCACACCGACCTCGTCGAACCCCTCTCCCTCGACGAAGCCTACCTCGACGTCACGGAGAACAAAACCAACCTGCCGACCGCGACGGAAGTCGCGCAAACCATTCGTCAGCAGATCCGCGCCGAACAAAACCTCACCGCCTCCGCAGGCGTAGCTCCCAACAAGTTTCTCGCCAAAATCGCGTCCGACTGGCGAAAGCCCGACGGCCTCTTCGTCATCAAGCCCGCAGATGTCTCTGACTTCCTCACGCCGCTTCCCGTGGAGCGCATCCCTGGCGTAGGCAAAGTCACCGCCCGCCGCCTCGCCGAAATCAATATCCGCACCGTCGGCGACATCCGCGCGCTCGACCTCGCCGCCCTCCAGCAACGCTTCGGCCGCTACGGTATGCGCCTCTACGAACTCGCCCTCGGAATTGACAACAACCCCGTCGAGCCCAACCGCCCTACGCAATCCATCTCCGCTGAAGACACCTTCGAAACCGACGTCCTCCTCCACGAAACCGATCCTATGATCCGCCGCCTCGCCGAAAAGGTCTGGGACGCCTCACGCAAGGAAACCCGCATCCCACGCACCGTCGTTCTCAAGCTCAAAACCGCGCAGTTCAGCATCCTCACCCGCAGCCTCACTCCTCCTGCCACTCCCTCCTCCTGCGAAGAACTCACCGAGCACGCGCTCTCCCTCCTGGCAAAAGTCGCCCTCGATCCCCATCAGAAATTCCGTCTCGTCGGCGTAGGCCTCTCCAACTTCCGCGACCCGGCACACTCCCCCGATCCTCTACTCTTCGACTAGTCAATTTTGGGAATCGGTGAAACGTATCATGGCACGACTTTGCAGCCAGCTGAAGAATTCGATTTGAGAGACGGTTTGTAACAACGGCAGGGCTTCAGCCGGGCCGCAACGCTGCAAAACAGATCTCGGGCTTCCGCCCCTGCCTGATACACCTTCCTCGAAGATGCTTTTAAATAGCCCATCCGACACTGAATTACACTTCGGAGAGATGGAGCCAACTTCCAGCCAGATCTCCACTAGCAGTTCGACTGTCCGCCTCACCGCCTAGGAGCAACACCTCTGCTCTCCCACACCCTCATCTGGACCATCGCCGCACTCAGCATCCTGCTCATGCTCCTGCGCCCCTTCCGATTCCCGGAAGTCATTTGGGTCAGCGCCGGAGCCATTCTCCTCTGCGCCCTCCGTCTCATCCCTCTCCACCTCGCTGGCAGAGCCATCGCCGAAGGCCTCGACGTCTACCTCTTCCTCACCGGAATGATGCTCCTCTCCGAACTCGCCCGCGATCACGGCGTCTTCGACTGGCTCGCCAACATCGCCGTCACCCACGCCAACGGCTCCTCCCGCCGTCTCTTCACTCTCATCTACCTGGTCGGAACCGTCGTCACCGTCTTCATGTCCAACGATGCCACCGCCGTCGTGCTCACTCCCGCGGTCCTCACCGCAGTCAAGCGCGCAAAAGCGCAACCCATGCCCTATCTGCTTGCATGCGCACTCATCGCCAACGCCGCCAGCTTCGTCCTTCCCATTTCCAACCCCGCCAACCTCGTCGTCTTCCACTCCAACTTGCCGCCTCTCGCGCACTGGCTCGCCATGTTCACTCTCCCCTCCGTTGCCTCCATCCTCATCACTTACTTCCTTCTCCGCTGGCTCTCCCGCCGGGAACTCGAACCCACCTGCAATACCTCCATCGAACACCTCCAACTCACGTCCATCGGCCGCACCTGTCTCCTCGGAATCATCCTCACCGCCATCGTCCTCATCGTCGCCTCCGCTCTCAAACTCGACCTCGGCCTCCCCACCTGCCTCGCCGCTCTCATCGTCGCCGCCATCGCCACCATCCAGAGCCGCTCTAATCCCATCCGCCTCATCCGCGAAGTCAGCTGGAGCGTCATTCCGCTCGTCGCCGCTCTCTTCGTCATCGTCGAAGCCGTCAACACCGCCGGTGCAACTCAGATGCTTCGAGCTTCTCTCGAGCGCATGATGCAGCTCCCTCCCGCGCAAGGGGCCTACTCGGTCGGCGCCGCCGTCGCTTTCGGTACAGACCTCGTCAACAATCTTCCCCTCGGACTCATCACCGGCTTCACGCTTCGTACCACCCCCTTCCAGCCCCTTTTTGCAAAGATTGTCCTCATCGCCATCGATCTCGGCCCCAATCTCTCCGTCACCGGGTCGCTCGCCACCATTCTCTGGCTCATCGCAATTCGCCGCGAAGGCCTCCACGTCAGCGGCTGGCAATTTTCCCGCATTGGCATGCTCATCATGCCCGTCTCGCTCCTCTTCGCCATCGCCGCCGCACTCATCTAAAGCACTTCCGTCTCCCAACAATCGGCAAACATCCCCCTCCCTCGTGCTTGCATCCAAATGACTTACGCCGCCGAGCGTCCCCCATTCCCTTAAGCAAAAACAGTGAAAACAGGAAATAATGCCCCGAGTCCCCCAGTCCACGTACCGTCTGCAACTGCACGCCGGCTTCACATTCGACGACGCCATCAGGATCGCTCCGTACCTTAAATCCCTCGGCATCTCGCACGTGTATTGCTCGCCCTATTTGCAGGCCGCTCCGGGCAGCATGCACGGCTACGACGTCGTCGATCATCAATGCATCAATTCAGAACTCGGCGGCGAAGAAGCCCATCAGCGCTTCTGCGCGCGCCTGGCTGAACTCGGCCTCGGCCAGGTCCTCGACATCGTCCCCAACCACATGGCCATTGGCCCCCAGAACAAGTACTGGTGGGACGTCCTCGAAAACGGTCCCTCCAGCCGCTTCGCCACATGGTTCGATATCGACTGGCACTCCTCCGAAGTCCGCCTTCAGAACAAGGTCCTCATTCCCGTTCTTGGCGATCAGTATGGCAAGATCCTGGCCGCTGGACAGGTCCAGATTGAGCGCGACAACGAGGCCATGCGTGTTCGCTACGTGGACAACATCTATCCCCTGGCCCCGCGCTCGTTGCCCGTCATCCTCGAACGCGCCGGCAAAGATGTGAAGAGCCCAACACTCGGCTTCTTCGCCGACAGCCTGTCGCGCCTTCCGCTGCCCGACGGCACCGACGTCGAGGGCATGCAGATACGCCATCGCGACAAAGAAGTCATCTTCGGCCTCCTTCACCGGTTCTGCGATGAGCACCCCAAAGCCTCAGCTGCAATCGATCAGGTCGTCGCCGACCTCAACGCCGACCTCAACGCCCTCGACGAGCTTCTCAACCAGCAGCACTATCGTCTCGCGTACTGGCGCACCGCCGACCAGGAACTCGGCTACCGGCGCTTCTTCGACATCAACACCCTTGTCGGCGTTCGCATCGAGCGCCCTCACGTCTTCAGCTCAACCCATCGCCGCATTCTTGAGTGGCTCAATCAAGGTGTACTCGACGGCGTGCGTGTCGATCATCCCGACGGCCTTCGCGATCCGCTTCAGTACTTCACCCGTCTCCGCGAGCGTGCTCCTGAAGCCTGGATCATCGGCGAAAAAATCCTGGAACCTGGCGAGTACCTCCGTTCAAATTGGCCCATCGAAGGCACGACCGGCTACGACTTCCTCAACGTCTGCAACAGTCTTTTCATGCACCCCGATGGCCTTCGGGAACTCACCGCAATCTATCGTGACTCCACGCAGGAACCAACCGACTTCGACGCCATCGCGCACGACAAGAAACTCACCGTTGAACAGGAAGCCTTGGGCAGCGACGTCAACCGCATAGCCGACCTCTTCCTCCGCATCTGCGAAAACAACCGCGATCGCCGCGACTACACACGCGCTGAAATCCGTCGCGCCATCCGCGAAACATCCGCCTGCTTCCGCGTATACAGAACCTACGTCGTTCCCGACCGCGACGAAATCACCGACGAAGACCGGCACGAAGTTCTCCAAGCCGTCAAATGCGCCAACGAGCGTCGTACTGACATCGACTCCGGCCTGTTCGACTTCATCGCAGAGGTGCTGCTCCTCCGCACGCCCGGTCCACTCGAAACCGAATTCGTCTACCGCTTCCAGCAGTTCACCTCACCCGTCATGGCCAAGGGCGTCGAAGACACAGCCTTCTACTGCTACAACCGCATGGTCGGTCTCAACGAAGTCGGCGCCGCTCCGGGCAATGATGGCTTCACCCTTCCTGAGTTCCATGACTACTGTCGGGTCATGCAGGCCTCGCGCCCGTCTACGATGACGACGCTCGCCACGCACGACACCAAGCGCTCCGATGATGTCCGCGCCCGGCTCGCAGTCATTACAGAAGTCCCCGGCGACTGGCGTCGCTTCCTCCGACGCTGGACCCGCCAGAATGCACCGCTGAAAACCAACAACTTTCCTGATCGCAATACTGAATACTTCCTCTACCAGACAATGATTGGCGCATGGCCCATCGAACCAGCCCGCCTCCATGCCTACATGGAGAAAGCAGTCCGCGAAGCCAAGCAGCACACCACCTGGACCCAGCAGAACAAGGAATTCGAAGATGCTCTGCATTCCTTCACCGATCGGCTCTATAGCAGCCCCGAATTCCTATCGGCTCTCGAAGATTTCGTTCGCATGATCATCACCCCCGGTCGTATCAACAGTCTCGGGCAGACGCTCCTCAACTGTGTGGCGCCGGGTGTTCCCGACACCTACCAGGGCAGCGAGCTTTGGGCTCTCCACCTCGTAGACCCCGACAACCGCCGCCCCGTCGACTACGAGACCAGAAACACCTTGCTCTCTGAAATAGAACCCAGCATTTCCGTCGAACAAATCCTCAGGCGCATGGACTCCGGACTTCCCAAGCTCTGGGTTCTTCATCGAGCTTTAGACCTGCGCCGCGATCGCCCCGAATCTTTCGGACCAGATGCAGACTATACTCCGCTCATGGCCACCGGCCGCCGAGCAGATCACGTTGTCGCATTTCTTCGAGCTAGTCGAATCGCAGCAATCATTCCGCGCTGGAATCTCAAACTCGCAAACAACTGGTCGGGTACCTCCGTTCATCTTCCCAACGGACGCTGGAAGAATCTGCTCACACACGATCTGCTGAACGGCGGTTCCATCCCGATGCAGACCGTGCTGCAGCGATTCCCAGTCGCACTTCTCCAATTAGAAGAGGCCTGATTCAAATGCATCGCTTCGAAGTTTGGGCGCCGCTCGCGAAATCCCTGTCCATACAAATCGACGGCAACGCCATTCCCATGAACGGCCCCGACGGCCAGGGTCGGTGGCGAGTCAAGGTCGATTCCGCCGGCCCCGGGACGGACTATGGTTACCTCATCGATGAGGATCCCACGCCCTATCCCGATCCGCGCTCGCAATGGCAGCCGAACGGAGTCCACGCGCTTTCGCGCGTCTACGATCAATCTGCCTATCACTGGAACGATCAAAAGTTCCAGCCGGCTCCGCTCGCCAGCGCGATCATCTACGAACTCCACATCGGCACCTTCACCCCCGAAAGCACACTCGATTCCGCAATTGCGCGCCTCGATCACCTCGTCTCTCTCGGCATTACTCACGTCGAACTGATGCCGGTTAACGCCTTTTCTGGCAATCACGGCTGGGGCTATGACGGCGTCGCTCTCTTCGCTGTGCACGAACCCTACGGCGGCCCCGATGCCCTCAAACGCCTTGTAGACGCAGCCCATCAGCGCGGCATCGCAGTCCTGCTCGACGTCGTCTACAACCACTTCGGCCCGGTCGGCAACTACACCGGCAAATACGGCCCCTATCTCACCGACGCTCACAAGACTCCCTGGGGCAGCGCCGTCAATCTTGAAGACGCCGGCTCCCACCAGGTCCGCCGTTTCTTCTGCGACAACGCCCTCATGTGGATGCGCGACTTCCATATCGACGGCCTCCGCCTCGACGCCGTCCATGCCTTCGTAGACCGCTCCGCAATCCACTTTCTTGAACAGATCTCAATGGAGACCGAAAACCTCGCCGCCACGATCGCGCGCCGCAAGGTCCTCATTGCTGAAAGCGATCTCAACGACCCGCGTCTCATCACCCCTCGTTCCTGCACCGGCATCGGTCTGGATGCGCAATGGAATGACGATTTCCATCACGCGCTCTTCACCGCCCTCGTCAACGAAGACCTCGGCGGCTACTACTGCGATTTCAATTCCCTCGAGTACCTCGCCAAGTCCCTCAAGGAAACCTTCGTCTACGACGGAATGTACTCGCAGTACCGCAATCGGCGTCACGGCCGTCCCGTCGGCAATCTCTCCCAGCACCGCTTCATCGGCTTCATCCAGAATCACGATCAGGTCGGCAATCGCGCCGTCGGCGATCGCCTCTGCGAAGTCGTGGGCGTCGATCGTACCAAAATCGCCGCTGCCCTCGTGCTCCTCGGCCCTTTCGCCCCACTGCTCTTCCAGGGGGAAGAGTGGGCAGCATCAACCCCGTTTCAGTACTTCGCCGATCACGATGATCCCGAACTTTCCCGTCTCGTCTCAGAGGGCAGAAGACACGAGTTCGCCGCCTTCGGCTGGGATCCCGCCAGAATCCCTGACCCTGAGAAACATGAAACCTTCGAGCGCTCCAAGCTGAACTGGAATGAGCTCTCCGAATCCACGCACGCCGAAATGTTCGCCTGGTATCGCGACCTGATTAAGCTGCGCCGCTCCACGCCTTCGCTCAACAACGGCGAACCCGGCGACACCTCCGCCAGCTTCAACGAAGAAGAAAAGTGGCTTTGCATGCGACGAGGTTCGATTGTTGTCGCCTGCAACTTTTCAGATGGAAAACGAACCACACCCGGCTACCCGCAGATGAACCTTCTACTGGCCTCTTGCGATCGCATTACCCTTCGGGATAAATTTGTCAAACTCCCGCCCGAATCCGTCGCCATCATCTCCCTCCCCGATCCCGACTAGGGCAATGCAACAACAAACTCAGGTGTCCGGTCCAACCTCTGCTTAGGTGTGAGGCAAGCGAATGACGAGTTTGGGTGCCCCATCCAAGCTCTGCTTGTGTGGGAGACATGGGACCTGGAGCATCCCGGGCACGACCTCGGTCCTTCCAAAAGTGAGCCTACGTATTGCGGTGTCGGCCCGAGGGGATGTTACCTCCGCGCTTCAAAAATGCCGAATCGTTTCATGCCGAATCGGCTCTACCGGCTTCGGCACAACCTCCGGTGGCGGAACCCGCTCCGGCTTCGGCTCAGCGCGTCCCTCCAGCGACCGGCTCACCAGGTCGCGCGATCCCAGTCCGACCGCCAGCGCCAGCGTCAGCACGATCCCACCAAACAAAATCCCAAACGCCAGCTCGACAATTTTCCCGCCAACCTCCAGATGATCCAGCACCATCGCCGCCGTCAGCACCAGCACCAGCCACTTCACTCCGAGCGAAAGAAACCGCGCATACTGCAGTTGCGCATTCACCGCCCCGATCAGAACAGACCGCGCAAGGAACCGCGCAATCACTGTTCCCGCAATCATTACCAAAATCGCGCCCACCAGGTGCGTCAGGTAGGGCAGGAGTGAAATCGGCAGTGGAGTTCCTGTTGAGTACGAAGCATCAAATGCCGAGACACCAATCACCAGCCCAAGCAGAACGCATCCCCAGAAAGCCCCGCGCGCGATCAGAATCGTCGGGGAACTAGACGGCGTCCACTCCGGATTCCCTCGGTTCAACCGCTCATCAAACTTCACGAACGTCAGTCCTCGCCGCAGCAGCAGCGAAAGCCCCATTCCGATCAGCGTGAACAGCGTCAGCGCGACAAACACCGCGAGAATCCCAGGTAGCACAGCAATAAACAGCGACAATACGCGGTAAACAGACTGCTGCAATGCATCGGAAATATGCGTCCACAGCGGAACGCTGTTGTTCGTAATCGGAGGTGGCGGATTGTAGTTCTGCACAGTCTGCAGCATCATTCCAATCAATCTGTCCATCACACTCTCTCCTTCGGCAACTTCACCAGCGTCCGCGAAAAATCACAACATGAACGCTCAAGGCCCGCATCCTTACGAATTGAATCGATCCGGCCACCGCCACCGCGACACAATGTACTGCTTCTCCGATTCAAAAGCCGCAGCCACCGCCTCCACATGAACCTCCGCGTCTGTTCCAGAACCCACAACATTCAGGTGTCCTGCAACCCACGCCAGGTACAACGGAATCAGCGCCCCCATCAAGTGTCCGCGATTGATCGTGCGCAATCGGTACGCCACGAGAAAATCGAAAACAATCCGCGCCCAAAGGGTCTCCGGCATTCGAAACGTCGACAAATCCACAATCGACAGTCTCTTTAACCCCAGCAGAGAATTGGGAGCCAGCACCAGTCCCCAGATCTCCTGCAAATTCGTAAACGCCAGCCGGAACGCCTCCACCATTGGCGCGATGTCAACAGCACCCTCCACCGCTGGAGTCGGAGAAAACGATCGGTGCTCTGGCAAAAGCCGCCTCGGCCTCTGCCAGAACGCCGCCTTCGCCTCGATATCGGCAAACAGTGATCCTGTCACCAGCGAAAGAATCGCATTGATGTTTGGCTCTGCAGGCTGAGGCAGTTCGCGTGTTCCAACATCGATCTCATCGATGCTTAGCCCCGCCACCATCGCCTCACTCACAGGCCACACAATCGCGTCCGGCTGATTCTGATTCACCGCCTTCTGCGCCGTACTTCCCAGCCGCTCCGCCATCCTCGTCGACAGCGCCACGTCAATCGAAAGCGGGAATCTCACTCGCGACGCAAACAGCGCTCGGGTCAGCGGATATATGATCGCCGAGTTCACCAGTCCAGCATTTGGCGGCAAAGAGTAGTGCGGAACCGCCAGGTCCGACTTCGACTCCGCCACGCTGTTCACCAGTCCACGCAGTGCCGCAGGACTCAGCGAATCGGCACCGGGCCCCAGCAACAACACAGCCTTCGCTTCATTCTCTTTCGCCGCGTGCACCGCATTCGCAAAGTCCACAGCCGCAATCGGCCAAACCGCATTCGTCGCCTGTACCGGCAAGATCCGAATCTCCGGATGCGTCGTTCCTGTAGGATCATTCGCCGTTGCTACCAACAACTCTTCGCCCCGAAATTCGACAGCTAAATTACCCAGGATGCTTTCCAATTGCTCCGCAGGCATAGGCGCAATGAAAACCAGCAAGTCCGCGCGAACAGCTGTCGCGGTCGCCTCTGCATTCGTAACTGTATTCGCAGTTGCCATGAGCAAATCCGGGGAAATACCAAAGCGGGAAGTGATCTTCGGCCGATCGTCAATTACGACAATTAGCTGCAGGCCCTCACAATGCTAGGATACCTGCTATTGGGATGTGCAGCCATGTGGGCCGGTTGTTCAATTCATACAAAAGCTCGTACAAGGCTTTCTCTAACAGATAGGTATCCAGCAGCTTCTGCGTCTCGGCAGCCCCAGACAGCAACTCTGGCTTCGCGGCAATTGTCTCACGATACGCACTCAAAAATTCTCCAGCCGCAGCATTCTGCCACGCCTTTGCCCATCGGCTCATAGGGTCCGCAGGCGCATCCGGGTGCTCTTCCGCATGCTTCTTCAATCCCGCAAATGCCGCATATGAGAACGATCGCAGCATCCCCGCAACATCCCTCAGCGGCGATTGCTTTCTTCGTCTCTCCATTAGGGTCCGCGCGGGCTCGCCTTCAAAATCGAGCAGCACAAAATCTCCTCCGGACAAATCCCCATCACCCTGGCTCGCCTTCACCCGAAGTGTCTGGCCGAGATGGTAGTCACCGTGAATCCTGATCCGCTCTCCCGCCGCCTCCATCTTCGTAATCCCGCGGCTGCGCTCCATCAACTTCTTCCTCTGCGATAGCAGAAACGCAGCCGAATCCCCGGTCCCGTCGTCAACGCTCGCAAACTTGCTCTTCAACGCATCCAGCGCCGATCGGATCTGCGCCTCAACCTGCCGTGCATCCGTTTCAAGATCCTCTTTTGAAGCCGGCACAGGCGCAAATGCTGGCTCACTCTTCGAACTGCTCAATGCAAGATGCATCTCGGCCGTGCGCCTCCCGAGCAATGCCGCGCTATCCATCGCATTCCCCGCCAGCGTCTTGAACTCCTCGGTCGCCCTCTTTGACTCCGCAAATGTCGGCGCCGCAATCTCGGGTACCGGCTCCTGGCTCGCAACCCTCCCGTAAAACCCGCTCAGTTCGTGCAGGAACCAAGCCCAGCCATCGCCCTCATTTGCCACAAGCCCTTGCAGCATCGCAATCGTCGTCTTCTCGCCCGTACTGGACGTCATCGACATCTCGCCAAGGAACGGCGCGATCCTTCTGAAGTGCGCCACCTCGGTCAGAAACCGCCCGATCTCGACGTCCGGATTCTCTCCAGCCTGCAGCCGTCTGAACAGCTTCAATATCAGCCTGTCGCCATAGATGATCGAAGTGTTCGACTGTTCCGCCGACCCCACCCTCGATTCCAGACCGCGCTCCAGCTTCATCTGTCGCAAAGCTGTCGAAGCTCGCGCTGCCAGGACTCCGCCCGCTGTCCGCGCCCCCGCCGCTGCCGGAGATTCACGCGGCTGAGTTGTCTGTTGATTCGCCGAAGCTGAACCTGGATCCGAACTCGCCGGTGAAGCTGCCTCTCCCGGTTGCACATCCAGCGGCAACGGCGGCGGCGGCGTCACAGTACTCGCGCTCAAGCCGTCCTCCTTCGTTCCCGCGCTATCTGCCGGCCCGTTCGCAAATCCGATCTGGTCGCCGCCAGTCTGCGCAATCTGCGCCGGCCCCGAGGCCACAACCTGGTTCAATGGAATCGACTCGCTCTGCTCAATCAGTTCCAACTCAAGCTGCCTGAAGTCCTCGCGCGCCCCCGCATCGTGCAGAATCGCTATTCCCGTCGCCGAGGCCAGTGAAGTCAATACGCTGTCCGGTCGGCCCGTCGTCACCTCATCCGCATGGCTTCCCAAACTGATCGCCAGCGGTATTTGATAGACATCCGCCGCGCCTTCGAAATAGCTGATCTCGACAACAAACACGGCCGGCGGAATCAAGTGCGGCTCGAGCCTGCTCCCTTTCTTTCCGTTGTGCGACAAGCTTCCCCAACTCAGCACGCGAACGGCCTGAATTCTCCTGCTCTTCGCGCCAAACCAACGCTGTCTCGGCAGCCACGCTGGTAGTGCTGCCTCAATCTGTGCCAGCCCATTTGCTGCCAGCAATCCCGACCACCCAGCTGTCACCAGGTCGACGATCGGCATCTCTGTTCCATGCGTGTCTTCAACCGGCATCATCTGCTGCTCAGGCAGTGGCGGTCTCGCTTCGGTACTCGCTGCCTGCAGTTCCAGCCAGAGAAACGAATAGGGAGCCAGCGTCAGGCGATACATCGAATCGCTAATCGTCGGAAACGGCACATACCCCAGCATCTCCACCGGTTCCATCCCCGCATATGCCGACAGATCCAGCGAAACCGGCTGCGCAAACCTGCTCAGATTCGCTACGCACAGCACCGTCTGGTGCGTGCCATCCTCCAGCTCCAGATCCCGCAGATACGCCAAAATCTTCCGGTTCGCGGGATTCAGAAAACTCAAACTTCCGCGCCCGAATACCTGAAACAGCTTCCGCAGTGCGATCATGTTCCGCGTCCACTGCAGCAGGCTCGATTGATCCGCTTGTTGCGCCTCCACATTGATCACCTGGTAACCGTAAATCGGGTCCATGATCACGGGGAAGTACAGCCTCGCCGGATCGCATCGCGAGAATCCCGCGTTCCGGTCCGACGTCCATTGCATCGGCGTCCGTACGCCGTTCCGATCGCCGAGATAGATGTTGTCCCCCATCCCGATCTCGTCACCGTAATAAAGGATGGGCGTCCCCGGAAAGCTCAGCAACAGCGAGTTCAGCAGCTCGATCCTTCGTCGGTTGTTATCTACCAGCGGGGCCAGCCGTCGCCGGATCCCAACATTGATCCTCATCCGCGGATCGGCCGAATACGCAAAATACATATAGTCGCGCTCGTCGGCCGTCACCATCTCCAGCGTCAACTCGTCGTGGTTGCGCAGGAAGAGTCCCCACTGGCAGTTGTCTGGAATGGGCGGCGTTTGCGCCATGATGTCCGTAATCGGCAGCCGATCCTCCTGCCGCAGTGCCATATAAATGCGCGGCATCAGCGGAAAATGAAATGCCATGTGGCACTCATCGCCGTCGCCGAAATACGGCCGCACATCTGCCGGCCATTGGTTCGCTTCCGCCAGGATCAGCCGGTTCGCGTATCCTTTATCGATTTCGGCGCGCAACTGCTTGATGATCGCGTGCGTTTCCGGCAGATTCTCGCAATTCGTCCCATCCCGCTCCACGAGATAAGGAATCGCGTCCAGCCGGATTCCATCTGCCCCCATATCCAGCCAGAAGCGCATCGCCTTAAGCACTTCTTCCATCACCAGCGGACTCTCCCAGTTCAGGTCCGGCTGATGCGAGAAGAACCGATGCCAGTAGTAGGCCTTCGCCGTCTCATCCCACGTCCAGTTCGACTTCTCCGTGTCCGTAAAGATGATGCGCGCATCCTTAAACACCTGGTCCGTATCCGACCACACGTACATATCGCGTTGCGGCGAGCCCGGAGGCGCCAGTCGCGCAGCCTTGAACCACGGGTGCTGATCGCTCGTGTGATTGATAACCAGCTCGATCATCACCTGCATGTTCCGTTGATGCGCCGCATCCAGAACCTGCTTGAAGTCGCTTAACGTCCCGTACGACGGATTCACATCCACGTAATTCGCAATATCATATCCGTCATCGCGAAGAGGGGAAGGGAAAAACGGCAAAAGCCAGAGGCACGTCACGCCAAGATCCTGCAGGTAGTCGAGCTTCGACATCAACCCCTGAAAATCCCCGATCCCGTCATTGTTGGAATCAGCGAACGCACGCACGTGAATCTCGTAAATGATCGCGTCTTTGTACCAGAGCGGATCAGTTGCGCTTGCAATCTTCTTCACTCAAAGGGCTCCAAGCTGTTTGGATGCGGCTTCAACGGTCAAGAATTGCTTTTCCGCTAACTTGCTAACTCGCTATCGCCGCGCAGCGGCGCTGACTTGCTCTCTTGTCACACCAAACTGTGGATTGATGTGCTCCGGCTGAAATCCGCGTAACGCTCCGCGTTTGTGCTCACCCCGGCTCGCCCCCTACAAAAAATACTCGAAATCCGTCTCCACCCTCATCCGCCGATGAATTTTAAGAATATGCCCCGACCGGAATGCCGGATTCAGTTCCACATAATTTCGCGCCCCCTGCCACATATAGCGATCCCCGGTCATCAGGTCCTCAGCTTCGTACGGCCGGTCAAGCGGAATCTCCAGTTCATCCAGCGGCAGCGTCACAAACCCCGACTGCGTGTAATGCGGATCAAGATTAACAATCGTCACCAGCAGATTCGACCGGTCATCCGACTCTTTGCTGTAACAAATCAACTGGTCGTTGTCCACGTTATGGAACCGCAGCGACCAGTCATTCTGCAGGGCCGTATTCTCGTTGCGGATTCCATTTACCCTCGCGATCAAATCCCGCAGGCTGTCCGGCCGGTTCAGATCCCAGTGCCTGACCTCATACTTCTCCGAATTCAGATACTCTTCGCTCCCATGCTTCACCGGCAGGTGTTCTTGCAACTCGAACGCCGGTCCATAAATCCCATAGTTCGCCCCAAGCGTTGCCGCCAGCAGCAGCCGGATCACGAAAGCCGGCCTCCCGCCCATCTGCAAAAACTCCGTCAGAATATCCGGCGTATTCGGCCACTGGTTCGGTCTGAAAAACTCCCGTACCGGGGTCTGGGTCAGTTCCGTCAGATAC
>DATNFD010000180.1:0-15220 GCA_035606555.1 Occallatibacter sp.
CCCGGATATTCAGCAGCGAAACCATCGAGTCCTTCGCGCGGCGACAAGGTCCAGAGGGTAGTTCGCGCGCATTGGGCTGGGATACACCGTCGGCTGAATCATCGGCCGGACGCCATTTCTCATCCCACTCCATCGGCCACCTCGGGTACAGCGGCTGTTCTCTATGGATAGACCTGGAGTCCTCGGTCGCCGTGGCTCTTTTGACAAACAGGACATGGCCGGATCGGAAGAGCCAGGCCATCAAACAGGTTCGACCGGCATTCCATAACGCCGTCCGGGAATCCCTCTAATTTGTACAATCGCATGACATTGAAGTGACATTCCACTTCATCAGAATTTCGGGCCTCTTGCGCGAAATGCAGATACAATAAATCGTGGGGACAGACTTTGATGTTATCGAGTACGACGACGCGCGAAGGCGCCGGCGCCAACGGGAAAGAGGAACCTAAAACGGACCCCGCTTCCCTCCTCCAGCACCTTACTACCGAGAGCCAAAACGAAGCATCCCAGGGCTTTGACACGAAATCGGCACTCGAGATCGCCCGGATTATTAATCACGAAGATGCCAAGGTTGCGGCAGCAGTAAAAAAGGCTCTCAACGAGATCGCAGAGGTGATTGACCACGTAGCCCGCGCTCTTCGAGATGGCGGCCGGTTGATCTATATAGGTGCCGGATCCAGCGGCCGGATCGCTGCTCTGGACGCTTCTGAATGCCCCCCGACCTACTCTACGGCTCCAGGACAGGTTCAATACATCATGGCAGGTGGCCCCAAGGCACTTGCTTCCGCAGTTGAGGTCAACGAAGATTCCGAGGAACTCGGGCAAAGGGATATCGCCCGACGTCGTCCAACGCGCAAGGACGTCGTTATCGGAGTCTCCGCTTCCGGCCGTACTCCTTATGTTGTTGCCGCAACCGCCTATGCTCGTGCTCGCGGAGCCTACACCGCTGCGGTCACCTGCAATCAGGGCACCCCAATTGCGAACGCCGCTGACATCGTTATCGTTGCCGAGGTTGGTCCGGAGGTAGTTTCAGGTTCTACCCGGATGAAGGCTGCCAGCGCACAGAAGATGATCCTGAACATGATCACCACGGGCGCAATGACGCGGCTCGGTTATGTGTATGAAAACCTCATGGTCAATGTCCATATGCAGAACTCGAAGCTTGTCGAGCGCGGCATCCGCATTCTCATGCGGGCCTGCAACATCGATCGGGAAACTGCCGTCCAGACCATCAAGAGCGCCGGTCGAAGCGTCCCCGTAGCCCTCGTGATGCTCAAAGCGAAGGTTGACAAGCCGGAAGCCGTCCGGCGACTCGCAAAGTCTGACGGCAATGTGCGCCTAGCCATCGAGGACAACGTTCTGGAGCTTTGAATCAGGAAGCGTCACGCGACCTGCACTGACCTCTGGACGCCTCCGATTTCCGTGGACTGAAAGAACCGGATTGCCCCTGGGGCGCTTGCCGCAAAGTAGACTGATAGACACGGAGCACAAAGCTTCAAATGGATAAATTCGTCATTCGCGGCGGCAATCCGCTCGTGGGAACGATCAGCGTGTCTGGCGCAAAGAATTCTGCGCTTCCCTGCATGGCTGCAGCCATTCTTACAGAAGAAGAAATCACTCTCGAAAATATTCCCGACGTCCGCGATATCGAAACCGAACGTAAACTGCTCGTCGCCATGGGTGCGGAAGTCGAACTCGGCAGTGGAGGCAGCGACCATCGCACGCGGATCAATTTCCGCACTCTCTCCAGTCCAGAAGCGAAGTACGAGATTGTCAAAACCATGCGCGCCAGTTCCCTCGTCCTTGGTCCCCTGGTGGCTCGTGCAGGAATGGCCCGCGTTGCCATGCCCGGTGGATGCGCCATTGGCGGCCGCCCAATCGATCTCCACATCAGGGGCCTCGAAAAGATGGGCGCTACCATCGCTCAGGAACACGGCTATATCGAAGCGCGCGCAGACAAGCTGAAAGGCGCCCATATCGTTTTCGACAAGATCACCGTAACAGGCACGGAAGATCTTCTCATGGCAGCCGTCCTTGCCGACGGTGACACTCTGATGGAAAACTGCGCACGGGAGCCTGAGGTCTGTGACCTTGCCGCGCTCCTCACCGCAATGGGCGCAAGAATTGAGGGAGTCGGTACCTCGACCATCCGGGTGCAAGGGGTCACCAGCTTACGTGGTGCTTACTACCGCATCAACCCCGATCGCATCGAGGCCGGCACTTTCCTGATCGCGGGTGCCATCACCGGGGGTGATCTCACAGTGACCGAATGCAACCCCGATCACATCGGCGCCGTCATCTCTAAACTCGATGAAGCGGGAGCCAAACTCGAAACCATCGATCAGCATACGGTCCGAGTCCGCGGGAATGAAAAGCTCACAGCCGTCGACATCTCCACCGAAGAGTATCCAGGCTTTCCGACCGACATGCAGGCCCAGTACATGGCTCTCGCCACTCAGGCCGAAGGCGTAAGCATCATCAAGGAAAACATTTTCGAGAATCGCTTCATGCATGTCCAGGAACTCATCCGCATGGGTGCCAACATCAAGGTGGACGGACGCACCGCAACGGTCCGCGGTCCTTTCCCCCTTTCTGCTGCTGCAGTGATGTGCTCCGACCTACGTGCATCCGCTTCGCTGGTTTTGGCCGCGCTTGTTGCAGACGGCGAATCGATCCTCGACCGCGTTTATCACATGGATCGTGGCTACGAACGGTTCGAGCAAAAGCTCGAACAGGTGGGCGCCCAGATCCGACGCATGGGAAATGTCTTTGGTTGAGGTTAGACTCAAGCTCCATCTGTAAACGCATCTCACTTCTCCCTGTGACTCGCATCACGGTTCCATTTCGGAACTGACTTTATGATCCTCGCCTGACCTGCGGGTCACGCCTCGAAGAACGATTCTTGTTCCTGGAATCCCCCCGAATTCAACCGACCAGATGAGAGTCGCGCTTCGTAAGTAAAGCGACATGCTCTGTGCCACAAAGGAGGATTTCAGCGATGAAGCACAACGGAAAAAAGATCATCGTTATTGGTGGCGGCATTGCCGGCCTCTGCGCTGCCGTTTACGCCCTCAAATGCGGCTACGAAGTTGAAGTCCTCGAGATGCATGACATGGCTGGCGGACTCGCTATGAGTTGGAAGCGAGGACCCTACACGTTCGAAACCTGCCTGCACTGGCTGATTGGATCGAAACCTGGCGGTGAGTTCAATCAGGTTTGGAAAGAATTGATCGATCTCGACAGGCTCACGTTCGTCAACGCACACGAATTTGTCCGAATCGAGACGGAGGACGGCGACTGCCTTCGCGTCTATACAAATGCCGACATGCTCGAGGCGGAACTACTTCGCCGCTTTCCGGACGACATTGCCGCAATCCGCGATTTCATTCACGCGGTCCGAACTCTGGGCAAGTTCCGGCTCCTCGATCCGTCCGGTGGCATAACAGAAAACTGGCTCAACATCTTAAGGGATATTCCCGTGATGCCGCTCCTCCACAAACTCAGCAAGATGAGCGGCGAACAATACGGCTCTCATTTCCAAGATCCGTTACTGTGCGGATTCTTCTCCGCCGGTGATGTGGGTAAGCTGACGGCAATCGCAATGGTTCTGTCACTTGCATGGATGAACGAAGAGAATGCCGGCTACTGCATAGGAGGTTCGCAGGCACTGATTCGCTTGTTTGAAGAAAAAGTCCAAGAACTTGATGGCAGCATTCGCTTCAACGCACAGGTGGACCGAATTGTCGTGGACAACGAGAAGGCTGTAGGAGTCCAACTGTCAAACGGCGAGAAGATTCGATCCAATTGGGTGATCTCAGCGGCGGATGGTCACGAGACCATCTTCGGGATGCTCGACGGACGGTATGTTAATGAAACTATTCGCCGCATTTATCGAGAATCTCAGACCTTCGCCTCATACTTGCAGGTCTCATTCGGGATCGCAATGGATCTTCGCGATCAACCCTCAATGCTAATGAAGGTCCTGAAAACGCCCATCAAGGTCGATCCGGAAACTGAACAACGTCAAATCGGGTTTCGGTTCTTCCACTTTGACCCCACGTTTGCTCCGGAAGGCAAGACTGCCGTCACCACCATTCTTCCAACTCGTAACCACAGGTATTGGGAGAACCTGAGGCGCGAGGATCCAGTCCGTTACTCTGCAGAAAAGGATCGAGTATCAGACGCCGTCATTGATGTTCTCGAGCGGCGGATTCCAGGCGTCCGCAAGGCCATCGAGGTCACTGATGTCTCCACCCCAGCCTCTGTGATCCGCTACACGGGAAACTGGAAGGGTTCGCAAGAAGGTTGGCTGATGCCGCCCGGCGCGAGTTTCAGGCCATTTCCAAACACGCTGCCTGGCCTGAATCGCTTCGTTCTGATCGGGCAATGGATTATGCCCGGTGGCGGCCTTCCGTCCGGACCGATGACGGCTCGCCCTGCGATCAAGGCTATCTGCAAATACGACCATGTTCCCTTCGAGGTCCGGCAGGGAGTGCATCATTCGGAGCCGGTCGCACTCTGAGCCAGTTCCGGGGAACAATTCAGCTGTTCCAGCCGTAATTAGCGGCATGAGGGTTTTCTGTCTCACGCCGGCGGCGTTTCTATTCGGTTGTGCCACGATCGCGTTCGCAGAAACAACGACGTGCGACCAGGCCCTTACGGCGCCCTTGCACGTCCGATCGGTTCTCACCATCGATTCGCGTCCTGCGGGGCTCGAGATTGTGGGTACCGATGAGGACACAATCCACGTTAGCTGCCAGCTTCACAATGGTGATTCCGACAACACTCGTCGCATTCGTCTACGGTTCTCACCGAATGCGGTCGGTGGGAAACTCATGATCGAAGGCGAACATCTGAGGCACGGCAATGGGGCGCAAATCCGGATCGAAATCCCAAAGAAAACCAGTTTGACTGTTCGGATGTTTGCCGGCGAAGTGAAGGTCGAACAAATTTCGGGCGACAAGGACATTCAGATCGGAGCAGGCCAAATCACGATCTCGAATCACAATTGGAATTACCGGAATGTTGAGGCGTCCGTGAGCATCGGCCAGGTCAATGCACCAATGTACAACGCGAACAAAGGCGGGTTTTTTCGCAGTGTGTCTGAAACGAGCACGGGCGGAGAATTCCGCCTCAGGGCGCATGTCACAACGGGACAGGTCGATCTCCAGGGCAAGCGATTAACTCCTGGAAGGATGCCGCAGCCCGATTGAAGCTTTCCCTATCGCCAGCTAACGGCCAGATGCCATCTGAGGTTGTAACGCTGAGTTTTAGCCAGAACCCTCTCATACTCCCGAAGCTCCGTAAGCACTGGCTGCGTTTCAGATCCGAAAGCTAAAGGGGACTGAGACAGGAAACCGATCATCGCTCGAATGGTGATCAGTCCATCAGCCGGATTGAACCACTGGGGATCTGGCAAGTGATGTGCCCACTCGGGGTCTCCTGCACCCTGCTCCAGCAGGACGCACATCGAGTTTTCGTCCGCCGAAAAGAACTGCAATAGCGGCGCGACGCCCAGAGACTCGGCCAGCCTTTCAAGCGCGTCCTCATTTCGCGCAAGAGCATGACCGTTGACGAAGATGTCAAAGCCCGGATCTTCCCCTTCTACGACGATGTATAGACTCGCTGACATAGAGCGCTTTTGCCGCATTTGAGGCGACCGACTCAGTTTCCCTCAAGTGATCCAAAGGATCAATGATTTCCTGTCAGACGCAAGATTACGCAAGTTTGGTATGAACCCTGTTTGCCATACAACAAAACGGTTACGTCTCCGCCTCAAAATCGGAAACGCAACTAGAATTAAGTACACCATCCTGTTGCGGGGTGAGGATCTTCTTTCGTGGTGGATTGGAGCAAGCTTCCGGATTTGGCCGCTGTGGCCGCTCTCACGTGCGCATTTGCATCTGTTGCGCGCCAGGGGCAGACGTCTGCCTCGCGCCATTGGCTTACCGGGTGGGTACTGATTGCCGTACATTTCGCGGCATATATCTTCGTTACGACGTCCGGTTTCCTGGGCGTTCTGGCAGCTGACATTGGTCTCGCATCCCTCACCTCGGCAGGCGTTCTGTTCATGTGGGCATCAGTGCCTTACCGGATCGAGCGGTCAAGCCAGTTGATGCTGGCTTCACTTCTGACCACAAACACGATCTACGTAATCCTTCTGGGGCTCGATCACCCCCCTGCCTGGGCGCTCAACATCTCTGCCGTGCTGTTTGGGGCGGCTCCCCTCGCCATCGCACTGGGTGCTCGCCGCGGATTCACGCACGTCCTGCGCTGGATGACCGTGGGGCTTTACTGCCTGCTGGCCGTCTTCTTGCTGGCCGTTCAAAATCGGCCCGGCAATGGCCTGCTTCTTGCGGCGAACGCTGTGTTGTTCACCGTGTACTTCGGGTGCTGTATCCATGTTTGGCATAGCTATCGCGGACGCCGAAGCGCAGGCTCTCTGATCAGCATTGTCGGCTTCCTTGGATGGGCGGCAGTATTCGTGATCAGTCCGTTCATCGGTTCATTTGTCCCTGGCACTCATATCGACGGCGAGGTCTGGAACCTGCCGAAGTACGTGGTCGCTGTCGGAATGATTCTCCTCCTGCTGGAAGATCAGATTGAGCACAACAAATATCTCGCTCTCCACGACGAACTCACTGGGCTCCCGAACCGCAGGCTATTCCTCGATCGTCTTGCATTATCGCTGGAGCGGGCGCGCCGCATGGAATCGAAGGCAGCCTTGCTGGTCATCGACTTGAATCACTTCAAGCAGGTGAATGACAGTTTGGGCCATCATGCTGGCGACCTGCTCCTCAAGAAAGTCAGTTCGATCTTCTCGAGCCGCGTTCGCCGTTCCGATACTGTGGCTCGTACTGGTGGAGACGAGTTCTCGCTCATCCTTGAGGAGCCGACGAATCGATCCAATGCCAAGCTCGTAGCCAAGTCATTGATGGAGATGCTGAAACAACCAATGCTTGTTGGAGATCATACCGTCCAGGTCGGCGCCAGTATCGGCGTTGCAGTTTTTCCGGACGACGCGGAAGATATCGAATCGCTCTGCATTGCCGCCGATCTGCGGATGTATGACAGCAAGAACGAATCGCGTGACCCGGCGAGTGATCGAATGCCTGTCAAATCAGAGGCATCTCTGAGGATCCATGACGGCGACACTGCCCGATTCAAGATGGCTGCCCAGTCGCCTAAACCGTGAAATACAAGAGAGCTTGACGCAAAAGAGCCCGGAACCAGCCCGGGCTCTTTTACGCTTCTGTTTGAAAAGCCGGCCTTGAACTAGCCTCTTCCGCCGCCTTGGCCGCCCTGGCCCGGACGACCACCGCGACGGCGACGCCGCCGTCTGTTGTTGTTGGCACCGGGACCGCCGGGACCTGCAGGACGAGGTCCAGTTCCCTGTCCTGCTGCAACAGGGGCGTTGTCGGCACGGTTGAAGTTCGGCTCGTTCTCTTCATCGAACTCCTCGCCTCCCTCTTCCTCATCGAAGTCCTCTCCACCCTCAATCAGGATTGTGCTCTGATTTGAGCGAGGCTGGCGTTCGTCGAACTCGTGGTGAGGACGTGGTGGCCTGGCCGCCTGAGGAGCTTCTTCAGATCTGCTTACTTCACCAGACTCGCCATTCTCCGCAGGTACCGGCGCCGCTGCCGCCAACTTTGCTTTCTGCTCGCGGATAAGGGCCTTCCGGCTCAGCTTGATGCGGTTGCCTTCGATGGCGAGGACCTTGACCATGACTTGATCGCCTTCGCGCAACTCGTCCTTGACCTCTTTCACGCGATGCTCTGCGATCTCGGAGATGTGAAGCAGACCGTCGGTACCGGGGAACAACTCGACGAATGCGCCGAATTCCGCCAGCCGGACGACTTTACCCAGATAAACTTTTCCAATCTCTGGGACGGCTGTGATGTTGCCGATCATCTCGAGCGCGCGCTTCAGGCCGTCGGCATCCGCCGAAGCCACACTTACCTTGCCAGTGTCGTCAACGTCGATCTTGGCGCCGGTCTGCTCGACGATGCCACGAATGGTGGCGCCGCCCTTGCCGATCAGGTCGCGAATCTTATCGGTCGGAATCATGAGCGTTTCGATCCGAGGTGCATACTGCGAACGCTCGGTACGAGGGCCGCTCAGTTCCGCATCCATCTTGTCGAGCAGGAAGAGACGGCCGCGCTTGGCCTGCTCCATGGCCTGCTGGAGGATTTCGCGGGTCAAACCGCCGATCTTGATGTCCATCTGAAGAGCGGTGATGCCCTTGCGAGTTCCGGCAACTTTGAAGTCCATGTCGCCGTAGTGGTCTTCGGCTCCGGCAATGTCAGTGAGAATGGCGTAGTCGTCGCCTTCCTTGACCAGGCCCATGGCAACGCCAGCGACTGAACCGGAGAGTGCGATACCGGCGTCAAAGAGTGCCAGGCTTGCTCCGCAGACGGAAGCCATAGAAGATGAGCCATTCGACTCGAGGATGTCAGAGACGATGCGGATCGTATACGGCTGGTCGGCTCCTTCCGGAAGCACAGCGGTGATGGCTCGTTCGGCCAGTGCTCCGTGCCCCACCTCGCGACGACCCACTCCCGTCATACGTCCTGTCTCACCAACGCTAAAGGGCGGGAAGTTGTAGTGAAGCATGAAGTTCTTCTTCTTCTCGCCTTCGAAGCTCTCAAGCCGCTGACCTTCGTCGGCAGTTCCAAGAGTTGCGGTCACCAATGCCTGGGTTTCGCCACGGGTGAACAGCGCTGAACCATGCGTACGAGGGAGCACACTTGTCTCAATAGAGATGGGGCGGATTTCATCGAAAGCACGGCGATCCGGACGAATGCGCTCCTTGGTCACCTGCTCACGGAAGATTCGCTCACGCAGTGCCTCGTAGTAAGTGGCAAGCTTTTTCTTCGCGTCTGGCTCATCGGCAGGCAGGCCTGCTGCGAGTTCGTCCTTGATCTGCTTGATCAGGGAGTAGCTTTCAGTTTTGCCATGTGCCTTCGTATCCAGTGCATCCTTAAGCCGCTCGCCAACTTTTGACATGAGGGAGTTGTAGTACCCCTCGTCGAACACGGGGGCGTTGAAGGTGCGCTTCTGCTTCCCTGCTTTGGAAACGAGTTCTTCAATCGCAGCGCAAATCTTCTTGATCTGTTCGTGGCCGAACTCGATCGCCGCGAGGATCACCTCTTCGGTCTCCTCCTTCGCGCCCGACTCGATCATCACGATTCCGTCTTTGTGACCGACGACCATGATGTTAACGGTCGTATTGGCCCGCTCCTCGTACGTGGGGTTGATGACGAACTCGCCATTTACCCGGCCAACACGAACAGCTCCGACGGTTGCACCGAAGGGAATGTCAGAGAGTGCCAGAGCGGCTGCCGCTGCATTGATGCCAATGACGTCCGGATCGTTCTGCTTATCGGCTGAGAAGACAAGTGCGATGATTTGCGTCTCGTTGCGAAATCCCTCAGGGAAGAGTGGACGAATCGGCCGGTCAATCTGACGAGCCGTCAGAATTTCCTTTTCACTCGGCCTTCCTTCACGCTTGATGAAGCCACCCGGGATGCGACCGCCAGCATAGGTGTACTCGCGGTAGTCCACGGTAAGGGGGAAGAAATCGATGCCTTCCCGCTGGTCTGGAGATGCAACCGCGGTGGCCAAAACCACGGTCTCGCCCGTGGTTACCAGTGCAGCGCCCGAAGCCTGCTTCGCCATGCGTCCGGTCTCAAAGACCAGCCGCTTGCCGCCAGCAAGCTCGACTGTCACTTCTTGTTTAGACATAGTGTCCTCGTTTCATTTTTTCGCTTGGGAAACTTTTCGGATGGGATGTTCCGGAATAGCAGAATTCGAATCCACGCGGAAACGCCGTCTCGAGCAAGTGCTCCGAGGCGGCGTGTTTGGGGGACGATGTGGCAGAGAAGGCTTGTTCGAAGCCGACGACTCCACGAATGTCCCGGCATGGTTTGGAATTTGCCAGGTACACCATTGCCCCGAATGCTGAATATAACGGGGCCATGACCAGGTTCCGGTCTGGGCGCTTCCGGTTCAACGTTTGCTTTCTGATTTACTTGCGGATACCGAGCTTGCTGATCACGTCGCGATAGCGATCGGTATCATGCGTCTTCAAGTAGTCCAGCAGGCGGCGGCGCTTGCTCACGAGCATCAGCAGACCACGGCGGGATGCATGATCCTTTTTGTGAGTCTTGAAATGCTCCGTAAGCTCGCCAATCCGCTCACTCAGAATCGCGATCTGGACTTCGGGGGAACCGGTGTCCGTCTCGTGGGTGCGGAAGCGTTCAATCAATGAGGTTTTCTTTGCAGTCGCCAGCACGGCGTGGGTTACTCCTCTTACGTTCTCAGTCCACTCTCAAGTGTCTCCATAGAGATTATCATGAATGACTTGCACCACAAAGCCGGGTGACGATCCGCCTGGAATCTCTCACCGGCCGTGAATGTGGGCATTGAAAACCTTCATAATGTTTTCAATGCCCTTCACCCTTTCCCATGCGGCTGCGGCGCTGCCCTTCAGGCGCACTGGCCTGGTTATGTCTGCTGTTGTCTTTGGGTGCTTTGCGCCCGATTTGGAATACTTCCTCTGGCTACGGCCACATGGACATTTCGGACATACGCTGCCTGGTCTCTTCGCATTCGATCTTCCCGCTGCTCTCGTCTCGTTATTCCTATTTCACCGCTATGCCAGAGAACCGCTTGTGGGCTGCCTGCCCGAGCATCTGCGCGAGCGTGTGCGGTCGCGTCCCAGCTTCTCAGTCGATTCGGTGTCGAGCGTCGCGTTGACTTGTGTATCGATTCTGGTGGGAGCAGCGACCCATATTCTTTGGGATTCGTTCACTCACTCGGAATCGTGGATTGCTTATCACTGGGAGTTTCTCAGGTCGCAAGTGGATGTCCCGCTCTTCGGTCCACGCTCCTGGTCTGCGGTGCTTCAGTACATCAGTTCGGCTGCGGGGCTGTTGATTATTTTGCTATGGTTCGTTCAGTGGTATCGGAATACACCTCCGCATCATCTTGAAACGAAACAGAGCACTTTTTTGCGTGACCGGATCGTTATCTTTTTCGCGTTCGTAGTGGCACTAGTAGGCGGCGCGGCGCGAGCGGCCGTACCTGGGTTGCCGAACGGAGTGCATGGAGCTCAGCGCTTTCTGACAGATGCTTCAATCACGGGCATAACAATCTTCTGTCTGGCGGTTCTCTTCTATGGTATTCTCCGCAATCGAATCGAACGGACAACAGAGACTGAACCAAACAATAACCATGAATGAAGGAGCAGCTGAATCCAGGCGGCAGGAAACGCTGCGCAAGCAAGATCATTCCTCAGCGCGCCAGTAATTTGCTCGCGCAATGATCTTCGCGCCATAGTCCTCCACGGTTCGTACGCGGATTGTATGCAATCCAGGCGTTGGATCCGACGGACTGAATGTGATCAGGTACCGATTTCGAACCTCCTTCGCCGCTTCCATCACTCTTTCCTCGAATCGATGATCGCCTACGAAGGTCATGTATTCGCCGCCGCTCATGATCGCGATCTGCTTGGCTACGTTCTTCTTGAAGGCCTGCACTGCCATCACTAGCGTGGAGACCATGCTCATCACACGATCTTCACCAGAGTCCTTAACGTCGTGCGCAAACTCCGCCTTCGCCGGCGAATAGGAGACACTGACTACCAGCACATCTGAACGGCCGATCTTGGCGACAAGTTGTGCCGGCTTGGTGTTCTTGCTTCCGTGGTCGCGCTGCTCACTGATGAGTAGAAGCACACGCCGATACTGCTTCGGCTGATCTTCGAGCAGATCAACTCCGTAGCTGATGGTATCCAGAATCGCAGCGCCACCATCGCCTGGCTCAAGTTGCTGCAGGCTTTGAGCGAGCTCTTCCTCAGAGTGTGTGTAATCGTGAATCAGCCTCGGCTTCGAGCTGAACCCGACAAGAGCAGCCTGACTGCGCGGATCGGAGAGGAACATGTCCAGCAGAGGGCCCATTTTGCCCAACTTCTGGAACTCAAGCCAGCCTGAACGACCTTCTTCCATCGCAATCACAAGAGCAATTGGCGCACTATCGAGCTCTTCCTGAACATGAATCTGCTGTGGAACTCCGTTGTCTTCGACGATGAAGTCTGACTGCTTTAGTCCGTAAACAATTCCTCCACCATGCGGCTTCTCGACAAGGGTTGGCACGAGAACCTCGTTGGTAGTCACGCGGATCGTTGGGGTCGGGAGTTGCGATCCTGGCATTGGCTTGGGAGGCTCGACAGGAGGCAACTGCGGCTGCTGCGCAGTTGACGGAAAGGCACTGAGCAGTGCGACAGCAATGACAACGAGATTCCAGCGAGTCGGTCCGAGCGTCATCTGCGTGAGGGCTCCCGAATCGATGATAGGCGATTCGGATTCAGTCGCTTTGCCGGTTTGGAGAACCGAAATCCGCCACGTGAGGTGTCTCACAGATGCTGGAGAAGCACATGTCGATAACCCGTTTCGTTGCAGAAGAACTGCTGCAATGATGACCCTAAAGTCCTCAACTGATTGCACCCAAGGGGGATAGAGCAGGTTAGAAGTGCGCAGTACTGTTGATGCTGGGAGCAAGGAGCAGGTTCGATGGGCCAGATTATTCAGGACGAAAGTTATCGGAATGCATTCAACGCAGCGGTTGCCCAGCGCGATATGATCGTCGCCGAGTTCGAGCGATTGAAGAACCGCAGAATTCTGGTAGAAGCTGCTGCAAGAGCGTTGGAGCCCGTTGTTTACCCGGACGAATACCGCAACCTGGATCTGGAGCAGAGCTCACCAGTAACAACGGTGCTGGAGATCAGCCGTCCAGCAGCGGCGTCGAATGTTGAAATCTGGAATCCGACGCTGCCGGCTGAGATCAGTGTGCCAGCTCCCGTGAAGGAAGTGGTTGCGGAGCACCGTCCCGTGCAGCCGATCACGCAGAGTTACGTCCGAGGCGAGGGCGAGCCGGAAGAAGAGATTCAACGCCGCATCAACATCGCCATCGGGCGGTCAGCAGCAGATTGAGCGCTGTGTTGATCGCGACTTCCCTTTTGCGGGTTGCGCGGGCCTTAACTCACCAGTTCACCAGCTACAACGAGGGTCAGAGGCGCAGGCGTTGATCGGTCATGGTCGACGCCGTGCTTCTTTTTGCATCTGGCCGGTCCAGAAGAGGAAGCTGAGCAACTCCCACTTGGAGTTCCACATAAAGACGAAGATGTCGCGGGGGCTGAGCGTCTCGGCGGGTTTGCTGGAGTAGGTCTCGACGCGCCATCGGAGGTATTCGCTGCGCCAGGGCGCGAGGCGGTGACCGCGGGTGGCGTTCCAGATGAATTTGAGTGCGCCGAACAAGGTGAGTTTCCCTCTCGCTGATGGTACCTTACAGCGGCTGCTCGAATCGGTGAGGGAACCTCGGAGTACCCCTCCCCCCCCCCGGTTCGAATACGTAAAATCAACAGTTTAGCGCAACAGCTGGCGCCAAATTATTGATTCTAAATGATGAAGTTCGTAAATTGCCGAAATTAAACCACTTAGATCCAAACAACCCTATGAGTCCCTTCCGACGATTGGCACAACGGAGGTTGAGGGGAAGTTGGGCGGATTTCTTCCGTTACGAGTATGACGAATTCGGCGAATTGGTCTGCAAGAGATTTACACAAAGTGGCGGCTCGTTGAAGTGGGTGAATCGGAGCGATTCGCCGGCACATCCTTAGTGAACCGGGCCCAGGAGAAAACCTTATTTGCGGCGCAACGCGATTGGGGGCGCCGTGTCCGGATGAAGGTGTGTTGTGACGAAACTCAGATTGCTTGGTGTGATGGCTCATCCAGATGATGAGTCGCTGGGGTTTGGAGGGTCGCTGGCGAAGTATGCGGCGGAGGGCATGGAGACGTTTCTTGTGACGGCAACGCGGGGCGAGGCTGGGCGATTTGGCGCGGCTGGCAAGGGGCACGATCCAGAGGAGGTGGGACGCGTGCGCGAGGCGGAACTGCGGGCTGCTGCGAAGGTGCTGGGTGTGAGCGAGGTTTCTGTGCTGGGGTGGCCGGATGGCGGACTGGACCGCGTTCCGGCAGCTACAGCGATTCGTGAAATGGTGTCGCACATTCGGCGGATACGGCCGGATGTGGTCGCGACGTTCGGGCCAGAGGGGGCATACGGACATCCCGATCACATTGCCATTTCGCAGTTCGCGACGGCAGCGGCAGTGTGCGCGGCGGATGCGGAGTATCGCGTCGATGATTCCGCTCCACATCGAGTGGCAAAGTTGTATTACATGGCATGGGGCGCCGCGAAGTGGGAGGCGTATCAGGCTGCGTTCAAGAAGTTGACGATCACAGTGGACGGAGCGGAGCGGCAGGCTGCTCCGTGGGCGGACTGGGCGATGACGACCTCGATCGATACGAGCGCGATTTGGAGGACTGTGTGGGATGCAGTGTGCAAGCACGAGACGCAGATGTCGATCTACGAAAAGCTCGGAGAGCTTTCAACCGAAGAGCAGATGCAGCTGTGGGGATCGCAGGAGTTCTATCGGGTGTTCTCCATCGTGAATGGCGGACGAGAGGTGGAGAGGGATTTGTTTGAGGGGTTGCGGTGAATGCGTTGCGGTTCTGTCGAGGTCTAAAGCAATGTGGCGATCACGAAAGAGTCGTCAGCACCGGGTCGATGAGCGCTATGGCCTGAAGTCAATAATCCAGACGGTCCTATCCGACACCTTCACGGCAATGCGAAATGACCGCAAGCGAATGAACAACTTTTGGAATCCATGGGGTACCCGTCCGATTTCAGATCGGAGTGTTCCGTTGCGGACAGGATAGATGGCGAGTGGGGCTAAGGCGCGGGACTGATGGCATAAGCGATAGCGCCGAGATCCAATGAACAAGCCTTGGAATAGCGTGAACAGACCTTACCCCTCTCAAGTTGCTGCAAGGGCCTCGTCAGCCGGTCAGTTTGGGACTTGGCGGTAACCCGCCAAATAGGGCTCTTGCAGCACGCTCATCACGGCCCGAGCAACATCCGTTCCGCTGTTTTCAATTAAAAGGAAGCTTGCGAGAGCTGAGGGAGGCCAAGGATAGCGCGATCGTTACGACTGCCTCTCAAACACCTGCACGTCCGGCTCGCTCCGCCCCGGAATATGCACCGTAATTGTCAGAGTCTTTCCCTCGGGAGATACGCTGATCTCTTGCGTGTCGCTCACCTTTCCGCCGATCTTGTCCGTAATCTTTACCGCGCGCTCGTTCACCCGCTCCGCCGATGCTGT
>DATNFD010000181.1:0-3577 GCA_035606555.1 Occallatibacter sp.
GCTTGGCGTACTCGATCGCGGCCTGAGTGTCATGGATCGAGCAGGGCCCGGCAATGACCACCAGACGGTGGTCTTTGCCTTCGAGAATGCGGGTGACCTCAGCCCGTGCCCGATAAACGGTCTCGGCTGCCGTTTCAGTAGTAGGCAGCTCTTCCTCCAGAAAAACAGGAGGCAGAACAACCTTGGTTCGTTGAATTCTTAAGTCTTCGGTGCGGTGCGACATGATTGAGTGGATGACATACATCTTACCGTGCCGCAGGGGAAAACCTACGAACCACGCCGGAGCGCAGAGATGTTATGCCAGTGGGTTTATGAAAGCGGAAAGTGCCTAGTGTACGGTCGCGGAAGCCTGCTTCTTTAACTGCTCAATGTCCGGCACAGTCCACTCGTTTGGGTGAGAAGTGCGCTTGATGTTGAGGAGCTCCGGCAAGCCAACACTCAGTGAAGGCAGAATTGTTTGGATTGCCCAAACGCATCGCAGTACCTGCTCATCCACGATCTGCTCCCGCGCACTGGGGTCGAGATGCCGCCGGTTCATGACGACATTCAGGCTGTTGTTCAGGTGATGCGACATCGCGCGAATCACGCGTTTTTCCGCCTCCTCGCGAATCTCGTTAACCTGCCAGAACAAGGCGCCGACAACGCCAATTAATACGACCATGAGATAGCGCATCCATTCGATGTCCAGGCTTGCGGCCAGGCCAGCGATGATTCCAGTGGCAAGCGCCATGATGATAATTCTGCGATGGGGAGGCATGATGCTGGAATGCTAGGACCGGAAAGCAGAGTCAGTCAAGAGTAATAGGGGCATCTTGGCAGGATAGGCAACAATAATTTTGTAGCAATAACGTTGAGGCTAGTTATCGAACAAATCAAAAAGGCCCTGCTATAGAGCAGGGCCTGATTTGCCGAAAGCGTAACGCCTGTTCTTACGCGTTCTCTCTCTTCCAGTTCAACATCTCGCCGATGGTCGAACCGGTGCTCGACGCCGGATGCTTGTACGCCTCAACTTCATGGCGCGAAGCTTCTTCGCCCGCGGCCCGAATACTGAGTCCTACCTTCTTCTCTTCTGGGCTCATCTTGATGATTTTGAAATCGTGCTCAGTGCCCGGCTCAAGATGGACTGGCTGGCCGTTTCCATCGACTGCTTCGGAGTTGTGGCACAAGCCCTCGACTCCTTCCGCAATCTCGACGAATGAGCCGAACGCCGCCACACGCAGAACCTTGCCGTGAACGATGTCGCCGATCCGGTGCTGCTGGAAGAACGACTCCCAAATGTCCGGCTGAAGCTGTTTCACGCCCAGCGAAAGGCGCCGCTTCTCGGAATCGATCGCCAGAACCACGGCTTTCACGCGATCGCCCTTCTTCAACACTTCCGAAGGATGCTTCACGCGCTTGGTCCAGCTCAGGTTGCTGACGTGCACCAGGCCGTCGATACCCTCTTCGATCTCGATGAATGCGCCGAAATCCGTCAGGTTGCGCACACGGCCTTCAACGCTCGCGCCGACAGGGTACTTCTCGATCAGTGAATCCCACGGGTTCGCCGCGAGCTGCCGCATACCCAGGGAGATGCGCCGCTCCGTCGGATTCACACTGAGCACCACGCACTCGACCTCGTCGTGAACGTTCACCAGCTTCGAGGGGTGCTTCATCCGCTTGGACCACGTCATCTCGCTCACGTGGACCAGGCCTTCAATGCCTTGTTCCAGCTCAACGAAAGCTCCGTAGTCGGTCACGCTGATCACGCGTCCCTTGACGTGCGCGCCCACCGGATACCGGTGCTCGGCATCGAGCCACGGATCGGGCGTGAGTTGCTTGAATCCAAGCGAGACCCGCTGCTTCTCGGGATCGAACTTCAGAACTTTGACTTGAATCTGATCGCCAACGTTCACCAGGTCGCGCGGATGCGTCAGGCGTCCCCACGACATGTCGGTGATGTGCAACAGCCCATCGATGCCGCCGAGATCCACGAAAGCTCCGTAGTCGGTCAGGTTCTTCACCACGCCGGTGAGCACTGAGCCTTCCTGCAGGTGCTCCATGAGCTTGGACTTCTTTTCGTTCTGTTCGGCTTCGAGAAGCTGCTTGCGCGAAACCACGATGTTGCCGCGCTTCTTGTTCAGCTTCACGATGGCAACGTCGAAGCTCTGCCCCTTGTAGGCGTCAAGGTTGCGCACCGGCCGCAGATCCAGCTGTGATCCGGGCATGAACGCACGCGCACCCATGATGTCGACAGTCACGCCGCCCTTGGTCCGCTCAACCACCGTCGCCTTGATCGGCTGGTTCTCGCTGTACGCCTTCTCGATGTCATCCCACGCGCGCAGACGTTGGGCTTTCTGGAACGAGAGATTGATGTATCCCTCTTCCGTCATGCCCTTCTCGCGCATCACGTCGATCGCGTCGCCTGCCTGGAACTTCGGCTTGCCTTCGTGATCGAGGACTTCGGCGATCGGCAGCGCGCCTTCCGACTTCGCGCCAATATCGACGAATACGTAAGATCCGGACACCTTCAGCACGGTGCCATGAATTACGTGGTCTTCGCCGGCGGCTTCTTCCGCCTCGGTCGTGAAGCTCTCGAGCGCCGAAGCAAAGTCCTCAACGGGCTTCTGCTCGTCTGCCTGAATCTCGGGGGCTTGGGTCTCGGCGGCGGGTGCGGCCTGCTCGGTTGGCGTTTCGGTTGTGGTCGGCTGTTCAGTTAAGGTTGCGGTGGAAGAATCGTGGGTATTGTCGTCGAACAAGGTCATGGCCTCTCAGCGGTATCAGAGGACGCGGGCTGGTTAGCGAACTGCTGGTGTGACCCTAAAGTTAGTTAGTGTTGAGCCTACCCTGGCGGATAGACTTTCCAGCGGCCGAAAGAGCGAACCCGAATCCAAGGGAACATTTCGACTATAGCAATCGCTCGGAAAGGGTGTCAAACCCGGAAAATCCCTTTTGCCCACCGGTTCAAACAGAGTTTCAACAGTTCTTCATTCATCGAAAAAAATAATTGACGGTTTAGCCGTTTTTTCTGCCCATTTCCCAGGCTTTAGCGTATTTCCAAGAGACATATCCGGCGTGATACATGTGCAGCAGGAGGCCTTCGCGGCCGTCAAGGAATCCCAAGCGGAGAAAATAGTTGTAGATGAAAGTCGCTAACGGCCGCAGCACGATGGCATTGATGCTGAACGGCCTTGGCTTCGCTCCCGGAACGCGATTCCACACGCTCGAATACCGGTTCATGTGCTCCAGATAAAGAATGAGCGTCGGGTAGGTGTGGTGAATCATCGCGCCGCGAGTACGCCCCACGCGTTTGCTTTGCTTCATGTCAAAGCGATCGTGGGGATCCCGGCCGGTCGAATAGGCCTTGCCGCGGCGAAACAGACGCAGTTTTGGATCAGGATAAAAGCCCCCGTGCTTCATCCAGCGTCCGAGAAACAGGTTTCTGCGCGGGATTGCGTAGCCATCCAGGGGGCCGGAATTCGCGAGCACCCGCTTGATCTCTTCCGCCAGTTCCGAACTGACTTCTTCGTCAGCGTCAAGAGAGAGAATCCAATCCTTCGTGCACAGCTCCAGGGCGTAATTCTTTTGCCCGGTATAGCCT
>DATNFD010000182.1:0-5101 GCA_035606555.1 Occallatibacter sp.
GTGCTGGCCGAAAGGTGATTGTCATGGACGTAGACATCGGCTGCGGAGAAACAAGCCGCACGACAGCTCACCTGGTAAATGCGCTCGACGATCGGTATTTCGACCTTGAGCGCCTCCACGGTGAACAGGGCGCTCGTCTGGCAGCTCAAAGTCATACAGGAGCAATCGACGAGATTGAAGAGATAGTTCGCAGCGAACAGATTGATTGTGAGTTCGAACGTTTGGACGGATATCTTTTTGTGGCGCCTGGCGACAATCCTGAGATTCTTTCGCGGGAGCTCAAAGCCGCCCACCGGGCAGGACTAAGGGATGTAGAGCTAATTGAAAGGGCACCGCTCGCCTCGTTTGACACCGGACCTTCCCTGCGGTTTCCGCATCAAGCCCAGTTTCATCCATTGAGATACCTGACTGGATTGGCGCAGTGTCTCAACAACCGTGGAGGAAAGATCTTCACGCGCTCACATGCGACAAAGATGGAAGGTGGTGAGCATGCGCGCGTGGAGACAAGTGCTGGAGGCATTGTCGAGGCGGATGCCGTGGTTGTGGCCACGAATGCTCCGGTCAATGACTGGGTCACGATCCACACCAAGCAGGCAGCTTATCGCACGTATGTCATTGGCATACGGGTCCCTCATGGGTCAGTGTCCCGAGCTCTCTATTGGGATACTTCGGATCCTTACCACTACGTTCGCCTGCAAAAAGAGACATCTGCGCATGACATTTTGATCGTCGGCGGGGAAGACCACAAGACGGGTCAGGCAGATGATTTCGAAGAGCGCTTTGCTCGACTTCGAGTGTGGACAGCAGAACGATTTCCGAGACTTGAGGAGACCGTCTATCGCTGGTCAGGCCAGGTGATGGAGCCGGTCGACGGCCTCGCCTATATAGGGCGAAATCCAGGCGATGCCTCAAATGTTTACATCGCCACCGGCGATTCTGGCAATGGCATGACGCACGGGACGATTGCCGGCATACTGCTGCGCGATCTCATTCTCGGCAAGGAAAACGAGTGGGCAACGGTCTATGACCCGTCCCGCATTTCGCTTCGAGCGGCAAAAGAGTTCGCTAGCGAGAATCTGAACGTTGTCGGGCAGTATAGAGACCTGTTGAGCGGCGGTGAGATCGATGGCCCTCAAGACGTTTCGCCAAACTCTGGCGCTGTCCAACGGCGGGGACTAAAGAAGGTCGCCGTATATCGCGACGAAAAGGGCGTATTGCACGAATTCTCTGCTGTATGCCCCCATCTCGGTTGTGTTGTTGCTTGGAACGAGGTCGAGCAAAGTTGGGATTGTCCATGTCACGGATCTCGATTTGATGCACTGGGAAAAGTGTTAAACGGGCCAGCGATCAGCGACCTGTCACCAGCTGAATAATCTGCAAAGCGGCGTGGTTCGCGCCGATGACGCCGTTCTATTCGTGGACAGGGTCATTTCTCTATCGCCGACACAAGAAATGTGCCTACGATCGAAAGTCACCGAAGGGAGGCTCCCGCTTGCTCAGATTTTTCCTAGGGTTTATATCAGCAGTGGTTTTGGTTCTGGCAGCGATATTTTGCTATGTGCGCTTTGGATTTGTCGACCCACGCGCCGATGCTGAGCCAAGTTCGCTGGAGACAAAACTTGCAATGCCGGCTCTGGATGCCTCGGTGGATCGGCGCACACCCGACATGAAAAATCCTATTCAACTCAATGACGAAAACCTGCTGGCAGGCATGAAGATCTATCAGTCAGCTTGCGCGGGCTGCCATGGGGATATTTCCCACCCTCATTCAGCCTTCGGCGATTCGTTCTATCCGCGCGTGCCCCAGTTCGTTGAAGATCCGCCAGACATGCCGGAGAATCAGAACTTTTTCATCATTGAGCACGGAGTCCGCTTGAGCGGCATGCCAGGGTGGAAAACGAGCCTAAAGGAATTCCAAATATGGCAGGTGACTACCTTTTTGACTCATATGGACAAGCTGCCTCCGCAAGTCTTGGCTGCCTGGAAAACTGCATCGGCTGAACCAGGAGCGGGAGCTTCCGCAGATGCGGGAACGAAATCCCACTGACGTCCGTTCTGTAGACGTTTACAACCAATCACTCGACTTCAAGCATCTGATTTCGTCGAGTGCTCATGCCGTATTCACCGTCACGCTGAGCTGAAGCAGTTAGATCCACAATCGAGAAAATGGAAGAGACGATGCCTGGCGACCCTGCGGTTGCCAAAATTAAGCGTCGTGTGATTCTTCTCCTCTCCGAAAAGCTACAGCCAAACAGACGCCTGAACATGCTTCTCGTAGCTAGACTTCAAACGGAATGCGACTGGCGCATCGTTTCAGACAAGGTTCATTCTCTGATCAGCGAGGAAGTGCAGAGAAGCTGAAATTATCTTGCCCTTAATAGACTGCCGCTTCGGCGGGCTGAGCAACTCTTGAACGAGGCTTCGCTTTGGAAATGAGTGATTTAGATCACTCACTGGGCCGATCTGGTGATCGTCCAAGGCAGAGAGTTGTATTTCAGTGATCATTCGGGCAATAGAATTCGATTAGAGTCTCCGCTAGTCTGATTCTGCGGAGGAAGTTTATGCAAGATACGGCCAAAGCTTATCGGGTTGCTTTCGAAACAGCAAATCTGGAATTGACTTTGATCCGACTGCGATGTCGAAGCTCCCGCAAGAAAAACAACGAATTGAAAGTGCATTTGCGAGCAAGCCCCAAATGGTGCGTAATGTAATTCTCGTCGACCGTTCAAATAGGCGGAGCGGGTCGAAACGCGAACCCTGGCAAGGGCAATCCCAGGTTTTCTCAGTATCGTTCCAATCCACAATGCACCCGAGATGAGGACATACTGCGGAGCATTTATGCAGGTTCCCTTGCTGTCGCGATATACGGCGATCTTCTTGAGGCCCTGCCTCACTAATGCCCCCGGTTCCCGCCCAATTTCTCGAACTCGATCAATGTCTCCTACTACATTCGCATGGTCGCCGTACTGCGCAACGACATTAAGGTTCTCTTTGGCGAAATCCGGCTTAGCACGCAAGTGATACGCGACGGATCGTAAAGCGTCGCCCATTCGTTCTCGCGCCCCTGGATGAGATCTGTAAGAAGAATTCGGCGATCGTGCAGTGTATCATCCGTTCCCGGAATCACCCGTGACGACGTAAATGTCATTGTCTACCGGATTTGGTCCGATGAAAGCCAGCCCGTCCACCGGCTCCACAATCTCTCCGGACCAGGCAACTTCTATCTTCTCGACCATCGGAAACCGTTGCCGCGTCCTAATCTCCAGATGCTCAAACCGCTCATTGCCATCATCCGCCAGTCCCGTCTTGTGGTCCTCCTCCTCGCCTCCGACGATCACCACTGCGTGCCCGTCTGCATTCTGCAACCGCACGTATGGGTGTCCGCGATTGTCAGCTCGTCGTCTACAACCAAGATTCGCATATGCCGCTTAATAAATGCCTCCGGGACACTTACTGATTCGGAAGCGGTTCAGCGCAGCGAAGTTGCATACCAGATGGAGCGGAGCGAATTGCACAACGGCTTTGAATCGGATCGCTCGGAGATAGTAGCTGATGGTGGCTGCCCGCGCCATGGTCTTCACTAAATGAGTAAGAGCTGGCTCGGCTGCAGTTTGCATGGGTTTGAAGAATGCCGCAAAGTCAGAGTTTCGGTTCAACTCTGGGGGCGCCTGGAGTTTAAAACCCGATAAGTCCATGGGAGGCGTGTTTGCTTTAGCAGCACTGTGCTGGATTTCGCGTTCGACGAATTCACCTCGATATTCATAGGATCTGCTACGACGGAGTTCATATCGTGCCGCTTAGAAGCGGATCGTTTCCATTTCAACCTTCCTGATACTGGTCTTCGCGGTGAACAGTCATCGCAGATCTTAATCCAGATGAGCCTAATCGGTTTCTCGTCCACCGGATGGAAGTGCTTGCGTTTGCTTTGTGCGAGTCAAAGAACTCGAAAGCGAAGTATTGGGTAGCAGACCTGACGAGATGCGCGTCCGAAGCGCTCACGACGATTTCGGCAAACAAAAACCAGATCGTCCTTCCAACAACAGCGCAGCAAGACCTCATCTCGAACTATGCACTTGAGATCTTGCGTGCCAACGTTCAGGTAGTGGAGAAACAACAGGCCTCGACCAGAAGTTCCCGGCATTGTTGAGTTCACAGAGACCCTGACGCATCGAATCGCGATTCTCGAGCGGCCCGGGCGGCATACTCGATAGCCTTGTAGCCTGGTCGTTGGCTATCGTTCTACTGATTGCGATACACTGATTGGCAATAGGATTCCTTCGATCATTGGGGAGAAACCCGAGTGATGGAAATCACATTGCATGGATCGATGATGTGAGAGCATCCATCTAGACTTCCCAACCGATTCAAAATGCGGGGAACGGCTTTCCCATTCCACCCCCTGCAATTTCTTTACTGGGTTGCAGGGGGAACACATTCTTTTCTACCTGGAGGCTCTTGATGAGGGTCCGAGTGTCTTCGTTCGTGAAACTGTGCTGGTGAAAGGTGTGTTGAAAGGCATGGGGCTGGAAGCACCGTTCGTCGTTCGGGCAATAAGATCTCGCCGCGCAAACTCGATGTCTGGGATTACATCCAACCTGTTATTGACCAAGCGCCATCTGGTATTCCCTTGGGTGCCCATGATATCAATTTTGACGGTCGCAAAATGCGAGTCAGCAAGACAGCTCATGGCTGGATATCAGCAAGTCTAGTCACCGCCTGCAGAATCATCCTATGTACCGAACTGAACTCAAAATCGATTACGACAACGAGATGAGCCCGGTCTTAGCGACTTGTGCCGCATGTGGCGAAAAAATGCCTTCACCACCTGAGGATCTGAAGGACTCCGCTGAAGTCATCTCATGGCTTTCCGGTAAGTATGTCGAGCACCGCATCGTCAAGCACTCGCACGACGAGAGAAGACGAATCAGACGAGATTAGCTGGATCCGAGTGACTGCCGGAATCTCTGCGAACCGATCGAGGTGGTGGGGTGCGGTACCAAGAGACAAGCCCAGGATCGCACCTGTGCCGATTGCAATAATCCGTCGGTAAGTCCCTCAGACAAGGCAGACTTTATCTGTCATCCCATTCCCGCGCTGGTGT
>DATNFD010000183.1:0-63424 GCA_035606555.1 Occallatibacter sp.
TGGATGCGATTAGCAAATCAGAGACAGAGCCGAAATCCTGCAGCAGGTGACCACCTGATTCGCGCTTGCGGGTGTCTTCTCACAAACCAACTGTCCTGGAACAGCTCACGCCCTATCTGCTAGCCTTGCAGGTTTGGACGACACAGAAATGGCAAGGTGCAATGATGGGATTCAAGTTTCAGGGGTTTGACTTTCTCCATCTCGATTCCAGCTTCAGCGAAGATGAACTCCTGGTCAGGCGCACCGCGCGCGACTTCGTCGAAGACAACGTCGTTCCGATCATCGAGGAGTGTTACAGAACCGAACGCTTTCCGCGCGAACTCGTTTCTCTCATGGGCGAACTCGGCTTCTTCGGGGCAACGATCGACGGATACGGTTGCGCGGGCATGTCGAATGTCGAATATGGTCTCGTGATGCAGGAACTGGAGCGCGGAGATTCGGGACTTCGCAGCTTCGTGAGCGTGCAGTCGGCGCTGTGCATGTATCCGATCTACACCTTCGGCTCGGACGAACAGAAGAACGCGTGGCTGCCGGCGATGGCTTCGGGCCGAAAGCTGGGCTGTTTCGGGTTGACTGAACCCGGATTTGGTTCGAATCCAGGCGGAATGACCACAGTCGCGCGAAAGTCCGGCGATGAGTACATCCTGAGCGGCGAGAAGATGTGGATCACCTCGGGCAACATTGCCGACGTCGCAATCGTCTGGGCCAAGGTGGAAGATGAAGACCACCAGGTTCGCGGGTTCCTCGTGGAAACCGATCGCCCGGGATTTCGCGCATATGAGGTTCATGGCAAGTGGTCGCTGCGGGCATCTGTCACCAGCGGGCTTTCATTGCAGGAGGTTCATGTGCCTGCCTCGAATCTGCTACCCGGAACCGGTGGTTTGAAGAGTCCCCTGATGTGCTTGAATCAGGCGCGATACGGCATAAGCTGGGGCGCAATCGGGGCCGCGATGTCCTGCTACGACACGGCGCTGCAGTATGCAAAAGCGCGGAAGCAATTCCACAACCAGCCAATCGCCAGCCATCAGATCGTTCAGGACAAACTCGTATGGATGCTGACGGAGATCTCGAAGGCTCAACTGCTTTCGCTCCAGGTCGGACGCCTCAAGGACGCGGGAAGCGTCGGCCATCAGCACATCTCGATGGCTAAGCGCAATAACGTGTGGATGGCGCTGGAGTGCGCGCGCATTTCGCGAGACATTCTCGGCGCAAATGGCATCACTGAGGACTACCCGATTATGCGCCACATGATGAACCTTGAATCCGTGAAGACGTACGAGGGCACGCACGACATCCACGCGCTCATACTGGGCCACTACATCACGGGAATCGGAGCGTATTAGAGCGACGAGGGATGAACGAAACAGACTAGCTGTGATGCTCGTGTGAGCCGTTGTTTTCGTGATGTCCGTCAGCGTGCACCTCTGCAGCTGCCGGTTCGGGAAGGAATTCCTTGAGGCAATCCACCAGCTTTTCGAGCTTGGAATCGCGGGCGAGGAGATTTTCGATCTGGGTGCGAAGGTCGGCACGTTCCCTGCTGGCTTGCTCGTGCGCAAGTACGTAGTAGTCGTTCTGCATGATTTTTGATGAAATCCTTTGCCCGGATAATACCATCGAGTTGCTGAGTGCCAGCATGCTACTTCCTTGAATATCTGTGAAAAGCCGGGATGCAACTTCTTGACCTCGGCTGCTCTTCCGCAGTTGTATATTCAATTCGTATCGGAGACATCATGCGTTCGCGTCCATTTCTATCTGGATTACTTCTGGCCTTCGCGCCGTGTTTCGTAGCCGCTCAACAGCAGCAGACCGCTGTCGTATTGCACGCTGCACGGCTTCTGCAGGTGGATACCGGCAACGTGATCCAACCCGGCGAAATTCTGGTTCAGGGGAATCGGATCAAGGCTGTCGGAACAAGCGTCGAGCATCCTGCGGGTGCGAAGGTGATCGACCTCGGAAGTGCGACGCTGATGCCTGGACTCATCGACGCGCACATCCACCTCTTTCTGCATCCGGGAGCCGAGGATCTTCAGACGGTGGAAGAATCAATCCCCTGGCGCGTGATTCTCGCCGAGCAGGCCGCGAAGGACGACGTGATGGCAGGCTACACCGCGGAGCGCGATATGGGGACTGAAGGCGCTGGCTCTGCGGATAGTGCGATTCGCGATGCGATCAACAAGGGCATCATTCCTGGACCACGACTTCGGGTCAGCGGCAATGCAATCGATATCCTCGGCGGCCACGAGGACGCGAACAAGTACAATCCCGCACAACACGTCCTGTCGAACGCGGACTACGCGAACTCAGCCGAGCAACTAGTCGAGGTCATGCGCGAGCAGCACAAGCAAGGCTCCGACTTCGCGAAGATCTACGAGACCGGCAAGGATCGCATGATCGATGGCGTGCTACATACGCCTTATCAATACACAGCTGCTCAACTGAGCGCTGCCGTTGAAGAGGCGCGGCGAATGGGCACAACTGTCGGTGTGCACGCGATGGGAGAACCGGGAACGCTGTATGCAGCGCAAGCTGGAGTCGCTTCGATCGATCATGCAACTCAGCTCAGTGATGAGACGGTTCGGCTGATGAAGCAACAGGGCATCTTTGCGGTTCCGACCTTCACGATCTTTGAGTACTTTGCGAAGCACCGCGAGTCGCAGGATCAGGCAGCAACGCAAGCGGAGATGCTTGACTACAAGATCCGCGAATTCAAGAAGCAGGTTGCTGCTGGTGTGCAATTCGCGGTCGGCTCGGATGTCGGTCCGTTTCCGCACGGCACGCAGGCACGCGAGATGACGTTGATGGTTCAGTACGGCATGAAGCCGCTCGCCGTTTTGCAGGCTGACTTGATCAATGGCGCCAAACTGCTCGGCTGGGCTGGACAGATCGGCGAGTTAAAGCCCGGATATTTCGCAGATATTGTCGCCGTCCCAGGCAATCCGCTCGACGATATTTCCACCTGCGAGCACGTCAGCTTCGTCATGAAGGACGGAAAAATTCTGCGGCAATAGCTCTCGAGTGAGGAGACTGCGATGCAGCTCTCGCGCACGTTATGGATCTGGGCGAGCGTGGCAGTTGTCGCGCTCGCGATTGTCCTCATCCGATTTATCGCTCCGCATCATGTCCAGGCGCCTGTATCGAAGCCTATTCCTGATTTGTCGGTGACAAGTCCGCTGAATCAGCGCGGCGGTGCAGCAATAACGCCTGATGCATACGAAGTCTATTCGGCGCTGTACCAATCGCCGCAGGCGGAACCGTTGGCGTTCTCTGAGTATTCACTCACGGACATCCCGCAAGTGGATGGAAGCTGCCTCAAGCCTTCGACGGACGAAGAGCGTGAACTGACCCAGGCGTTTGTGGCTGCCAACAAGCAAAGCCATCGATGGGAGAAGAAGTTCTCGCTGCCATCAACGTACGTTCTGTTACCCGCAACAGAAGCAGGCAAAGCAGAGTCATGTATCGAAACTCACGCCCAGAGCGCGGATTGCAGGCCATACACGACGACCAAGCATGTGCGCTATCTCGGCGTTCCTGGCTTTGATCATACGCACTTGAAGGCACTTGTTTCCGTGGTGAAGAAATGCGGAAAGTATTGCGGGAGCGGCGGAATTTTTGTCGTGGAAAAAGCAGGTAGGAGTTGGCGTCGCACGGAAGGCTCTGACTTCGTTCGCGAATGCAGCTGGATGTATTGAACCGGGAACCCTAGACCGTGCGGCTTGCAATGTTCTGCTTGCTTTCGCGACGAGCCATGATTCTCTTCACTGCACGCACGAAACGATCGGATTTCACCTCAGCCATCGACTCTTCGACGGCTTTGCGATATCCGCCGAGATAGATCGAGTAAAGGATCGCAAGCGAGCATCCGATTCCCCAAAGGAATCCGATGCAGAGGCCGACAACTGCATAGAGGCTCAGTTCACCCATACATCTACTTTCTTGCTAGACAGCGACCGTGAAGGTGTCCTCGTTGCGTGTGACTGAGTGATACAGCGTGTCGCGCTCCACAGGAACGCGGCCTGCTTCCGTGATCAAGCGGCACAATTCTTTGCGCGTCATGCCCTGCGGCGTGGTCGCGCCTGCATCGTGATAAATCTTTTCTTCGACGACCGTACCATCGAGATCGTCGGCGCCGAAGCGCAGCGCGATCTGCGCAATCTTCGGCGTGAGCATCTGCCAGTAAGCCTTGATGTGCGGGAAATTATCCAGCAGCAGGCGGCTGACGGCAATCTGGCGAATGTCGGTGAGTCCCGTTGTCACTGCGAGATGATCAAGCGGCGTGTTCTCTGGATGGAATGCCAGTGGGATGAAAGTCTGAAAACCGTTGGTTTCGTCCTGGACTGCGCGAAGCTTCAATAGATGATCGACACGGTCTTCATCGTTCTCGATGTGACCGTACAGCATCGTTGCATTCGATTTGAATCCAAGTTTGTGCGCGAGACGTGCGGTGTCCAGCCATTCGTTGCCGTCAATCTTGTGATCGCAAATGATGGAGCGAACGCGCGTGGCGAAGATTTCTGCGCCGCCACCCGGCATGGAATCGACTCCGGCTTCACGCATCTTTACCAGCGTGTCTTCAATGGAGAGTTTGGCCCGCCGGGCGAGATACGCAACCTCGACCATCGTGAAGGCCTTGACATGTACCTGGGGAAAGCGCTGCTTGAGCCCGCGAACGAGGTCCAGAAAATACTCGAGTGGAAGATCGGGATGAAGTCCGCCGACAATGTGGAACTCCGTTACGGCCTCGCTGTAGCCAGAGGCGGCCGTTTGCCAAGCCTCTTCAAGGGCCATCGTGTAACCGGCCGGATCACCTTTCTTGCGTCCGAATGCGCATAACTTGCAGGCAGCCACGCAAACATTCGTCGGATTGATGTGGCGGTTCACATTGAAGTAGGTGATGTCGCCATGCATGCGCTCGCGCACGTAGTTCGCAAGCCAGCCGACCGCGAGCACATCCTTCGATCGGTACATGGCGAGGCCATCTTCGAAACTGAGACGAGTACCCGCTTTCACTTTGCCTGCGAGGGGCTCGAGAAGTGGATCATAGGTGCGAAAGCCAGTGAGTTGGGTGTTATCTGCGGAAGCAGCCTGCATGGTTTGATGATACCGAAGTTCAGGTTCCTGCCCTCAGTCCTGGTCCAACGACGAAGGCTGGCAACCTTTCAAGTCGGCTCTCGAACCGACGCGCCCTTCAACTCTCAACGTGCTCTATCGATACCCCTCCCCCCCGACAGGCTGCATTTAGAATCAAGCGTTTACAGCGAGCGACGCTCCCAGGTGCAAGCATCTAAACGACTTAACTGATAAATACTTCATTTCAAAAGAGTAACGGCGCAAATGAGCGTCTACATAAAAACGCGCTACGCTTGTCGCCCCTCCTGGCTTTCGTTCATGATTGCGATCCCATTGTGCGCCAGACCAGTGAAATAAGCTGCAAGACAGGAGGGCGATCTTGTCATTGACCGGGCATCATTTCGGTTTCTCCGCCGGCCAGGAGGTGATGCCGCCGCGGTGGTAAGCCAGGTTCCCGATATGTCCTGCTCTTGCTGCGGCAATTCCTGTTTCGACAGGTGCGTTCGGTTCCTTGCGTGTCTTGATGCAATGGAAGAAGTTCCGCATATGCGTGTTTGTGCCGTCTTCGAAGCTTTCCTCTTTCAGGGTGGGGTTTCGATCGCCTTTCACACCTTCGTGGGAAATGCTCATGCCAGAACGGTCGATCTTGAGGGTCGCCTCCGTGCCGCGAAACTCCAGCCCGCCATCATCGATGGATGAACTCATCATGCCCTCGTAGACTACATCGAAACCGGGATAGCGGAAGGCCGCTTGAATGGTGTCCGGACACTCCCATTCCTTGAACACGTGTTTGTCACCGAGCATGAACGCCATACTTGGCTCGTCCGCTTTCATCGCCCACTGGGCGACGTCGATCCAGTGCGAGAACAAGTCCGTCATCGCGCCGCCACCGAAGTTCCAGAACCAGCGCCAGCGGTGGAACTTCTCCTGCGTGAAGGGCTGGTCAGGCGCTCCGCCGAGCCACTGTTTCCAGTCAAGCTGTGCCGCATCCACGGGTTTTGCGATCCAGTTCGTTCCATAGTTCTGCCACCAGTAGGTGCGCACCTGCGTGACCTGTCCGAGCGCGCCGCCCTGAATGAGGTCGACGGCGTTACGGAAGTGAGGCCAGCTCCTCTGCTGCATTCCGCACTGCAGAATCTGCCTGCTCGATCGAACGCTCTTTCTGAGAATTTCGCCTTCCTCGAGGGTATGTGTCACCGGCTTCTCCAGGTACACATCCTTGCCGGCGGCGATGGCTGCAACAGCGATCCGAACATGCCAGTGATCCGGGGTTGCGATGATGACTGCATCGATGCTCTTGTCGTCCAGCACCTGCTTGTAGTCCATACACGTAGTTGCATTGTTCGCGCTTGCGCGGGATTTCACTTCTTCGCGGTGCGGGCCATACACGTCGCTCACGGACACGATCTCAAACGGCACGCCAGTGCTCTCGGCTGCGTTGAGCAGTCCTCGCATGCGGCCGCCGGCACCGATTACCCCGATGCGAAGTCTGTCGTTTGCGCCAAACACCTTTGTCGAGGCGAGCGCGCTAACTCCTGCTGCAATTAGAAAACTGCGGCGGCTGGATGTATTCGTCATGATTCTCCTGTAAATCTCTGAGATGCACGGATACTAGCAGACATTGAGGGAGCCACTTCTCCGCGATGGCGGCGTTACGACCGGGGGGCGGAGGCCGCCATCAATTCGCCATCCCGCTGAAAGCCAGATGATTCTGTGGATTAATGCGCGTCAGGTCGAATTCGCTGGTTGCGGCAGCGATCTTGCCATGTTCCGGCATAGCAATTTGGAAACCGTCGCGGTTGGGAGTAAGGGCAAGTGCTTCACGGAGCAATGTGCTCGGCAACAAACCCCGTCGGAGCAGCCTACCCCTGGGTGGTAACCCATTTTCATGCATCGAGATCGGATTGCAGTGACTTATGTCAATCGATTCAATCGAAATCCACAGTGTCTGAGGGCGAAAACCCGCCGAAGTGAATGTCGGGCGACAAAAGTCACTGATCGCAGCAGTCTTTTCCTGTGAACTATGTATAGAAGCCACAGCTACTGGAGAAACACGTGCGATTCCGCCCATTGTTTTCGATCTTTTTTTCTTTATCTTTGATCCTCTCCCTCATTCCGGCCGCCGGTCAATCCGCGACTCCGGGTAAGCCCGCCGCCGCTGCGCCCTCCGGAGTAGCCGTCTCAGTTTATGAGCGGTCGCGCGTGGAGAACTGGCAATGGTTCGCAGCGCCGCCACAATCGGAAACGTACAGCTACCTCGAATCGACACTAAGGGTCGGAGTCTCGCAAAACGTCGGGAAATTCGACTGGCAACTTGAGTTATCTCAGCCAGCTGTGCTCTGGGCACCAAAGGACGCCGTTTCGCCACTTTCCGCTCAAGGGCAGATGGGCCTCGGCGCAACCTACTACGCATCGAATGGAAATGTCCGAAACGCTGCCGCAGCTTTCCTCAAGCAAGGCTATCTTCGCTATCACGCGGGGACCGACAAAAATATTCGACTCGGAAGGTTTGAGTTCTTCGACGGTCTCGAGACGAAGCCGAGCAATACAAATCTCGCATGGCTTCAATCCAACCGAATCTCGCAACGCCTCGTCGGCAATTTTGGCTTCAGCACTGCGCAACGGAGCTTTGATGGCATCGATGGACACTATGGCGACGGATCGTGGGATCTGACGGCAATGGCGGGCCGCGCCGATCAGGGCGTCTTCAACATGAATGGAAACCCCGAACTCGACGTGGATGTGCAATACCTGGCACTCACACATTCTCAATTGAAGCAACATGTCCTGTGGCGCGCCTTCGCTCTCGGATACCATGACGGCCGGACCGGGATCACGAAGACAGACAATCGCCCCCTTTTAGTGCGCAAAGCCGAGCACAACAACATTCGCGTCGGAACATACGGCGGCGACTTTATCGCCAGTATCCCGATCCGGGGCGGTCAGTTCGACCTGCTCGCATGGGGCGTATTACAGAACGGCGAGTGGGGATCTCTCGACCAAAACGCGAAAGCCGGAGCGCTCGAGGGAGGTTATCAATACAAATCGCTCAAAACAGCCCCTTGGATACGTGGTGGCTACTTTTACGGCAGCGGCGATACGGACCCTTTCGATAAGCGTCATCAGACATTTTTCCAGGTGCTTCCTACGCCCTGGATTTATGCGCACTTTCCGTTTTACAACCTGATGAACAATCGAGACGGCTTCATCCAGGTTGTAGATCGACCAGCGAAACGGCTCGATTTCCGCGCCGATGTTCATTGGCTGCAGCTCGCGTCGAAGGAGGACCTCTGGTACCTGAGCGGCGGTGCTTTCGACAAGAAGGTCTTCGGGTATGTGGGACGCCCCAGCAACGGCCATACTTCGATGGCCACGGTGGTCGATTTCACCTCCAGTTGGCAGGCGACCAAGAGCATCACAGCGAACTTCTATTACGGTCACGCTGGAGGGGGAGGGGTTCCCGCCACTATCTATCCAGCTGGTCAAAACGCTCAGTTTGGCTATGCCGAACTCGTTTACAAATGGGGAGAAACACGATCGTCGCACTGAAGATATGCCGTGTGGACGAGAACGTCTGTGCTCTCGCTGAAGTCCACACTCATAAGCTGCCATTGTTTCAGCGAATCGCAAGGTGAGGACATATGAGTAAGGAAGCTAAATGGGTTGGCGCTGCAGTCGGCGCTTCGGCCGGCATCCTGGTATGGGTTGTGAGGTTACACGAGGCTCTCTGGCCGGCACACCCTGGATGGGTGCTCCTGGCCATCGTCTGCGGTGTGGCGGCGGTGTCCACAGTAATGATCGAGCGCAATGACCGCCGCAGTGCGGATCGTGCCTGAAGACCAGAGGCATTTGGGCTGGAACAAAAGAGCGTCGACGGCGATCAGCTTGTTTGCTTGAGATGAATTTCGGCCGCTTGACGAATCACCTCCACAACGGCGGACATGTCCTTTTCTCCGAGTCCCTGTTCTTCGGCTTTGCGGAAGAGATCCTGGGCGGGGAAGGACGTAGAAACATCAATGCCCAGTTGTGCAGCGGCGGCACGGGCGTAGCGGAGATCCTTGGCCATGAGGCGGAGAAGGAAATTCACGTCGTAAGTACGGCTCGTCATCCGTTCTGACATGGCTGATAGAATGCCGCTGCCTGGTGCGCCTCGTGTAAGGAAGTCAATCGCCGAATCGAGCCGAAGCCCGGTTCGCTCCATCCAGACGAGAGCCTCCGCGAAGGAGGCAACCTGCACAGCGCACAGAAAGTTGTTAATAAGCTTCAGTTGCGCTCCGCTTCCGACTGGACCCAAATGCAGAACCTGTTTGCTCATGCACTGCAGCACGGGGGTGACTGCCGCGATCGTTTCCTGGTCGCCGCCGGCGAGAAAATTGAGCTGGCCAGCTTCGGCCTGGGCGCGGCTGCCCGTTACGGGGGCTTCCGCCATGCGCAAGCCGCGCTGGCTGCATGCCTGATACAGCTCACGAATCCAATCCGGGCTGAGAGTGCTGCACTCGATAGCGACGCTTCCCGAGGGCATGCCCGCCAGAGCGCCATCTCGCCCAAGCCATGCAGCGCGCGAAGCTGCATCATCGGCCAACATTGCGAGGACTACGGCGGAGTTCTTCACTGCTTGTGCGGGCGTATCAGCGATCGTCGCCGCGGTTTGAGTCAGGAACTGTGCTTTCGCTTTCGTCCGATTCCAGACGGTCAATGGGAAACCCGCCTTCAACAGGTTCGCCGCCATTCCGCGTCCCATTGTCCCCAGCCCCAATAATGCGACAGTTGGCTTCATTCTTATGTCTCCGTCTATTTCATCGTTTGCACGCGTAGCTGCGTGGTCAGCGGTTTCTCAGCGATCACTGTATTTCGCAGTGGACGGCCAAACTCCGCAAATTGAATTTCGGTCATATCGCCGAATTGAAGGCAGATGCTTTCGCCAAAAGAAAGACAGTCAGCGCCCATGAAATGGACGTGCACCATGCCTGGCTCGCGATGAGCGGTAAATTTGAAATGGTGATGTTCAAGATTTATGAGGCTGTGGCACATGTTCTCTTCGCCTGTTCGAATCTGCTTTTCCCAGATGGATTGGCCATTGCGCAAGATCCGAACAGTTCCGGGTACGTCTTCGAAACAGGCGTTGATCACCAATTCAGGGCCGATGCTGCAGGTCCGAAGCTTCGAACCCGCGAGGTTCAAATAATTGCGCCGTTCGAAGATGTGATCGGAGAATTCGTTTCCTGCAGCCATGCCGATTCGCCAGGGAGTTCCGTCGTCCGCAACGATGTAGATGGCTGCGACTTCGGCTTCTTCTCCTCCGTCTTCTGCAAAGCCCGGAATCATGAGAGGACCGAAGGGCGGCTGGAGAATCGAACCATCGCCTTTATAGAACCACTCCGGGGCGATTCCGATTTCATTACCGGAGGGCCGCCCCTCTTGCCGCCCCCACTCGAACATGCGCATGCTGTCGGTCATCGTGGCCTGCTCTTGGGCAGTTGGCGCGATATGCATGGCCTGGCGTTCTCGTGCACTACCCAGGTGCGTCAGACCGGTGCCCGAGACATGGACGCGATGCGGATTTCCCGGGCAGTCGATAGGAGGCAGCAGTTTCCAATCCGATCTGCCGTCATAGATTGCGTCGTAGCTCAGGGCTTCGCCTGTCGCCAGAGAGCCGGCGAGCTCGGAAAGGTCACGCTTCTCAGATAGCGCTTTTTCTGCCAGCCCAAACGTAGAGTTCACTTCGCGCAACAGAACGAGATGCGGCTCACGAACAATCGCTACACGCCGCTGAGTTGCGTTCTGGATTTGTACCAGATGCAAGGAAAGTTTCCTTTCTACTCGATGATCTTGAAGCGCTTCAGAGATTCCTCGTTCACGGTGAGGCCTAGCCCTGGCGTGTTCTCGTCGAGATCGATATAGCCCTGCTTTGGCAGCGGTTCGCCATCGAAGATATACCAGAAGAGTTCGTTGCCAACTTCAACGTCCACCTTGGGAAAAAATTCTGCCATGGGCGAATTCAGGTTGGCCATCACGACATGATAATTGTGCATCTGCCCCGCGTGAGGTACGACAGGCACCTGGAACGATTCAGCGAGCGCCGATATCTTGCGAGCCTGACTGATGCCCCCTACCCTGTTGGTATCGAACTGGATTGTGTCGAGCGCGTCTTCTTCGAGCAGAGAGCGAAATCCGAAGATGGTGTGTTCGTGCTCACCGCCTGCAATTGGTACGCGGCCATACTTCTTCAACTCCCGGTACCCACGCGTGTCGTCGGGAATGACGGGTTCCTCCAGCCAGCGGATGCCGAAGGGCTCGAGTAGCGGCAGCATGCGCTTGGCGTAATCGAGAGTCCAGCCCATGTAGGCATCGGTCATCAAGTCAATGCTCTCTCCGATCACCTCGCGCACATTGCGGACGAGCTCTATATTCTTCATCATGCCTTCGCGCCCATCGATTGGGCCCCAGCCGAAGCGCAGCTTCATCGCGGTGTAGCCTTCGTCCTTATAGCGCTTGGCTTCGGTACGGAGTTCATCGATTCGCATTGCGTAGAGCCGGCTCGCATAAACGGGAATACGTTCCTTTGTGCGTCCGCCAAGCAGGCGATACACGGGCTGCTTCGCATCCTTGCCAAGAATGTCCCAGAGAGCAATGTCGACAGCAGAAATGGCAGTCATGGCCACGCCTTTGCGTCCAAACGCCATAGTGCGTCGATACATCTGCTGCCATAGAAATTCTGTATCCCATGGATCACTGCCCAGCAGGATCGGCTTGAGGTAGGTATCGATCAGGGTTTTGGTGACCAGGGGAGAGAGTGCGGCATTGCCCAATCCGATAAGTCCGGTATCGGTGAAGATTTCAACCAGCAACCATCCATGAAAAGAGAAATTTCCCATGGAAGCCTGGCGATAGCTCACCAGGTCCATGGGGTTTGTGCAGAAATGCGGCGGGAGCGGAACCGTGTTGCCCTCCCATTGAACGACGCGCGTGCGAACTTCAGTGATCTTCATTATTCAGGCCTCTATTTCCCTGAGATCGCTGCTGCTTAGTGGTTGAATTCTGCCGCCGGCCAGAAGGATTGCAAGGAATCCGACGAGATGGAAGCTGCCGACCAGTATAAAGAGGGTTTGATAACCGAAACCATGTTGGAGCAGGTATCCGGCGACAACTCCGAAGATCGCTCCTCCAATCGCTCCTCCGAAACCGATGAACCCCGAAACGGTGCCAACCGCGGAAAGTGGCAAGATGTCTGCGGGTAGAGTCATCACCAAGCCGGACCACGATTGCTGGCAGAAGAAAGCTACGCTGAACAATGCAAGGGCAAAGTGAACGGGAACCATCGGCACAAGCATTACCGCGGGCATGAATGCCGCGCTTAGCCCAAGGGCTGTCTTGCGCGCGCGACCGATGCTGAGGCCGCGGCGTAAGAGACTGCTGGAAAAATAGCCGCCAAGCAAGCTCCCGATTCCTGAAGCGGCGTAGGGGATCCACGCGTAATAGCTGACATGCTTGATATCGAAGTGGCGCGCGTCATAGAGATATTTGGGAAGCCAGAAGAGCAGAAAATACCATGCCGCATCGCTCATAAACTTCGCGAACACCAACACCGGTACGATGCGGATGGACAGCAGCTTGCGAATGGAAACAGGAGGCACCGACTTGCGTGCGGATAAGGAACTGGCGCGATAGGATGAGACCCACCACAGAACCCATGCCATGCCGATTGCGCCGGCGGAGAAGAAGACCACTCTCCATCCGCTGTGCAACAGCACAAGGCCGATCAGCGGCGGGGCCAGCACCGAGCCGACTGCCGTCCCGGCATTAATGATGCCCACAGCCGTCGAGCGATGCTCGGGAGGAATCCACTCGGCAACAACGCGGATTGCCGCAGGAAATCCGCCTCCCTCACCCATCCCCAGCAAAAAACGCGCACACAGCAGCAACCCGAAGCCTGAGGCGGCTCCATGCAAGGCGCAGGCAATCGACCACCAAAGCATGATGAGCATAAATCCGCGCCGGGTGCCCAGCACGTCGAGCAGGCGCCCACCCCCGATGTATAGCGCCGCATAGGAAAGCAGAAACGCAGTCTGGAGATACGAAAACTGCTGGTCCGAGATGGGTATATTCCGTTGGATTGCGGCGATTGCAACGGGAAGGGTCTGACGGTCGAAGTAGCTTATCGCAATGGCGACTGTGACAAGGACGACAGGATACCAGCGATTCTCGCCCGCCGAAGCTCTACGAGTTGCTCTTTGTGTCATCAATGCGATAACAGCGTGCGAATGCTCAGGGCTGGCGGGATGCAGGCGCCGTAACAATATTTGTCGCCGCAGTGCAGGCTGATTTATATCACGATTGATTCCATGCAGTCATTGAGATATCTGCGCTATTGAGCCCTGACGGCTGTGTCGATTTATCCAGTCAACCCCCATCGAGAGGTGCTGCTCAGTGAACCAGCGCGAGAGAGAATCCGCATCAGCCGGAAGCGTGTGATGAGCAGGTGATTGATTCTCCTACACAACTTCGATGTGCTCGCCTCGCAAAGCTTCGATTGTCGGTCCGGGATAGAGCCCTTCGAATCCCAAGATCTTTGTAGCCGGAAGGGTGGAGTGCATCTGGTGCAAACGTTCCTTCATACGTATTCGGTAAACATACCTTGATTTCTGCTTCTCGATGGGAGCAAGACGCTCTGGAATTGGAAGGGGGTCAACATAACCAAACAAGGACGAAGCATTTGAATCTGGCTGCGAGCCCGCAACGCGAGCCGGGGAGAGCAGTTCTTGCCTCGCAAGAAGGGCGCAGGCCGCAGCTTGCTTCAGGAACTCTCGTCGGTTGGGGAATGACATGTCACCTCAGAGCTTGTGTAGAGCAGAATATGTTATCTCGTTCTTTCTGACCGAAGCATATGACTGCAACACGAAAGTCAGCTCACATCTCCGCCCAGCGCCGAAGCAGGTTGTGATAGACACCGGTCAACTGGACTCCGATGGGATTGCCCGGCGAATCCTTCGCTAATCGCTGAATCGCGCTATCGAGGTCGTAGAGCAGAGTACGATCGCAGTCGTTGCGGACCATGCTTTGGATCCAGAAGAAAGAGGAAGTGCGTGCCCCCCGCGTAACTGGGGTCACGCGATGCAGACTTGTTGCCGGGTACAGCACCATGTGCCCTGCAGGCAGCTTGACGCTGTGCATGCCGTAGGTGTCCTCCACGAGCAATTCGCCACCATCATATTGTTCAGGTGCAGTAAGAAACAAAGTCGCTGACACATCAGTCCGCATCCGCTGTCCTGTTGAAGCTAGTGCCCGAATTGCGGTGTCGACGTGAGTGCCAAAATGTCCTCCGCCTGAATAGCGGTTGAACATAGGCGGAAAGACCTTGAGTGGAAGAGCCGCAGACATAAACAAAGGGGAACGCGCCAGGGCGGCGAGGACCATTTCGCCAAGTCTCACCGCTATCGGGTGTCCTTCCGGCAATTGCAGGTTCTCTTTGACAGCTTGCGCTTGATAACCGGCAGTTACCTTGCCGTCAATCCACTCGGCCGCATCGAGAACTGACTGAGCCTGAGCAAGCTCCTCGGCAATCAGGACATCAGGGATCGTAATCAACATGGGTGGAACACTCCAAGAGCGACAGATTGGGTTTGACAATTTGCAGAAGAAACAGACTATTTAAACCTGTAGTTGACGCCGAACAGCGCGCTAGCTCCAGCGCTCGGAATGAGGTGGCTGGGATGTGGCAAATCGATGTAGAAACGGTTCAGGATATTGTTGAGATTGGCCTGGAACTCAAGCTTTTCCCCAATGGGTCGCTTCAGCATTGCGCTGAAAACCCAGTAACCAGGCACTTGTTTCATGGCCACGCGGGTGACGACATATCCAGGACCATTCGGATTGGGAGCAAACCCGGTTGGCATAAAAGGCACTGTTGAGCTCGCTGCCCGGCTACCGACGTAATTGCCGCCAAATCCGCCGCTGAGCCGCCACGGCATCCGGTGTGTCACGAAGAGATTGAAGGTCTGTCTTGGGACGTTGGCGAGAGGGTAGCCAACTGCAGTGGGAAAGAACTTCGATGAGATGACTGCGCTGTCGAGGTATGCGTATCCGACCATGAGGTCCATTCCATCCGGCAAACGGCCAACTGCGCTGAGTTGCACACCTTTGACCAGTTGATTGCCCGCGGCGACAATCTGATTGGAATTAGTAGGGCTGGTTTCGTGGGCATTGTCCTTCTCTGTGTGGAACCAGGCACCCTCTGTCATCACGCGATCATTCAGGAAGCTCCATTTTGCGCCCACTTCATAGGACCGGTTCTCTTCCGGAGCGACGTTGCCGTTCACGAGGCCGACGCTCAGGCTCAGTGACTCTGCGTCGGGATTCCAGCTCGTCCCGTAATCGCAATACAGACTCCCATGTGTTGAAGGTTTGTAAACGAACGCAGCTCTATAGCTGGGCTGCTCGTCTAACCTGCTGATCGGTCCCACCCGCGCAGTCACTGTTCCACCGGCAGGTGGTGTTGGCTGATACAGGTTATAGTCGGTATCGAAGTGATCCCAACGCAAGCCGCCGGTCAACTCGAACAAGCGACCTAGCTTCACCGTGTCGATGAGGTAGAGTCCGACGCTCTTAGAATTCGTGTGAACGATCGATGTGATGTATCCATTTCCGGAAAAGGGTTCATGCTCATCGGGAGCGAGCAATGTTGTAGAAGGAACCGAGTTGACTTTGTTGATTGTGTAGCTGTACCGGATCGGATTTGAGACCTCCTGCCCTCCCTCGGCGCCGGCGACAATGACATGGTGAGTCTCGCCGATGTCGAATCTAGAACGCAGCTCGAGCTGATCCCAGAGCATGCCTTCCACGCTCTTCACCTGGATTTGATTCCGGTTTACTTGGGTTATCTGGTCCGCGGGCGTCGAAGGAGTGTAGGGGCACGGAACGGAAGAATTGTACGAAAGAGTCGGTAATGATGAAACGATGCCGCCTACCGGTACACTGAGCGATGCATTCGAGCAAATCTGGGGTTCGGTGATCTGTGCTCGACGCGGATAATTCGCCGCACGACCGATCATGTGCACGTTCAACTTGGGAGTGAAATCGTGCTCGATCTTCAACGTAAGAATGTCATCGTTTGTCTTCAGGTAATTGATGTCGGGAAATCCGAAGTAGCTGTGGCGGGCGGTGGGCGCAACGGTATTGAAGAGCCACGGCAATCCATAGTCGGGCGTGTCGTTTTCTGTGAGATGCTCGTAGCTCAAAGTGATCGGCGTCTTCGACTCAAGGCCGATCGAGACCGAAGGCGCAACCCCGAACCTGCGAACTTCTGCCGCATCTCGTCCAGCAACGGCAGCGTCTTCCGCCATTACATTTAAACGAAGCGCCGTACCGCCGAGCTTTTTTTCGAGCGGGCCATTGAGATCGGCCGTAAACCTCCGGGTCAGGTCGGTGCCAAACTGGGTCTGCACGTTGACAAACTTCTCTACGCTCGGAATCTTGCTCTCCTGATTGACAACGCCTCCTGTAGACCCGCGACCGAACTGGATCCCTGCGGGCCCTTCAAGAGCATCCACTTGTTCGAAGTTGAACGAATCGCGATAGTAGCTGCCAAAATCGCGTATTCCATCCAAAAAGATGTCGTTGCGTGCCGTGGAGCCGCGAATGGTCAGGTTGTCTCCCTGAGCGCCTGCCTCGCCTGCAGCCAGGCTGATGCCCGGTACATTGCGAAGAGTGTCGCGAAGTGTAGAGAGCCCCTGATCCTGCATGACGAACTGTGGAACTACAGTTATGCTCTGGGGAGTATCAAGGAGCGGAACGGGGAACTTCTCCATCGCGACAGAGTCCACGACCGAGGCATTTACGGAGACTGTATCTCGCGCTTGGACGCCAATCATCACTGTTTCCCGGTCGCCGAATCGGAAATTCAACCCCGTACCATCGAGGAGAAGACGGAGAGCGTCCTCTTCTCGATACAGTCCCACCACGGCCTTCGAGGTGAATCCAACAAGAGTTCCTTCAGGAAGCACCAGCTTCACTCTCAATCCGGTTGTCTTCTCGAATGAGGTGAGCGCTTGATCCAGGGGTCCGGCAGGAATGTCGAATTTCTTAAGAGGAAGCGCCGCAGGCACTGCACCATCCACAGTGGGAGGATTCTTCTCGGCAGCGCGTGCCGGTCGCGTTCCCCCGAAGGCTGCGTACGCGGCCAAAGTACCAACAGCGATGAATCCTTGACGGAGCGCACGCAGTTTCCTCTTCTTGAGCTGTGCTTTGTTCCCGCGTTTCCGTTTCATGGATCTCCTCTCATTTGGAATCCCGTTGTCGAATCGCAGCGAACCATCGCGCCTTTCACCGTCTTATCGCGTTCAACAACACACGGCGAGTGCGATGGAACCAATTGGCTGTGGGTGAGTGCGGAGAACCGCAGTTGCGAGAGGCAGACCGCCTATAATGCAGACAGTCTGCAGCCCCAACGGGCGGCAGTTGCCAGGGTTTCTGCGGTTCTCCGCCAAGAGTCAATCCGCGGGACCCTGGTCCCTTTCACTTCTCCTGATCTCGTTAATACGAAATTACGACCAAATCGGTCGGCCTTCTTAGAATATATACGACAGATTCAGTCCGATATCAAATTTCAGCGGAATGGCGAGAGCTAAGGAGATCTGGCGATTTCCTTCTCTGCACAGCATCGTGCGAATGAATCTGAAGACGAATTCAAACGCGTATAGTGCTTTTTGGATATCTTCGTGACCACATGGCAAGCGACATTCCGAAATCTGAAGGCGCCATTTCGATATTCACTCGCAATCGCCTTCGTGATTGCGGCATTGTTCAGCTCGCTGAGCCTACAGGAGCCTTTTGGAAACCCATCGTGGTTCCTGTTCCCTGCGGCGATCCTGGCCACTACATGGATCTGCGGGAACGGGCCGGGGTGGCTTGCAGTTTGCATGAGTACGTTCGCGGTGCAGTACTTCTTCATCCCTCCTTTCCGAACATGGGTTCTGCAAGCTCGTGACATTCCGTTTTTTGTTTCATTTGTCGCTTGCGAGGTGGTGGCCAATCGTATCGTTGCGTGGCGAATTCAGACGGAGAATGCACTCAGAGAGGCTCGCGATCAACTTGAGCTACGAGTTGTTCAAAGGACCGCGGATCTGGAACACGCGAACAGCACTTTGCGGAATCAAATGGAGGAACAGAGACGCACTGAGGAGGTCTTGCAAGCAGTCAGAACTGAACTGGCGCGAATGGCACGAATTACGACCGTAGGTGAGCTAGCCGCATCGATTGCGCATGAAGTGAATCAACCACTTGCCGCAGTGGTAGCGAATGCCGATGCCTGCGTGTCCTGGCTGTCGCTGCAAATTCCGGATCTGGCTGAAGCTCAGTCCGCTGCATTACGCGCGGTCGAAGGCGCGACACGAGCTTCAGAGGTTATCGCACGAATTCGCTCGCTTATCAATAAAGGAGTGCCGCAGCGGTCTGAAGTCGACGTCAACAGGATTATTGAAGAAACAGTTGCCTTAACGAGGGAACAAGCCGAGCGGAACAACGTCTCATTCTCTCTGCTGCTGGATGCCACGATCCCTCGAATAGCCGGAGACAGAATCCAGCTGCAACAGGTGATTCTGAATCTCATTGTCAATGCGATCGAGGCGATGGCGAGCGTACATGATCGTGAGCGGAAACTGGAGATTCAATCCAAGGTTGAACCGATGAGCGGTATTTGCATCTCAGTCCAGGATGCAGGCGTTGGCATCAGCCAAGAATCGCTTCCAAGGCTCTTCGAGCCCTTCTTTACAACGAGAGCGCAAGGCATCGGAATGGGTCTGGCAATTAGCCATTCGATTGTTGAAGCCCATGGCGGTCGCATGTGGGCCGAGTCTACACTGAATGAGGGGACCACGTTCCACTTCACACTGCCGGATCATCAGCACCTGGAACCATGAAAGACAAGGACACTGATTCGATCGTTTTGGTTGTCGACGATGACGCGATGGTTCGCGAAGGCATCCAGAGCCTGGCGCGGTCTGTCGGACTGCGTATCCTCGGCTTCGCGTCAGCTGCTGAGTTCTTGAGCGCTAAGATTCCGGATGTTCCGAAGTGCTTGATTCTCGATGTCCGGATGCCCGGCCAAAATGGTCTCGACCTACATCGCCAACTCAAGGATTCGAATGTCGAGATCCCCACAGTGTTCATCAGCGGTCACGGCGATATTCCTATGACGGTGCGCGCAATGAAGCAAGGCGCCATGGAGTTCCTAACAAAGCCAGTCCGCGGGCAGGACCTTCTGGATGCGGTACAGAGTGCATTAGAACGTGATCGCGAGTTGCGAAAAGATCGAGCTGAATTCGAATCTCTACGCAAGCGCTTCGAATCTCTCACGCCGCGCGAAACCGAAGTTCTCAACCTGGTCGTTGCCGGGCTTCTGAATAAGCAGATCGCCGATCAATTGGGAACGAGTGAGCTAACCGTGAAGACCCACCGCGCGCATGTTATGGAAAAGACGCGTGCCGATTCACTGGCCAGCCTGGTGCGCATGTCTGAGAGACTCAAGCGTTATTCCAAGTGACGATACTTCTCATTACAAAGCACGATAGATTCGGCGGTTCCCATCTTGCTAGCCTTTGCGATGTAGGGTGATTCGCTCAAACAGCGCTCGAAAGGCTGCTCGGGGAGCGTTCGAGAGGCGCTGTAACGTCGCGCGCCAGCGGAAGCGAGAGAGGTAAGGGAGCCCTTCTCGCGCAAGGACATTCAGATTCTCGGTGAGGATCTGGATTCAACGGCGTCGAGAAACTCCAGACCGGGGCATCCAGACCTGATACGCGACAAAGCTTCTCGTGCGGGCGACGCAGGGAGTCCACTAAATGCTTCGAACCCTCGTAGAACACGCACAGCTGCTTCTCGTCTGGATCATATTTATTGGATTCCTGGTGATCACTTTCTTAAGCATGACTCCAGGCTGAGTCTGCACAATCATGCATTGGACGGCGGAATGACAAACAGTCGCATCGCATGCGGAGGGAATCACCGTGAGACAAGATCCGGCTCTATCGCGCACGTCCCCTCGCTTCAATAATGACTACGAAACTCATCACAAAGCAGGATAGATTTCAGTTTCGACTATAGCTAGTCTCAGGATTAAGGGATGGCTAATCGAACCCACAACGGAGACCCGAAATGAATGAAAACCTGTCAAGCATCCGGATAACGATCGTCGATGACGATGAGGCGCTTCGCGAAGCATTGGGAAGCATTCTCAAGGCCTCAGGGTTTCGCGTTGGGAGTTTCTCCTCCGCGGAGGACTATTTGACTTCTTCAGATAGACAGAATTCTGGTTGTCTGATTCTCGATGTGCGGCTACCGGGAATGAGTGGGATTGAACTGCAATATCTACTTCGCGCAATGGGCGATGAGATTCCGATTGTCTTCCTCACGGCACATGGAGACTCGGTGATCCGCGATGTAGTCATGAAAGCGGGAGCACTTGGTTTTCTGACCAAGCCTGTGCGTCGTGATGCGCTGTTGGAACGGGTTTGGAGTGCGTTGGCACTGGCGACTTGATGATATTTCGCTACAGCTGAATCTCTCCGGCGCAGATGAATGACACCGATGAGCATTTGAAATGCCAGACGAGAATCATTGATTTCATGGGCGACGCGAGTGTGTGCTTTTACATTTGCCGGTTTCTAGATGTCGGGCCGGATGTGCGGCGGTTTCTATGCAACAAGGATTCGGGAATGCGATTTGCACGGCGGGATTTGCATTCCATTCACAGTTCATACAAGGAAGGATCGATTATGACAAACAAAAGTATCGTGCTAACTGAAGCAGACTTTGATCGTCTTCAATGGCTGATCGACTCGTTGCGAGTGCAGTGTCATCGCGATGCTGAGCGCCTTGATGAGCTGGAGGCAGAGCTGATGCGAGCCACCGTAGTGGAGTCCTGCAAGGTGTCTGGAGATGTAGTCACGATGAACTCGCGAGTTCGGATTAAAGACCTCAATACCGGCCGTGAGCTTGCGTATCAGATTGTCTTTCCGAAAGACGCGAATGTAGCGAAGAACCGAATCTCCGTGCTGGCGCCAATTGGAACAGCGCTGCTTGGAAATAGAGTCGGCGCCACAGTCAAATGGCGGGTTCCTTCAGGGCTTCGGCGGTTCGTCGTTATGGCTGTAGATTACCAACCTGAGTCGGCCAAGACAGCAGCCTGAAACGGAAATCTGCAGGAGAACAAACGGGCCGGCGCAGAATCTGGCCCGGCGCAAAGATTTGAAAGCTGGGCTCCAAACAACAAGGAGGATTCGAGATGATATATGCCCCAACGAAAGCAATCGATTCTGGGAGCACGATTGATGAAGTGTCCATAAGACAACTGCGACTGTGGAGCGCTCCCGAAATCATTATGGTTGCGACGAATCTAAGGGATGATCTGACGATTCTTCCCCATGCAATTGTGCAGGCGAGGCAAAGCAGCGCGAAGATCCTGCTCGTTCACGTTGATGAAGTTTCAAGCCATCAATCAAGACTTCATAATTCGTGGTATCAGCAGCCCACCACCAGACACAGCGCAGTACGAGCGACGCTTGATCGTATGGCTCAGCAGCTTCGCTGGGTTGGAATCACGTGCGAAGCGACCGTTCTGCATGGGAATCCGGAGGAGGAGCTTCCGCTGTTTGCCAAGACACACAGCATCGATCGCCTACTCATGGGATTTGGAGATGACCCCGATCTCACCGCATCTCGCAACCGGTCCTTTGCCGAGCGAATCCTGCCCGCCATGAAGGTTCCGGTATGCGTGATTGGCAGAAATGTGAGTCTCTCGTCACCGAACGGATTCAAAGCTAAGAACATCACGCTGGCTGTGTCGCTGAATTCGGATTGTCACGCTCAGCTAGGCTTTGCTTCCCGGCTCGCACAGGAGATGCACGCGAACCTCTCAGTTCTTCATGTCGCCAAATGTCGAGATTCCAGGCTGGATAAGTCCGAACATCTCCCGAATGAGGTGATGGCGCGCCTTCCGCTCAAAGCCTGGCGAGAGGCCGAGCTGTTCTGCCCAACCGAAATCGGGGTCCGTGAAGGAGATCCGGCCATGGAGATACTTAAGCACACTTCCTCGCAAAAAGAGGGAGCAATCATCCTTTGCTCAGCTGGGATTGCATCTGCACGGCAGAGGTGGAGGAATAGCATAAGCCACCGAGTGCTGACTGAGGCTCGATATCCGGTCTTCATCGTTGAAACACGAGCAGCAGTCATGGCAGATTCCAGGAAAATGCCGGTCTTCAGTGACAGTCAACAAACGTTTTGCGAAGAGATCGGCTAACATCTGCCGGACCGCAGAACGTTAAAACGAGGTCGAGAAAGGCAAGGAGGAATCATGCAGATTGCGATGCACAATTACGGTGCTGATCTTGTCGCGGCTTTGACCGTGTACGTTGAGCGGCGGGTTCGATTTGCGCTCGTTCGTTTCGGCGGACGGGTAGGCCAGGTTAAGGTGCGCATATGCGCCGATAGCCCCGCAGAGAATCGCTGTCGTATCAGCGTCGAAATTCTGCCTTCCGGCCGTATAGAGGTCGAGGAATGTGACTCTGACTTGTTTGCCGCAATTGACCACACGACCGGGAGACTTGGACGACTGTTCGGACGCGAATTGGAGAGATTATGAGACGGCAGAGTAGGCCGCGAGTCCGTTCGACTGGTGGCGTGACCCGATGCTTTAGAAAGCCGCGTCGCGAGAACGGAGTGCTCGGTGCGACTTGGAGCCAACATTCGATCGTGCTCGTACACTCGATCTATTCGTGCAATTTAGCCATTGAAGGCGACGTAGCAACACTATCCATCAGCTTGTGACCTGATCATCATGAGAAGCATCTTGGATTTGGTACGAGCCTTCAAGGCGTGCGGATGATTTGCAGGCATGAGAAGGAGGTGTCCCACTTCGACATTCAACGGCTTTCCATCAATCGAGATCTCCATCTGGCCTTCGAGCATAAGGGTCAAAGCATCAAAGGGAGCCGTATGCTCGCTCAATCCCTGGCCTTCATCGAAAGCGAACAGGGTGATTGTCCCGGCATCACGTCCGATAAGGACTCGGCTGACAATCGAACCTTCCTGGTAATTGACTAGTCCTGCCAGCAGAACTGGATCTGCGGCTTGAACGTCTGTTCTTGCTTTCGTATCGCTCATGAACTCTCCCTTTATCCAGAACATCGAACTTGCTGCTCATTGTACCGGGAACTCGGCGATACATTGAGGGATCTGAATCGCAAGATTTAAGAGGAAGTGCGTCTCGAGAATAACGTCCTGTTCAATCGAGCGCTTCGGTTTTCGAATGTGCGGAAGTGAGAAAGAGGGTTTTACGGTGATATGTTAAGAAACGCAACTGCTACTGAATCTAATTTCATCTGCCGCTACTCGCCCGGAAACGCCCGACTGGCCACGAGAATTCCAAATCCAACACCCCAACAGAAGCCCACAGCAATGAGCCGAAGGCGATCAGACCCGTGAACTGCGTTGAGGCGCGGGTTGTCCAGCGTGTTCATGAACACAAACGCCCCAAAGAGGAGGAGGAAGGCGGCGACCGCCATTCTTCGCTTATGCATCAAATCCTCCTGAAAGTATCAACAGCTTACACCCCTTGCGCGAGGAGGCCCAACGGCTGAATCCACCCCACCCCTTCGCCAATGAGTTTTTCTTTTTTCGAGAGGGTCGCCCGCGTGACCGTTCCGGGAGGTAAGAGCAAAGGTCATAAATCATCGCCGCCCTCAATCAGAAAAATGACACCGCTGGAGGGGAAACTGAAACGGGCGATGCAAAAGAGCGGCGTGGCTTCTACGACTTTTGCGCCGCTTCCCAGCTCCGAACCTTGAGAGACTCTCGCACATAATCGCCGCATAAACTCCTCGACGGCGATCGGACAATTGCAGTGACGGTGCTCGCGCCCCTTGTTCTTGTGCTTACATTTCTTCAGATGCATTCTAAAAATCGTGAGCATGCTTTGGACGATGACATGCAAGGCACACGGAGTACACACGCCACTTTCGCGCTCGCTGCAAACTATTGTTTTTAAATAGGCTTGGATGGTGGCCAGGGACGGGATTGAACCGCCGACGCCGGCCTTTTCAGGGCCGCGCTCTACCACTGAGCTACCTGGCCTCAGTGAAGACTTTCAGTTGCGAATCCTGTGCGGAATCCGGCTCTGCCGGCGATTGGCGGGGTACCCGAACAGTGTCCTGCAACGACTCACGTAGTATAGCAATTCGCCATTCGTGACGCCAAACTGCGGATGACATTGTAGTTCTGGCCTTGCAAGCACCACTTCTGAGTTCGCAAGGGGTGCTGGCAATCTCCGGTTTCGAAAGCGTTGGCGATCGGACCTATTCATGTGCGTACTGCGGCATTCGATCCACCGGTGTTAACCTTTCCACAGCCGTAGCCACCCTCATTATGTCGATCAACAGACCAACTCGCCGCGAATTTCTCGTTGCGGGTTCCACTGCCGCCCTCGCTGCGACAGTACCGGCGAATGCATCGAACGCAGAGTCCAATTCAAGCGCGACGCCGGGGGAAAACGTACCTCTTCCTTTTTCGACGAACGACCTGCTGCAAGCCGGGCAGCAGCGGACCTTCAACGGTGACCGCGCGACGCAGGTAGCCATGCCGATCGGAGGGTTGGGAGCCGGATGCGTATGCATTAACGGTTCGGGAGGATTGCAGGACTTTTCCATTCGCACGCGGCCGGAAACCACTGCGCTTCCCGCGGGATTCACATCGAATTCGCCCGAGGCTGCCTTCGCAATCTTGCGCATCAAGGGCTCACCCGCGGTCACCAGGATGATTGAGGGGCCTTTCCCTCCTTTCAAAATATTCGACCAGGGGCTTCAAGGACAGGGCCTCAGGCGCAGCGGGGCGGAAGGCTTCCCGCGATTTGAAAAGTGCAACTTCCGCGGTGAGTTTCCGTTCGCGGAGATTCGTTTTGCCGATCAGTCCATCCCGCTGGATGTGTCGCTAATTGCGTGGAATCCATTCATCCCTCTCGATGACAAGGCCTCCGGAATTCCATGCGCCATCCTCGAATACACATTGCACAACCCGTCTTCGAAGGCCGTGGAATACGAGCTTTCGTTTCATCTCTCGCACCTTGCGCCCGGTTGCCGTCCTGACCAGGCGGCTAGCGCGAATGCGGTAATTCCGGGGAAAGGCGCATATCTTTTCAATCGCGAGGCGACCAACGCAGAGGGGTTCGGAAGCGCGGCTCTGACCGTGATTGGAGCCAAGCCGCGGATCAAGGCCATGTGGCTGCGCAGCCCAGGATGGGAGTTCGACTCGCTGTCGGCGCTGTGGCGCGAAGTCTCGACAGGGGCGTTCACAACCAACGATGGCTCGAATACCGTCGACAATGCTGGGCGCAATGGTGCGTCGATTCTTCTGGATGGGCGACTCGAGGCTGGCGAATCCCACACGCATCCAATTGTCATCGCGTGGCACTTCCCGAATTGTTATTTGCGCGAAGGTGGAGTTGCCCACACAGAGAATTCGTCCGTTATTGAAGGTCAGCCAGGGTGCCGCACGGTTCCGGCGGATACGCCTCCGCCGTGGCATCCGTTCTACTCGACACTCTGGAAGGACGCGCGCGAAGTAGCAGCGTACATCGAACAGAACTTTACATCGCTTCGCATGCGAACCGTTCAGTTCAAGAACGCGCTCTTCAGTTCGAGCTTCCCGTCCTATGTGCTGGACGCCGTTTCGGCGAATCTAGCGATCCTGAAAGCGCCCACCATTTTGCGGCAGGCGAATGGCAATGTATGGGGATGGGAGGGGTGCTTCCCGGATGCCGGTTGCTGCCACGGATCGTGCACGCATGTTTGGAATTATGCGCAGGCGATGCCGCACCTGTTTCCGGCTCTGGAGCGCACGCTGCGCGATCTGGAGCTTGCGCGGTCTATGGACGAGCGCGGCCACGTGAACTTTCGCGGCGCAATCCCGGATGGGCCGGTGGATCACACGGGGCCGGCCGCTGCCGATGGACAACTCGGTGGCATTATGAAGGTCTACCGCGACTGGCAGATCTCAGGAGACGCGGCGTGGCTGAAACGAATGTACCCGCTGGCCAAGCGGTCCATAGACTATTGCATCGCCACCTGGGATCCCGATCATCAGGGAGGATTGTTCGAGCCGCACCACAATACCTATGACATTGAGTTCTGGGGTCCCGACGGCATGTGCACCAGCATCTATCTCGGTGCCGTGTCGGCAATGGCGAGGATGGCCAGCGCTGTCGGTGAGTCGAGCGATGCTGAGCAGTACTCCGCGATCGCGCAGAACTGCGCGAAGTTCATGGACTCGGCGCTGTTCAACGGCGACTACTATCAGCAGAAAGTCGAGTTCCAGAGTCTCCGTGACAAATCCTTCGCGCAGTCAATCGCGCACGTGGATGAAAAGAGCAGCGAGATGCAGCAACTGCTCAAACGCGAAGGCCCGAAATATCAGTACGGCTCAGGGTGCCTTTCAGATGGAGTGATCGGCGCGTGGATGGCAAGTATTTACGGCATCGAAACTCCGCTGGCGCAGAAGAATGTGCGTGCGACACTGCAGGCGATCTTTCGGAACAACTTCAAAACCGATCTCAGCCAGCACGCGAATGCACAGCGCCCGGGGTATGCCATGGGGCATGAACCAGGATTGCTCCTATGCAGTTGGCCCCGGGGCGGCAAGCCAACATTGCCTTTTGTCTATTCCGATGAGGTGTGGACGGGAATTGAGTACCAGGTCGCATCCCACCTGATCCACGAGGGAGTCGTCGAAGAGGGCCTCACGATCGTGCGCGCGCTGCGCAACCGTTACGACGGGCGTACACGCAATCCGTGGAACGAGTACGAATGCGGAAACTGGTATGCGCGCGCGATGTCGAGCTTTGCTCTGGTCGGAGCGCTTTCGGGGTTCCGCTACTCGGCGGTGGATCGGACTTTGCACTTCGGCCCTAAGCTCAAAGTGCGGCCTTTCACGAGCCTCTTTTCGACCGCATCGGGGTACGGAACCATCGCACTGGATGGGCGCAATGTCACGGTCAGCGTCATCGAGGGCGAGCTGCCGATTGAGAAGCTGCTATTTACGGATGGTGATGGCACACGCGAAGTCGACTGGAAGACGACCGCACGGACCGGCTCTCCCGCCGTGAAGAACCTCTGATCTCGTGCCCGCGTTTATGTCGCATTTTCGATCGTTACCGATTACCTTCGGGTAGGCCTTTGCATTGAACTTTGGTTTAAATCAAGATTTAAAATGCTACACTTCGCGCGTGGAGAGAACGCACGAATGAACCCCCATCCCTATCAGAATGCTTACGATACGGCCATCCATGAACTGACGCAGATCACCGCGACATTCGAAAAGCTGCGCATGCGCAAGGGGCAAATTGAGAGCCTTATTCAGGCTCTTCAGCCCTTCTTCGGAGAGCAACAGGTTGCAGCCCCCAGCCTGGAACCAGCCGAATTCGCCGTTCCGGAACTTGCCGCAACAAGTACTGAGCCTCCGGCGGGGTATTCGTTCCGTGACGTCCCCAATCCCTTGCCGGATGTGTCTGAAACAGCGGGAGATCCGTTCCAGCGAAGAGTGAAAGCCACTTTTCGCTTCAAAGGGCTGGCGACACAGCGGTCTTAAAGGGCCGGCAACACAGCGGTCTTATTATTGATCAGCTTCCGTATCGAAACCGAACGATCCAACATCCTGGCGTTCAGCCGATCCGCAACCCAAGGTCCCTTTTCTCGGAGGTGATAGGTTCGGATCGCGTCCCTGGGAAAAACGAGACAGTCTCGACCGCTGGGTGTTCTGAAGCATCCGGTAGATCCGACGCTGCGTTGACCATGTTCTGCAAAGCCTGTAAACTACTCTAGTTTGGCGATTCCTGCCTGTCGCTGCGGAGCCAACCGCTCGCCCGGGGAACTTTTCGGCGCTCGAGCGTACCGCAGGACGGAAGTATCCGCCCGAGCAATTCAAGGTTGAGAGCATACACCCGCTCGTTGCGCGTGCGTTTGCTCTGGAGGATTTATGTACGCGGTCATTCGTACCGGTGGCAAGCAGTATCGAGTCGCACCAGGCGACGTGGTCAAGATTGAGTCGGTCGGGACCGATCAGCAGACGCTTGAGTTTGCCGACGTTCTCGCCTTCAGCGGCGAAGCAGGCAGCCTAGCAAAGCCATCCAGCGCGAAGGTGACGGCAGAAGTTCTCGGCCAGGGCCGCGGAGACAAGGTGCTCGTCTTCCATCTCAAGCGGAAGAAGCAGTACAAGAAGCTGCAGGGGCACCGTCAGAATTTCACCGAGGTCCGGATCAAGACGATCGAAGCCGATGGTGTGACCTACACGGAAAAGAAATAGCTTTCAGAGGGGATTGAGAAATGGCACATAAAAAGGGTGGAGGCAGCTCTACAAACGGACGTGATTCAAATGCGCAGCGGCTGGGTGTAAAGGCCTTTGCCGGTCAATTGGTCACGGGTGGATCGATCATCATGCGTCAGCGCGGAACCAAAATCAAGCCCGGCGCTAACGTCGGAATTGGCTCTGATGACACACTCTTTGCCAAGGTCTCCGGCCGGGTGAAGTTCAGTGATCATGGGAACCGCGGGCGTTTTGCCTCGATTGAGCCGGTTTCTGCCGAGTAGGCATGATTCGTTAGTCTGAAGGCCACGGTTCGCCGTGGCCTTTTCCTTTTCTCGTCATCGATCCGAATTGGAGCGTCAGTGGACGATGATCACGACGATCAACACGACAAGTGCGATCACGATAAGGGCTAGCTCAGGCTTGGTCAACGCGCCGGCCGCAAACTTCTGTTGTGCATCCGCGGAACGGACCGCGAGACTCGCAAGCTCTTGATCGGAGAGAGAAGGAACAGCGGTCTTCACCTGCTCAGGATTGTAATGAGCATCGCGCATCGCCCGATCGGCAACGGGGCTGCTCAAGAAATCTGTGACCGTCTCAATGTTCTTCTGCCGCGCCGACGCTGCATCAGTCATCTGCTTCTGCATTGCTTGCGGAGAGATCAGATGGTCCTGCGCGGGAACCGCCGCGAAAGCATCAGCCGGCAGCGACATCAGGCACATAAGGGCGGAGGGAACGACGGCACGCAATGAAATAGCCTTTAGGATTGTTGGTTTCACATGGACTCCTGAGATGTTTACGTTCCGGTAGCTTGAGATGCTGAGGGAAGAGGCTGAGTTTTCCGGGCAGGAAGCACAGGCGTACGCGGCCAAATACCTGGCTTGATTAACCCGCTAGATCGCAAGGCTTGAATTCAGGACCAATCACTGAACAAAGACAGATGCTCGCTAAATCGGGTGAGACGCGAGCAACTCTGGTAATTGCCGGAAACGCGAAATATGCGGCCGGGCACAAGTACCATCAAGCAGGCCTTCTGGCTGTGAGCGTCCCAGCAGCGCGACGGCTGTGAGAAGCGACGGGCTTGCGCTCGGAAACGTCATGTGAATCCAACGGCCTGTCAGAAACCACGGCTATCCGCCGGTGTTCTTTGAACGAAGCGAGACGGGTAGGCTCGCACACATGAGCGGCTTCTATTCGCTCGAGATCGGCTTCCCATGTAGAGGAGCCTATTGTTGCAAAGCATCTGCGGCAGATGGAATCGATGACTCCATTTTTGTTCATGCGGTGGGGAAACTCGGAGTGTGCGAAATGATTTGAGACCATCTTGGGGACCCCTGAAACTAACGCGAGGAAGTCCAGAATACCTCCGTTTCTGACACGCAGGTAACTGGGAAAAACCCGGGAAAGGATGCGTTCAACGCCATCCTTTGTGGATTTTCTGCAATGGTTAGGGCCGCATAAGATTGCGCGTTGACATCTCCTATTCGGCTGATCAGGCGAAACGCCGCGGCGAGAACAAGTGAATGGAATGCTTTGCGGAGCCCTTCGTGGAGAGGTCGGCTAGAATTTCGCCGACCACGGGAGCGAACTTGAAACCGTGCCCGGAGAAACCGCAGGCGACCGTGCATGACGGAAATCGCGGGTGGGGGCCGATGATGAAGTGTTCATCGGGACTCATCGTGTAGAGGCAGGTCTTTGCGCGGACCGGTGCTCCGGCAATCGAATGAATGCGAGTGCTAAGAGCGTCGATGATCTGGCGAATGTCAGAGTCGTGAATAGCGCGGTCGACGTTTTCGGGAGTGCACTCCGTCTCGCTGCCGTGAATGGCAACCTTGATGCCGCCGGAGGGGCCGTCGATTGCCGGAAAGCCGTAGGAAGCAAAGCCGCTGGTCGGGTTTTCAGCGATGAATACAGGAAAGTTGGAAGGTAGAAAGGACTCGATGCCGCCAACGGGCAGAATCCATGCCGTGACCTGGCGCGTGACACGAAGCGGAAAGCACGAAGCAAGAGTTTCATTCGCCCATGGTCCGGCCGTGATCACCAGATGGCCGGCGGCGTAGTTGCCTCGTGAGGTCTGGACCACCGCATGGCCATTCTCAGCAGACCAGGAGAGAACCTTCTCGTCGCAGTGGAGTACTGCTCCGGCACGCGATGCGGCCTCGAACTGGGCGCGAATGCAATCCTCGGGGATGAGATACCCGGCCTGACGTTCCAGGACTCCGAGATCACCGGGCAGAGGCGAGAAGGCAGGAATGCGACTGCGAAGGGCGGGCGGTTCGAGGAGGTCGACGCGGATGTTGTGTTCTCCAGCTGCCGCTATCGTGCGGGATATGAGTTCGCCTGAACGGCTGCCGATGACGAGTCCTCCCGTGGTGTGTATCAGGCGCTTGCCGGTCTGGCTCTCAAGCTCGCGCCACAGTTCGTATGCGCGGATTACAAGAGGGATGTAGTCCGGGCTTTCGAAATAGGCTTGTCTGATAATCCTGGAGCCTCCATGCGAAGAGCCCCGGTCGTGAGGCGGCGTGAACTGGTCAAGCCCCAGAACGCGCCGGCCGCGCTGGGCGAGGTGCTGCGCAGCCGCGCTGCCCATGGCTCCAAGGCCGAGGATGATTACATCGAAGGACATAGCTGAACGGGAGACTCAGTGCCGAGTATAGATGGGGCTGTGGCAGGAACCGGCGGTCAGACCTCGCTCGCTGAGCTACGCTCGAAGAGCCCATCAATGAAACTGTCGAGGTTGCCCGTATCGGCGGGAGCAGAGGAAGACCACGGCGGCAGGTAATGCGGATTGATGATTGAAAGAGTTTCGTTAACAAAGATGCCATGATGAGGTTGCATGCCCTGGCGCAGAACGTCGCGCGGCAACGTCTCTGCATGATACTGACAGATGCCACCCATTTCTGGATGCCCGCGTATGAACTCCTCAAGCCGCCATTCATATTCAAGGAGCTTCGACAGGTCTTTGGCAGGGCCGAATTCCCAGGTCATGTCGCCTGTCGCCCAAAGGCCGTCGTACCCGTCTCGCAATGCTGCATCGAGGGCACGTTCGAGCGTTTGAATCATCCGGGTAACGTCAAATTCCCACTCCCCGAGAAGGTGACTCTGATTGGAGGAAAGCACCAGGCTCGCTTTGGCGATCTCACTCTCAACATCGATACCGTCAGCCGCAAGCTGCGACTTCATGCCGGCGACCATTGGACGGCTGTTGAGATAAAGGCACCGGCGATTCTGCTTCAACTTCTCGCCCAAAGCACGTGCGACCTGGGGAATATGGCGCGAAGGAGGACCTTCATAGATCAGACATTGGTGGCGGGGAGCGGCGGTACCCATGCAGAACGTCATTATAGCCTGAGATTTAATCTTCGCTCACAAAGAGCCCATCTGTGATGCTTGAGCAGAAAAGGGCCGAACCCTGGAGGGGCTCGACCCTTCTAACTTGCATTGCTCCCCTACGACTTCGACTCACTCTGCAGATTGCGCGTGAGGACCTTTTCGACCACGCGCTCGACATCTGTAAGGAAGAATCCGTTGGCAGGCTGACGTACGGCAACCTTGGTTCCATGGCCAAGTGCGGAAGCGATTTCGTTCCAGCGATAAATGGTAGAACTCGCAGGCATCACTACCGGCTTACGAGCGCGCTCTGGCACTGCGCAATGAGCAGCCCAGCCGCCGATGGTGAGCAGGATGATGCCCTGATACCCGAACTGGAATGGCGTGGTGAGCGTGGAATAGGAAGAGGTAAGAGCGGAGAATATCAGATCGTTCGCCGACATCAGACCGAAGCCGAGTCCGAATCCGAACGCCAGGTCGCGAAATGAGAGCTGCAGTGCGTTAATGCACAGGCAGAGGAACGCGAGCAGGCACAGTTCGAGAATGCTGACCGACCGCATCAGGGCGAGAGCGAAATCGGGCAGAAGCGCGAGGCTGGGATGGGTGTAGGAAACTGAGCCAAGGCTCGCAACCGCGGAGACGAGCGCGACCCAGCGGAATACAACGGTGCCCAATCGCATGAGACCGGAAAAGGACGAGAGCACCGAACGGAAGATTTCAAGTGTTACGAAAAATAGAGAGATAGCACTGGCAATATAGACAGCCCAATACGGGTAGAAATAGACCGCGTAGAGCTGATGTCCCCATGGTTGCGCCTGAATATATAAGAGCCCCAGCAGGACAGGCATCGAGCCAAGCCGGAGCATTAGATATAGATTTAGTGCCGGAAAGCGCTTCTGTAGACCCTTCTTCCAAAACAGGAAGCCCAGGGTCGCCCAGAGCAGGAACTCTGCCACGCTCATCGCCGACATCCAGAAATTCAAAGGCATACGAGGCCCTTTCTATCCTGAGGGTTCTCTCAGAATAGACTTGAGCGGGCTTCGGCAGCAAATGAAAACAGAGGTATCCCGTGTAGCACTTTGGTGCTAGAGGGAATAGAAGGACCGGGCCGCCGCTACTTCTGCGTGGGGCAGATCCCAGGTCCGCAGAGCGGAACCGGAAGTCCGGCGGTCGCTGACTGGTGGCTCGGAACGATGTGTTTCGGGTTCGATGACACGGAAGCAGCGGCAGCGCCGGCAACAACTACGGAGAGCACGAAAACGCGGAAAACGAGTTTCATATCTGGTTACCCCTTGCGGAAAAGCCTTGAGATTTCGGTTGACAGATGACACATTCATGTTAGTTCATCTTCATACCTAAGTCCAGCATTTTCAGCTACATCGAAAGTATCGCACTTTTAAGTGACAAAAGTAACATTATTCTTCGGTAATCTACCTATCGGTAACCTATTTAGTTACCAACCTGCGCGTCGGTAATGGAGGGATTACAGCCCGGTTTTCAAGAGCGCAGCATGGTAAAATGGACCGTAGCAGAGTTCGCAACAAGCCCTCGACTTTCAATCGGTTAATCCCCAAATCTGGACCCGAATCGGGGTTCTTGTCTGCCGGCAGCATGACCGCCAAAAGGCGAAAATTCTGCGAAACGGAAAATTATGGCGACTAACGGCAACGGTAACGGCGACTACACAGGCGAAAATATCAAAATTCTGGAAGGGCTCGAGGCTGTCCGGCTTCGCCCGGCCATGTACATCGGCTCCACGGGGGAGATGGGACTCCATCACCTTGTTTACGAAGTAGTAGACAACTCCGTGGACGAAGCGTTGGCTGGATTCGCCTCAAAAATCGACGTCACGATTCACGTCGACAACTCCATCACCGTGGTCGACGACGGTCGCGGCATTCCAGTCGACACGAAAACCCTGCCGAACGGCGAAGTGATGCCAACGGTCCAGGTAGTGCTCACAAAGCTGCATGCCGGTGGGAAGTTCGATTCTTCCACCTACAAAGTCTCCGGCGGCCTTCATGGCGTGGGCGTGAGCTGCGTCAACGCGCTGTCGCAGGAGTTCAACGTCGAGATCTGGCGCGATGGACACACCTGGGAAATGGACTTCAGCTGCGGCGATCCAACCAGTGACTTGCGCAAGACCGGCGTGAGTAAGAAGCGCGGCACGAAAATTCATTTCCTGCCAGACAAGTCGATTTTTGCGTCAACAGAGTACAACTACGACACCCTCGCCCAGAGGCTGCGAGAACTCGCCTTCCTGAACAAGGGTCTTGAAATCACGCTCACGGACGAGAGGACGATCGATCCCAAGACAGGCGACTCGAAGCATGCGGAGTTCAAATACGCCGGCGGTATCGCGGAGTTCGTGAAACATCTGAATCGCGGTAAGTCTGTTCTCCACGAGAAGCCGATTCTGATGGAAGCGCAGCGCGACAAGGTTGAAATCGAGATCGCGCTGCAGTACAACGACAGTTACTCTGAATCGGTTTTCAGTTTTGCAAACAACATCAATACGGTCGATGGAGGAAGCCATCTTTCTGGTTTCCGTACCTCACTGACACGTACGATCAACGCCATTGGACAACAGCTTGGGCTGTTCAAGGATGTGAAGGAAAACCTGAGCGGCGATGATGTTCGCGAAGGACTGGTAGCCGTCGTCAGCGTGAAGCTGCCGCAGCCGCAGTTCGAAGGCCAAACGAAGGGCAAACTGAATTCCGATATTGCCGGAGTGGTGCAGGCGTTTGTGAACGAACGCCTTGGCGCGTACCTCGAGCAGAACCCGCCAGTGGCCCGCAAGATCATCAACAAGGCGATCGAAGCAGCACGCGCTCGTGAGGCAGCCCGGAAGGCGCGGGACCTGACGCGCCGCAAGGGTGCACTGGACGGTGGCGGACTGCCGGGCAAACTGGCAGACTGCTCCGAGCGCAATCCCGACCGCTGCGAGCTCTACCTCGTCGAGGGTGAAAGCGCAGGCGGTACGGCCAAGCAGGGGCGTGATCGGCGCTTCCAGGCCATTCTTCCGCTGAAGGGCAAGATTCTGAATGTGGAGAAGGCCCGGTACGACAAGATGCTCGGGCACGAAGAAATACGCGCCATGATTACCGCACTCGGAACCGGCATCGGCAAAGACGATTTCGATCCAGCCAAACTTCGCTACAGCAAAATTATTTTGATGACCGACGCCGACGTTGACGGATCGCACATCCGCACGCTTCTGCTCACGTTCTTCTTCCGCCATATGACAGAGCTGATCAAGAGAGGCAACATTTACATCGCACAGCCCCCCCTGTTCAAGATCAAGAAGGGCAGATCAGAGCAGTACGTGAAAGACGAACGCGAACTGAATCGAGTGGCCATCAAGCGTGCATCAGAAGGAATGATCGTTCGACACGGCGAGAACGCCAGCCACATCGACGGCGGTGAACTCACACGCTTTATGGGCTACCTGAACGAATACCTCGGGTTTGTAGAGAAAGTTGACAAGCGCATTCGCAACGAGCAGATCACCGAACTGATCGCTCGCGCGGAGCTGGCGCATCGGGCAGATTTTACCTCGGCGAGCGGCAACGCAGCTCCCGCAAAGCTCAAACAGTTGTACGAGCAACTCGTTAAGCATGCCGACGAATTCCACATCAAGGTGAATAAGCCGAGCGAGGACGAGGAGCATCATACCTGGTCCGTCTGCTACACCGACGGGCAAGGCGCATCTCGATGCATCGACTGGACAATGGCCTCAAGTCCCGAATTTCGCCAGATGATGTCGAAGTACTCGCAAATCAGCCAGTATCTGGAGCCGCCCTTCCTGATCGAATACGCCACCAAAGGCGCTCAAGATACAGCGGCAGAAGAGCCGGAAGGCACTGAGTTCGAAGAAGGCCAGACACCGGCGAAGGTGAAAGCCGAAGCCAAGGCTGCGCGGAAGACTTCGCGCATTTTGCAGGAACCCGTTGAGAAGGAGACAGCGCGCGAGCTGTTCGCCTTCATCGTGGAACAGGGCAAGAAGGACTACGACGTACAGCGCTACAAGGGGCTGGGTGAGATGACCTCTCCGCAGCTCTGGGAGACCACGATGGATCCCGAGCGGCGGACGCTGCTTCAGGTCAAACTTGAGGACATCGCCGAAACAGAAACCATCTTCACCACCCTGATGGGTGAAGACGTGGAATCACGGCGCAAATTCATCGAGGACAATGCCCTCGACGTGAAGAACCTGGACATCTGATCGGATCTAATTATTATTATTGTCAAGGAAAGAAACGAGTGCCTCATCATTGATACCGGAGAAATTCTGCGCATCTGTGGACCGTCATGTAATTGCGATTCCACCGGTGAGCAATTTCCTTACGACCGCTGCCGACCGGCGGCCCTTCTCCTTAGAACGCCTTGAGGAGTTCAGCAGATCCGAAGTGGGTTCCGGAGACGAAGTTCAGCAGAGGACCGAAGCTCCAGGCGGCAGGTTTACCCAAAAAGTGAAGACCTGGAACGGAAGATTCCAAAGCTCGAGCCAGAATCGGATAACCTCCGCAACTCCGTAAAGAATCCGTCAGTGAGCGATCAAAAAAGCTGTAGCGTGAAACATCCGCGCAGTAGCCGGTAGCCACGATCACGTGATCGACCGTACGTTCGGTAGAGTCGTTGAGCTTGAGCTTGACCTTGTCTCCTTTGATCTCCACCGAGGTGACACGGGAGTCGAGGGTCATCGGTACCGAGGCGAGGTAAGGCTTTTGCCACCCGGTGCCTGCAGGGCGAACGGCGCGATGGCCGATGGGATCCTGGAGACTGCGCGGTAACCGGCGGAAGAGATTTGGAAAGCCGACAAGCCGGCTGATTCCGGCCGGGCCCACATCAAAATTTGAATAGAGGCACCACGACAGGAAGCCTAGCCTATGCAACCACGCATTCTGGCCGACCCACCGGATGGCTTTCTGCCGCCCGATCACCTCGACATTCGCTTCAAACGAGGTGAGAATTCGCGCGGCATCGAGTGCGCTCTGTCCGCTTCCAATCACCGCAACCTGCAGGCCTCGAAAGCGGCTGAGGTCTTTGTGATCTGAAGAGTGCGTCACATGAGATTTCGGCTTGCCTTCAAACTCCCGTGGCACCCATGGAAAATGAGCTATTCCAGTCGCAACAACTACGCGCCGCGCTTTGAAAAGCGATCCGTTATCCAAGGACACCTTGAACCCCGTCCCGTTCTTCTCCACCTTTCTGACTTGAGCACGCTGCAAGTGCGGCAAAGCCTTCTCCTGATACCACCGTCCATAGTCGACAAAGTGCTGGAGGGGAATGGGCTGCTCAAATTTGGCGCCCGTGTCTGCCTTGAAATGATCAAGCGTCAGCTTGGAGCCAGGATCGGAGATGTGCGAGGCAGCCCAATTGGAGCGAAGATACATTCCGGCCGGCATGTGATCTCGCCAGAAACTCATCGGATCGCCGAAGATTCCAACGCCAACCCCTTTGTTCTTCAGATAAGCACCGGATGAAAGTCCAAAAGGCCCTGCGCCGACGATAGCGACATCAATATCCATCGTTTGATTGTCTCCGATCGCTACATTGTAAAGAGACCAGCGCAAAGGCGAATCCTACATAGGTCAGGGGCAGGGGTTACGATTGTCGTGCCCTATGGGTATTACTTAAAGGGTATAGACCCCTCCGGTTTCCGCCCGCGCCGGGTGTTTGGTGAGAGGGCGAACGTCCTTACCTATATCATTCGTTTGGGACATTACCCCGGATGGTGAACGTTGAGTTTTCTTCAAACGAAAAGCAGCTGCCGGCTCTTCATTCAATCAACAATCGCTTGCCTTCTTCTCGCTACAACTTTGGGCATTCAGGCCCATGCTCAAGTAGAGTATGTTGACCCCACGATCGGAAATGTCGGAATTCTTCTCGTGCCTACCCGGCCCGCTGTCTACCTTCCCAACAGCATGGTGCGCGTCTATCCCATGCGCGACGACGCGCTGGACGATCGCATCAACTCATTTCCGCTCACCATCAGCTCTCATCGCCAGCCGGAGCTGTTCAGCATCATGCCCGGAGACGGCAGTCCCGCCGCATACGATCAGGAGATCACTACCCCTTATTACTACTCCGCGCGATTCGACTCTTCCCTGCTCCGCACAGAATTCACGCCGACGGAGCGTTGTGGCTACTTTCGCTTCACGTTTCCGAAGGGCAACGCGTCCGTGGTGGTTGCGAATCGCCAACAAGGCACCCTTCACGAGGCAAGCAAAGGCGCGATAACCGGTCAGGAATCAATAGACGGTCTGACGGCCTACATTTATGGAGAATTCAGCGCGCCGATCAAGATCGAAGCTGGAACCGCAACCAAAGGGAGCCGCTTGACTGCAACGGCTGAGGCGACGACGCTCGAGTTTCGGTATGGCGTCTCATTCATCAGCGTTGAGCAGGCCGAGAGGAATCTTCGTAACGAGATTCCTGACTGGGCATTCGATCGTATTAAGGACGCCGCGAAGGCTCGCTGGAATGAGACTCTCGGCAGAATCTCTGTCGAAGGGGGCAGTGAGGCTCAACGCAGAGTTTTCTATACCGCCCTCTATCGTTGCTTCGAACGGATGATCAATATCAGCGAAGACGGCCAGTACTACAGCGCTTTCGACCACAAGGTTCACCGAGATTCTCGGCCTTTCTATGTCGATAACTGGCTGTGGGACACCTTTCGCGCACTGGAGCCGCTGCAGACGCTGCTCAACCCCGATGTGCAAGCGGACAAGATCCAGTCGTATGTCCGCATGTATCAGCAGTCAGGCATCATGCCGACCTTCGCTCTTGCGCAGGGAAACAACGCCTGCATGAACGGTAATCACTCCGCGCCGTGGTTCGCCGATGCCTGGTTCAAAGGCGTGCACAATTTCGACCTCGCAACGGCTTACCAAGGTATCCGCAAGCGATCGCTGGAAGACACTCTGCTTCCGTGGCGCCTCGGTCCGAAAGGACCGCTCGACGATTTCTATAACGCTCACGGATACATGCCCGCGCTCCGACCGGGCGAAAAGGAGACCGACCCGCACGTACATCCTTTTGAGAAGCGCCAGCCGGTCCCGGTCACGCTCGAAAACAGCCTGGATGACTGGGAGATCGCGCAGCTTGCGCGTGAGTTAAAGAAGCCGGAAGACGAAAGGTTGTTTCTCGGCCGTGCAGCAAATTACAAAAATCTTTTCCGTGCCGACAAAGAGCTGATGTGGCCGAAAGACGCGGACGGCAAGTGGATCGAGCCGCTTGATCCGAAATTTGGCGGCGGCATGGGCGGCCGCGACTATTACGACGAGAACAACGGCTACACTTACACATGGGACGTCGATCAGGACTTCAGCGGACTGTTCACCCTGATGGGTGGCGACGCGAAGGCCGAAGCTAACCTCGACCAGCTCTTCCGCGAGCCGTTGGGCCGCTCTAAGTACGAATTCCAGGCCAAATTTCCCGACTCCACTTCGATGGTTGGGCAATTCTCGATGGGCAACGAGCCGAGCTTTGCGATTCCATACATCTACAACCGGGTCGGCGCGCCCTGGAAAACGCAAAAACGAATTCGCATGCTGCTCGACGCCTTCTTCACCGACACGCTGCATGGCATCCCCGGAGATGAAGACGGCGGCGGAATGAGTGCTTTTGTTGTCTTCTCCATGTTGGGCTTCTACCCCGTGACTCCCGGCATTCCGACCTACGACATCGGCAGCCCCATCTTCGATAAGGCGGCCATCCACCTGAAGAACGGCAAGGATTTCATCATCGTTGCGCACAACACTTCGCGCGACAACAAGTATGTGCAGAGCATTCGCCTGAACGGGAAGCCGCTCACGCAGATCTGGTTCCGGCACGCCGACATCGCAAATGGCGGAACCCTCGAAATCACCATGGGGAATGCACCAAACCTGGCGCTTGGGTCAGACCCAGCAAGCTTCCCGCCGGATTCCCTGAATACCCATCCTGAGGATTATGTACGGTAATTGCCGGCCATCCCTGACTCGCAACAAGGCATTCAGATCGAATAATATCCCAGCGATGAATGTTCCTTGAACCGGCCATTAAGCTTGCGTAGATCTTGCGTGTCTCGAATTGTTTTGCTCTTTTTCCCGGGGGAGTATCATCGTTCCGTGGAATTTTGAAGTCCTTCGTTGCCGCTCGCTCTGTTCCGAGAATCCCCTGCAAGGAAAAGGAGTCTGCAATATGAACTTCCAACCCCGTACCGCTTTCTTTGCTTCAGCCGCGCTTGCTTTGACACTCTCAGTCGCCGGCTGCAAATCAAACAACACGCCTCAAAACCAGGCCAGCTCTTCGCAGCCCGCGGCAAGTCAGCCTGCTGCGCCTGACAGCACCTCACCCACCACCGCGCAACCTGGCACTGTTCAACCCAGCGCCACTCAGCCGGCGGCAGTTCAGCCCACTACGCCGGCAAGCCAGCAGGCGGCGGCACCCGCAGCACCCCCGCCGCCGGCAGTGATCAATTTGCCGGAGGGAACCAGCATCCGCGTGCGGCTCGATAGCGATCTCGGATCAAACATTTCGCAGCCTGGCGACACATTCACCGCGACGGTTGCAGACGATGTGATCAAAGGCGGGGATGTCATCATCGAGAAAGGCGCACGTGCTGAAGGCACAGTGGTGGACGCCAAGGCACTCGGCAGGTTCAAAGGTGGCGCTGCTCTCGCTGTCAAGCTCGATCGCGTTACCTCGCGTTGGGGCTCCTATCCAGTTGAGACGAGTTCCATCTCACAAGCTCAGAAAGGCAAGGGGAAGCGATCGGCAACCATGATCGGAGGGGGCGCAGGACTCGGCGCTCTGATTGGCGGACTCGCGGGCGGCGGCAAGGGCGCTGCAATCGGGGCGCTCGCTGGTGGCGGTGCGGGAACTGCCGGTACTGCATTCACCGGCAACAAGCCGATCGTATTGCCGGCTGAAACGGTCCTTACGTTCAAGCTCGATCACTCAGTGCGCATTACGGAGAGACGCAGGCAGAGCGATCCGGAACTACAGCAGCGTTGAACCTGACTTGTCGAATTGATGTGCGATAGACAAGAGGCGGACCGCTTGGTTCGCCTCTTACCGTCTGGTGATTTTCTTCGACGAGGCAACACGTACACTTGATCTATGAACGTTGAAATCTGCATCGATTCTGTCGAGTCGGCAATTGCTGCTGCACGAGGCGGGGCGAAGAGAGTTGAACTCTGCAGTGCCTTGAGCGAGGGAGGAATCACTCCCAGCGTGGGCCTTATCCGTGCCGTACGTGCCGCTATCGAAATCGAGCTGTTTGTCATTATCCGGCCGCGCGGGGGCAACTTCGTCTACTCCGACGCCGAGATCGATATCATGCGGCAGGACATCATCGAAGCCAAGGCATGCAAGGTCGACGGCATCGTGCTCGGTGTTCTTACAACGAATGGTGAAGTTGATGTCGAGCATACGCGCAATCTCATCGAACTGTCGCGGCCTCTGGGCGTAACGTTCCATCGAGCTTTCGATGTCTGCAATGATCTTGCCCCGGCTCTTGAAGATGTCATCGCTTGCGGCGCCGATCGAATCCTAACCTCAGGCGGAGCGCCGGATGCCATGAAAGGCATGGAGCAGATTGCACAACTACATGCAAAGGCGCGCGGACGCATCTCCATCATGGCAGGCGGTGGAATCCGCCCATCAAATGTGCGAGCGCTCGCACTGATGACGGGCGTGGGCGAAGTTCACTCCTCGCTGAGCAGGAGCGTCGATGATTCCGCAGAGTTGGGCTCGAACCTGGGAGGCCGCAGGACCTATCTCGTGTTTGAAGAGGACGTGCGTGCATTCAAGGCGGCTGCGGAGGCAACACCGCTGGATGTCGAGACAGACGTGCGCTCCTGATTTGTGCACAATTGGGAGCACATCGGTATCAAGCGGCCTAGCGTTTGATCCAGCCATAGAGTTGAAACTCGCGAATCTGAGCAGGCTCCGTGCTGGACATGATGTTCAGGCGTACACGCTTCGCGGTAACCGCTGGAAACTGGTCGATTTTCTCATGCCCAATTGCCTGACCCTCTGCGATGGTCTTCCACCTTCGGTCACTCTCGCTCCACACTTCAATCGCATACTTCTGGACGTGCTGCCCGGCGTTTAGCCACTCCATCGTGAGGGCATGATCGAAGGTGACGGGATGATCAAACTGCACTTCGATCTCGCCATGATGCGATCCGGCAGGCGCTGTCCAGAACGTATCCGGATCTCCATCGAGAGCCGCCGCGTCTTCAGCCGATGCGGCGAGATGGTGCAGAGCAAGATTACCTTCCGTTCGTTTGCGCAGTGCAGCGCCAAACTCCTCCAGTCGCTTCACATCGGAGTCCGGTAGGAGCCCGCGGTTGTCCGGCGCAAGCCCCAGCATGAGTTGCGCCCCACGCCCGACTGTTTTGTCATACGTGTCGAGAAGAACGTCGAGGCTCTTCAGCGATCCATCGTCGTTCGGATGCCAGAACCAGTGCTTGTCGCGCAATGGCGTATCTGCCTCCACCGGCCGCCAGCGCCGATATCCGTGCCGATCGATCACGTTCCAGTCTTCATAGTCGACGATACCGGCTTCGTTGCCCACCCAACGCGCGTCTCCGTATTCAAACAGCCCAGTGTCTGCGAAAACGATTGTGTCAGGCTGATAGGTGCGCAGCGTCTCGATGATCTTCAGAAAGTTGTAGACGTGCCCCGCGCTGCCCGCACCATCAAGCCAGAATTCAACGAGGTCTCCATAACGAGTGGCGAGTTCCTCTAATTCGGCGTTGTAGTACTTGTCGTACTCGGCGGAATCCTTGTATTTCGGTTCATGGCGATCCCAGGGCGAGAGGTAGACGCCAAACTTCAGTCCATACTTCCGCGCCGCACGAGCTACATCTCCTACGATGTCCTCTTTTCCATCTTTCCACGGGCTGCTTTTCACGCTGTAGTTGGTCTGGTCTGTCGGCCAGAGGCAGAAGCCGTCATGGTGCTTTGCGACCAGGACGACATACCTTGCGCCAGAATCATGGATCGCCTTCATCCATTGCTCCGGATCAAACTGCGTCGGATTGAAGACGGAAGGGCTGGCGGTGCCGTCGCCCCACTCCTGGTTCAGAAATGTGTTGGTGGAGAAATGAATGATGACGCCGAATTCCAGATCCTGCCACGCAACCTGATAGGGAGCAGGCCGGATGTCGCCTGAAGCATCCTGCCCTGTTGCCGAGATACCGGCCGCGATTACGACCGCCAACAGCAGTGCCCGTGCAATAACCGCCGCGTATCGTCTCACCGCATACTCCTGGCTTCTTGATTCGAATCATCAACAGTTTACGCGACCGGGCACGAAGGTAACACGGGCTTGTTTTCAACGGCAGGTATATCGTGTTACGATATATTTATGAAGAACGAGATCGACGGTCCCGATCGCCTGTTGCATACTTTGGCCGATTTTCGCTACGAGCTACGCCGCTTCCTCCAATTCAGCGAGGGCGCCGCACAGGAGACGGGCCTTCAGCCACAGCAGCATCAGCTCCTTCTTCAGGTTGCGGGTGCGTCCCATGAGGAACCAGTAACAATCGCTTATGCGGCCAACCGACTCGGCCTCAAGCACAACAGCACGGTCGAACTGGTCGACAGGTCGGAGCGGGAAGATTTGATTGAGAGAACCACAGATAAGGAAGACAAACGCCGCGCCATCCTGCGTCTCACGCGCAAAGGCCGGCAAGTCCTACAGAGACTCTCAGGAGAACATGCGCGCGAACTGAACGAGATGGCGCCGCGCCTGGTGCGAGCGCTCCGGCGGGTGCAGATGCATTCCGGCGCCTCCGTCGCGGAGGTTCTGTGAGATCACGTCCCTCAGCTTTGCGCGATTTTACCGTCGACCGGCGCACGTGGTCTCTCTCTGCAGTGGCCATCGTGATCGGCATCGGAGGCGCTGCACTGGCAGTCGTTTTGCTGCGCCTCATCGCGCTCGCAACCAACATCTTCTATTACCACCGAGCCAGCCTTGAACTGGTGGGCCCCGCCGGATCGACGGAGCCGCACTATCTGATGCTCATTATTCCAGTCATCGGCGGAATCCTCGTCGGCTTCATGGCCCGATATGGAACCGACAAAATTCGCGGCCACGGCATCCCCGAGGCGATCGAAGCCATTTTGTTGAACGGCGCGCGCGTGCCTCCAAAAGTCGCCGTCCTCAAGCCGATCTCGGCGGCGATTGCCATCGGTTCAGGCGGGCCGTTCGGCGCCGAAGGTCCCATCATCATGACGGGTGGCGCGTTCGGCTCTCTCGTAGCACAGTGGCTCAAGTTATCTGATGCCGAGCGCACCACGCTGCTGGTCGCCGGCGCAGCCGCCGGTATGTCGGCGACATTCGCCACTCCGATTGCCGCGATCCTGATTGCTGTTGAGTTGCTTCTCTTCGAGTGGCGCCCGCGCTCGCTGGTTCCTGTCGCGGTTGCCAGTGTCACGGCTGGGGCCCTGCGTATCTGGTGGTTGGGTGCTGGACCTCTCTTCCCGGTGGACCTGCCGGCCAATATTCATCTTGAGCAATCGCTGTTCGTTGCCATCCCGCTCGGAGTCCTTGTTGGCTTTGCTGCTGCCGGACTGAGTCGGCTTATGTACGGCCTTGAGGATGCCTTCGAACACTTCAGCGAGCGCGTGCACATCCACTGGATGTGGTGGCCTGCGATCGGCGGCATCGGAATCGGCATCGGCGGTTTCTTTTTCCCGCGCGGACTTGGCGTGGGTTACGACAACATAGCCGAACTGCTGCGCGGCAATGCTCCGGCTGGTCTGCTGCTTGGACTGATCGTTGCTAAGTCGCTGATGTGGGCTTTCTCGTTGAGTTCAGGCACATCAGGAGGAGTGCTGGCACCACTCCTGATGATCGGCGCGGCTATCGGAGAAGGTGCTGCTCATCTCGCTCACCTGCCGGGACCGACGCAGGCCCTCTGGGCGCTCATGGCTATGGGAGCGATGCTTGCCGGTGCTCTCGGCGTGCCGCTGACAGCAGTGCTCTTTTCGCTAGAATTGACCCATGCGCTTCCGGCTACGCTTCCGCTGGTACTGGCATGCACCGCCTCCTATCTCGTTACCTCGCTCGTGATGCCACGGTCAATCCTCACCGAAAAGCTCGGCCGGCGTGGATATCATCTCTCGCGCGAATATGGAGTCGATCCGCTGGAGCTTGTCACCGTTTCCGAAGTGATGACCGAGCTGCCGCCGGGCGATGAAGTCATCGTCGGTGAAATGCACTATCTACCGAGCAACTATGTCTTCAGCGACGAGACTTGCCGCGCCGTAGCCGAAGAGATGGCCACAACGGGATCATTGACACTGCTGGTCGTCGACCGCGATACCAATCGTTTGATTGGCAGCGTCGGTGCGGCCGAACTCCTTGCAGGGCGCCGCCGTGCTGTTAAGCGCGAACTCGAACGCAGCATCGCATTTCAAGTCGAATTGCCAAGGCTCTAACGCGACGCTGAGAGCCTGTTTGGACCGCTGCAGCACCTCGCAGCGGTCCTTTCTTTTGTGCTGACGATTTGACGATTCTGAACCAGCACAGGCCCAGCACATTCCCCACGCTGCCCGCAGTGGTAGGCTTTCGGTGAACAAAATAAGGAGACGTACCTTGCGTACTATCTTGTTTCACTTTGCCGCAATCGCACTCCTAGTGGGAACGACCGTCGGTCTTTCCGCAGAGGAGGTTCAGAAGGAAACATCTAACGCAGCTACTTCGCACCACATTGCAAGCGAGACCACGACAAATCCAATCGCTGAACCGAGGGCAGTCGTGGTCGTCGGCAAGGCTCGATTCACCGTGCTCACCCCGGAGTTGATCCGCATGGAATGGGCCGCAGACGGAAGATTTGAAGACCACGCTTCCTTGGCTTTTATCAATCGCCACCTGCCTGTGCCGAAGTTTGAATCAGCAGTTACCAGGAGTGGAACGGTAGAGCAGCTTAAATTAAAAACCGCGGCATTGACGTTAACCTATTCGTCTTCGGCAGATGGAAAGTTCACGTCCGAGAATCTCTCCGTCGAGCTAACCGTCCAGGGCAAACAGGTCGCGTGGCATCCGGGCATGGTGGACGCAGACAACCTGGAGGGCACTACGCGCACTCTCGATGGAGCACGCGGCGGAAAGACAGTGGAACCGATGGATCCGGGTCTCATCTCGCGCGCGGGATGGGTTCTGGTCGATGACTCGAAGCGCCCCCTCTTCGACTCGGACAACTTCAGCTTCAAAGCTGGTGAAAAGAGCCCCTGGCCGTGGGTCATGGAGAGACCCGGGGGAGACCGGCAGGATTGGTATTTCTTCGGCTACGGTCATGAGTACAAGAAAGCCCTGGGAGACTTCGTCAAGGTCGCGGGCAGAATTCCACTGCCGCCGCGGTTCGCGTTCGGCGCGTGGTGGTCGCGCTATTGGGACTACAGCGACCAGGAGATTGAGGAGATCATCCACGGCTTCCGCCAGAACTCCACGCCGCTTGATGTCTTCGTCATCGATATGGGCTGGCACATCAGCCTCGAACAGCTGAAAGCGATGGGTCAAGGCGACAAGCACGATCAGGACCAATCAGGACACTACCTTGGATGGTCGGGCTACACATGGAATAAAGTGCTCTTCCCATACCCCGGTGACTTCCTCGACCGCCTGCACGCCGATCATCTGAAGACGAGCCTGAATCTACATCCGGCCTCCGGCATTCAGCCTTGGGAGGCTACGTATCCCGCGATGGCCAAAGCCATGGGCATCGATCCGGCGACGAAGCAGTATGTGCCGTATGACATCACCAACAAGAAGTTTGCCGAAAACTATTTCAACCTCGTTCTGCATCCGCTCGAGAAACAAGGCGTTGATTTCTGGTGGCTCGACTGGCAGCAGGAGCAGAACACGAAGATGCCCAATGTGAAGCCGACCTGGTGGATCAACTACGTCCACTTCACAGACCAGGAGCGTGAGGGGAAACGGCCGCTGCTCTTCCATCGCTGGGGCGGGCTTGGCAATCATCGTTATCAGATCGGTTTCAGCGGCGACACCGTATCCGTTTGGGACTCGCTCGCATTTCAACCGTGGTTCACGGCGACAGCGGCCAACGTCGGCTATGCCTACTGGAGCCACGACATCGGCGGCCACATGCCCGGCGCTGTTGAACCGGAACTTTTCACGCGCTGGGTGGAGTTTGGAGCGTTCAGTCCTATTCTCCGTACACACACGACAAAGAACCCCGAATCGGAGCGCCGCATCTGGGCTTACCCCGAGCCATTCTCGTCAATCCTGCGTTCCACGTTCCAGTTGCGTTACAAGATGCAGCCCTACATCTACACCGAAGCGCGGCACACCTACGATACAGGCGTTGCGTTCCTGCGCCCGCTCTACTATGACTGGCCTGAAGCAAACGAAGCGTATGCGAGCAAGAACGAGTATCTCTTCGGCGATCAGATGATCGTTGATCCAGTGGTCACGCCGAGCGACAAGCAATCTGGACTGGCGACAGAGAAGGTCTGGCTGCCCAAAGGCGAGTGGATCGAGTGGCCTTCAGGCAAACACTTCTCCGGCCCGATATCAGCCGATCGCAGCTTCAGCATCGACCAGATTCCTGTCTATATCAAAGAAGGCTCGATCGTGCCGATGCAACCAGAGATGAGCTACACCGGCGAGAAGCCAGTCGACCCCCTGATCGTCAACGTGTGGCCTCTCGCTCCCGGTCAGAGCACCAGCTACTCCTTATATGAGGACAACGGCATCGCCGAGCAATACCAGCACGGCATCTACACGCACACACCGATCAAGGCCACGCAGGCGGGCGATATGCTCCGGATCGAGATCGGACCCGTCGAAGGAAGCTTTGCTGGAATGTTGAAGTCACGCGGCTACACGCTACAGCTTCCGGCGGACTGGCCGCCCGCTTCCGTTACGGTGGATGGCAGTCCCATGAAGCAGGCCAGGCCAACGGGCAAGGGCGGATGGAGCTTCGAAGGCAATACGCTCACGACGATCATCCAGGTCGCGAGCCGCAGCACCGCTGCCAAGATGGTGATCGAAGTAAAGCGCGCATCGGGCCTAACGGCGCGTCGCAGCGAACTCGACGGCTTCAATGGCGCGATGACGCGACTGCGCGCGACCTATGATGCGCTGAACACGACACCCCCTTTGGCAGCGCCGCCAGATATCCTCATCGATGCCATGCAAACCGGTGATCGTCTTGGCTACCATCCTGAAGACGCGCAGAAGGAGATTGCGCATTTCCATCAACTGCTGCCTGAAGCGAAGACTGCGGTGAACAAGCTCGTTGAAGACGGAACGAAGCGACTCGACGAATTTGGGCAGCATCTCCACCGTGAGGCTGGCAACAATATCGACATCCAGGCAGAAAAGCAGAAGCGCGCCGACGCTCTCTCCCGCGCAGCAAAACTGGTTGCCGACGTCGCTGAATAGTCCTTCATCGGTTGAAAACAAAAAGAGGGATGCCGCAGCATGCATCCCTCTTTTCTTTTGGAGCGTTACGAGTGTTGTTCGCCGGAGCAGCACGAATGCTTCACCGCTTTTGGCTGCTCATATCCGCGGTTCGCATCGACAAAATAGCCGCCATCGTACTTGTCATGATGCCGGACCCACGCCATTGAAAATTTGAGAGAATCCTCGTCGCGCCCTCTCGGAACAAGATCAAGAATGTTGTAGGTTCCCACCAGGATGTCGAGCCCGCGCCCATAGCTCGAATACGTGTGGTAGATCCGGCCATCCGGATCCTTCTGGAAGACACTTAGTCCCGGACCCTCTTCACTCCCGAAGGGTTGATCGATGTAGTTGTAGTACACCTTTCCTGAGTCGCGCTCCTCCTTCGTGAAAGAAACGTGATAGTCGTAGTTGAATTCCATCTCGAACGAAGATACCCAGTGAAACTTCCACCCCATGCGCTTTTTAAAAGCAGCGATCTCCTCGTATGGCGCGCGAGAGACAACAGCGAACGTCACGTCCCGATGCGCAAGGTGAATCGTCATTCCATCGTAGTGGTCGGAGAGATACGAGCAGCTCGGGCAACCTTCGCTCCATCCTGCCCCCAGCATGAAGTGATAAATCACGAGCTGGCTGCGGCCATCAAAGAGATCGGTCAGCTTCTCTTTGCCGCGTGCGCCCTCAAACACGTATGACTTTTCGACTTCTTCTCGGGGAAGTTCGCGCCGTTGCCGGCTCAGCTCATCGCGCAGACGGGTGAACTCCTTTTCCTTTAGGAGAAACTGCTTTCGCGCGCTAAGCCACTCGTCGTGTGATACCGTCTTCTGATTGTTGAGTTGTGCAGTTGCTGTCGTTGTCATGATGGACCTCTTTTGCTTCATTTTGGGGAAGAAGCTTCCGCTTGCTGCGTTTAAGAAACACGCCTGCAACCAGCGCGGTCACGCCGCCCGTTCCGGTGGCAGAGCCCGCGATCACAGCGGCAGTCGCAAGACAAAATGGACACATACGATTCTCCTGCCGGCAGGACTCGCCTTCTTCCCGGCCTGATCTACTTCTGCATGAACAGGGGTGGCTCGTCGGCGCTCGGTCCCCAGCTTGCCGGCACTGCAGCACCCATAATTCGCAGATAGACTGAGAACTGCCCACGATGCTGATACCAGTGGCTTAGCATGATGTCGCGAATGAACTTTTCGCGAGGCTCTTCAACGACCTGCTGACCGGCGACGCGAAGGCGCCATGTTTCATGCATCGCTGCATCGTCAAAACTCGACAGAATCTGTCGCACTGCCGCGATGCTCTCGTCGAGGGCCCTGAGGCACTCGCCGAGGTCCCCCGGCTGCGGAAGCGCCGGAAAACTTTGCAACTCAGCTGGATTTGACTCCGTTGCCCGGATAACGCCGCCCGGCACTGACGCAAGATGGTATGCAAGCTGCCCGGCCGTCATCGACTTCTCGTGCGGCTTCCACATCAGCTTGTCTTCCGGCAAGCGCTCAATGTACCGGCGGGTAACGGCAGCCTGCTGTTCGAATTCAGCCAGAAGCGCTTGAGCCACGGCATCGGAAACAATTGACTGTGCTACAGACATAGAGACCTCCTTGTGGTCTGGGGAAAGTGAAATCGAGACTGGGTTGGTATTACTTCGAGCTCTCCGCCCGTTCGCGAATCTTCCTGTTCGTGTTTCCCCATCCGCCGCCCACCCCTTTGCGGTGATCGTCCTGGATCAACCCGAAACCGGAATGCCGGAACTTGATCAGTGTTCCGCCTGGTTCTTCGCTCAACCGATACTGCACGTTGTTGGCAACGGGATACGACATGAAGAGAGGACCGGAAAACTCGATGAGCGTTGGCCGCTTGATGGCCTGCACGTGTGCCCAGCAATGCCCGTCATCTTTGCCCAGGTCGCGATACCACCGGCCGCCCGGCCATGCTTCCAGAATCATCGGCATTGCCCTTCCCTCGCCAGCCTCGTTATGAGGGCCCAACTGCTCGAGCAGAGCTTCGAAGGTGTCTTCCATTGATGCGTGGACGTGAATCTCCTGCTCGATGAGCAGGGTGAGATCCTCGATTGCGTTTGTCGCGTTCTCGATCATTACTCCTCCTTCTTTGGGGAATTCGAATCTGATGCCGCGGCTCGACTCGCCGCCTTTTTTTCGGCCCGATCCTTCACACGGTTCAATTGGTGCGTCCAGTAACGCTCAAACTCGCTTGCCCATTCATGCAGAGGCCTGATGCCGTCCGCATTGGTGCGATAGAGTTTCTGTCGTCCATTGCAGCGCATCCGGACCAGCCCGGTATCGCGCAGGACGCGAAGGTGCTTTGAGACAGATGGCTGATCGACACGCAGTCCATCGACAATCTCATTCACCGAATACTCACGGTCCGCGAGGAACAGCAGGATCTGCCTGCGACGCGGCTCCGCCACTGCATTGAAAGCATCGGAGGTGGTCGCTGCCCTGGCCATAGATGAATCATATGCCTATATGGGAATATGTCAAGCTCTTAGCGTCACAAAATTCGAGGTGAAATGTAAGCGTTTACGGAGCCTCCCACGATCAATTAGGATTCGGCCGTATGAAGAAGCCCTTGTTCCTATTACCTGCAGCGCTTCTGCTTGCCTGCCCGGCTCTGTTTGCTCAGACCAGCTCGACCTCTGACCCGCTTGCACCTACGCAGGATGTAAAGTCTGCCGAGCAGATTGATCACGAATGGCAGCAGTCCGTCAGCAAGTACGACACTGAGCGCAATCGCCTGCTCTCTGAGGCCGATCGCGTCTCGCACAACGGCCCCTACCGGCCCGACTGGGCAACGCTCATCAAGTACCAGCAGCCGCAGTGGTATAAGGACGCGAAGTTCGGCATCTTCATCCACTGGGGCGTCTACTCGGTTGCAGCGGCCGAGAACGAGTGGTACCCGCGCAACATGTACAACCCGAAGGATGGCGCATACAAGAACTTCCAGGCGCACTTCGCGAGCGGCGACCCATCGAAGGGCTACAAGGATCTGATCCCGCAGTTTCGCGCCGAGCACTTTAATGCAACCGAATGGGCAAAGCTCTTCAAGGAAGCCGGCGCGCAATACGTCGTACCCGTCGCCGAGCATCACGATGGTTTTTCAATGTACGACTCCGGCCTGTCTGACTGGACAGTCGTGAAAATGGGCCCGAAGCGGGACACGCTCGCGGAGCTTGCCGCTGCGGTTCGCGCACAAGGCCTGCATTTCGGCCTCAGCTCGCATCGCGCAGAGCACAACTTCTTTTACTCCTACGGCCGTGTCAACCGCTCAGACGTCAACGATCCGAAATACGCATCGCTCTATGGCCCCGCGCACCAGTGGCTCGAACCGGGTGGCGACGAGCATGGAATGATGAACGACTGGACTTACGTCAGCGAAGCCTGGACGCGCGACTGGCTCGCTCGTGACACAGAGTTAGTCGAGAAGTACAAACCCGAGATCGTCTACTTCGATTGGTGGATCGGACAGCCTAATTTCCGACGCGCCGTCACCGAGTTTGCGGCGTTCTACTACAACTACGCCATAGCTCACAATTACACCGGCGTTATCGACTTCAAGGACTACTCGCTCAACTGGAAGGCGGCCACTCGCGATTTCGAGCGCGGCCAGCAGGACAAGATCATCGCCGACCATTGGCAGACCGACACGTCCATCAGCAACGCATCATGGGGATACATCGAACACGACACCTTCAAGTCGCCTGAGTTCCTCGTTCATCAGCTCGTCGACATCGTCAGCAAGAATGGCAACCTGCTGCTCAACTTCGGACCGCGTGCCGATGGCACCATTCCCGACGAAGTGCAGACCACGCTGCGTGAAATGGGCGCATGGCTGAAAGTGAACGGCGAAGCCATCTACGCGACCACACCGTGGAAGACCTTCGGCGAAGGCCCAACCCAGGTGGTCGGGGGTGCTTTCCACGATACGGACACAAAGCCGTACACACCTCAGGATTTCCGGTTCACGACAAAAGGCGGCACTGTCTATGCCATCGGCATGGCCTGCTCCGCGGACGGAAAAGCGACAATCCACGCACTCGGCACCGCTCATGAAGGCGCATCCCTGGCGGTCGGCAACGTCGAACTGATCGGCTCGTCAGAGAAGGTCAGTTTCAATCAAACTGCGGACGCGCTCGATGTGACGCTCCCTGCAGGAGCGCAGTGCAAGTATGCCTATACGCTGAAGCTCACGGCCAAATGAGTCAGGGCGGCGAGCCCAGGCCCAGGCAGGCTCGCCGCCGGCGCCCTTCATTCAGCGCCAATCGCGATCACGGTGCCGATCGCCGCGAAATGCGCGCTCATAGCCCTCGCGAAACCCATGCCGGTACTCGCGGGCGCCACGATCGTCAACCGGCGGATTCCGAAAATCCCCGTGCCTGTCGATATCCGGGCGCCAGCCTCTCGATGCATCATGGCGACCGGCGTCAAATCCATCGTGGAATCCGCGCTGTTCAAAGCGTTCGTATGCAGGCGCATACGGCCCGGAATAGTACGATCTCTCATGCTCTGCGCATCCAGCGAGCGCCAGAGGTAGTGCCAGAGCAGCCACAGCAAGTACTTTACGCATAATCTACCCTCGGATACAGATCGCGCCCGGCTCGAACTCGAAGCGCGCGTTCTCCCGTTCAGACCCTGTTTCATGAGGAGTGTTGCCCCGGAACGCATTTTTCTGCCGCCCATGCCGCGATATAGTTTCAGTGGAGATCAAGTCCGAAGTCCTAACGTATGAAGCAGGATCGTCGCAGCTTTCTGAAATCCGGAATCGCAGCAGGACTGTTCCTCGCCGCGCGATCCCGTGTGAGCTTTGCCGCTCCCAATGCTGCTGAGATCGCGCACGATCCGTTGCGGCCGGAATTCCACCTCATGCCGCCGCACAACTGGATGAACGACCCGAACGGTCCCATCTGGTGGAAGGGTCAGTATCATCTCTTCTATCAGCTCAATCCGCACGCTGCCGTGTGGGGCGACATGCACTGGGGACACGCCATCAGTCCTGACATGATTCACTGGCGTCACCAGCCCATCGCGCTTGCACCCACTCCCGGCGGTCCCGACAGCGAAGGCTGTTTCAGCGGGTCGGCGGTGGTGCTCGATGGCAAGCCAGCCTTTATCTACACCGGCGTACAGAACGCGCCGCCCGACCAGGCGACGATACGCGACGGCAATGACAAGCTGCGCGAAACGCAACTGCTCGCCATCGCGGAAGATGACAAGCTGCTCCGCTGGAAGAAGGACCAGAAGCCAGTCATCGCAGCTCCGCCTCCGGGGATGATGGTCACCGGTTTTCGCGATCCCTGCCCGTGGCGCGAAGGCGACACCTGGTATGTGGGGATCGGCTCAGGCGAACGCGAAGTAGGCGGATGCGTCCTGCTCTATCGATCCAAAGATCTACGTCACTGGGAGTTCATGCACAAGCTCGCGCAGGGCAAGCCCAACGGCAAGGTCGCGGTTAATCCATGCGACAGCGGCGAGATGTGGGAATGCCCCGACTTCTTCGCAGTCGATGGACATCACGTTCTGCTCTACTCATCCGAAAACAAGGTCTTCTGGACAACCGGCGAATACGACACGCACAAGCACATCTACTTCCCAATGAAGACCGGCGTGCTCGATCACAACGGCGCCTACTATGCGCCCAAGAGCTTCGTCGCACCGGATGGCCGGCGCGTCCTCTGGGGATGGCTGCGCGAGATGCGTCCAGACGCACAATTCGCAGCGGCTGGATGGTCCGGGGCCATGAGCCTCCCGCGTGTCCTCGGTGTCAATAGCGACGGATATCTTGAGATGAACCCGGCGGCCGAATGCGAGAAGCTGCGCAGTGAAGCACAATCCGCTACCGTCTCATCCGCCGAGCCGCTTCGCATCAAGCTGGATACATTGCGCCGTGAACTTCGCATCCCTCTCGGTTCGGCATCGCCAAAGTTCAGTGTCAGTCTTGTGACTGACGGGACAAAAGCATGGGACCTCCTGGTCGACGTTCCCGGCCGCACGGTAACCTCCGGAGACATCGCCGTTCCCTTGCCGCAGCCTCCCTGGACTAATGACGCCCTCCGCATCTTCCTTGACGCCTCAGTGATCGAGATCTTCATCGTTGGTCGCGAGGCGCTCACCAGTCGCGTGTACAACGTCGCACCAGACAAGACCGAATTGCATATCGAGTTGCTGAGCGGCGGGAGCTTCGAGCTGAAACACTGGCCGCTTCAGACGATATCGCCCGATCGCCTGACGAGCTAAGCGCGCATTCAATGAGTGCTCAGCTATAGTTGTGCGGAGAGAAGTCGTCCCTCCACAAAGGACCCGCAATGCCCCTCGATCGCCGTACCTTCCTCGCTGCCTGCAGCCGCGCGGGCATCTCCTCTGCCCTCTTTCCCGGAGTTCTTTACACCCTCGCCGCGCAGGCGCAGGAAGCCTCTGGGACTGATCAGTCCAAGCCGCCGACCATCTCTCCCGAGATGATTGATGCCGCTTCTGTCCTCGCCGGTGTTGGCCCCTTTACGGACGAGCAGAAGAAGATGATGATTGACGGCCTCGTCGATCAGAACGGCTCATATAAAGCGATCCGCAAGCTCAAGCTGCCGAATTCCGTACAGCCGGCTTTTGCGTTCCATCCTTTTCCGGCGGCGGAAAAGGCGGTTCTTCACGTCCAGATTCGAAGCATCGATCCGCCCAAGGTTGCGCACGGATGGCAGCCTGACCCGAATGCCAAAGCATCAGCCGACATCAATGATCTCGCGTTTGCTTCCGTCAGCGAACTGGCCAGCCTGCTTCACGCGCGCAAAGTCACGTCGCTCGCGCTCACGCAGATGTACATCGCCCGTCTCAAGCGCTACGATCCGAAGCTGCACTTCGTTATCACGCTGACCGAGGACCGCGCGATTGCGCAAGCGAAAGCTGCCGATGCTGAAATCGCAGCGGGCAAATACCGCGGTTTCCTTCACGGCATTCCGTGGGGCGCGAAAGACCTTCTCGCGGTAAAGGGTTATCCCACCACATGGGGCGCGGGCGGATTCGAGCACCAGTCCTTCGACGAAGACGCAACCGTAGTCAAGCGCCTCGACGAAGCGGGCGCGGTGCTGGTCGCGAAGTTCACTCTGGGCGCGCTTGCAATGGGAGACAAGTGGTTCGGCGGGCGCACGCGCAATCCATGGAACCCCCAGCAAGGTTCAAGCGGTTCCTCTGCCGGATCGGCAAGCGCCGTCGCTGCCGGGTGCATAGGCTTTGCCATCGGCTCAGAGACGCTTGGTTCCATCAGTTCCCCTTGCACTCGCTGCGGCGCAACGGGCCTGCGTCCGAGTTTCGGCCTCGTGCCCCGTACCGGAGCCATGGCTCTGAGCTGGACAATGGACAAGCTCGGCCCCATCACGCGCTCTGCCGAAGACTGCGCCCTGGTGCTAAACGCCATCCACGGCCCCGATGGGCAGGACATATCCGCTCATCCCGCCCCATTCCAATGGAATCCGAACATCGACATCAAATCACTTCGCGTTGGATACCTGAAGCACGATTTCGATGAACCCGAGTCATTCAAACCGGAGCCTCCACCGAAATCCGAGACCGCCGAAGAAAAGAAGGAGCGCGAGAAGCGTGAGGCGGAAAGCAGAGTTGCACACGAACGCCGCATATACGACCGCCGTTACGATCTAGCCGCGCTCGACAAGCTCCGCTCAATGGGAATCAAGCTCATTCCCGTGGAACTACCCAAACTACCCTATGGCGCAATGGTTCCGCTGCTCACCGCAGAGGCTGCTGCGGCTTTCGACGACCTTACGCTGAGCGGTCGTGATCGTCTGCTCACCGAGCAAGGCATCGAAGACTGGCCCAACGCCTTCCGCACCGCACGCTTTTATCCGGCCGTCGAGTACATCCAGGCAAACCGCGCGCGCACGCTCGCCATCCAGCAGGTCTCAGCACTCTTCGAAAACCTCGACATCATCGTCGCATCCTCAAGCGGAATGCAACTCCTGGCGACTAATCTCACCGGGCATCCCGCAGCGATTGTTCCAAATGGATTGCGCGGCAACGACGCGCCTCGGCCGCCTAAGGTCGACACCGGAGATGAGGACGACATTGGGGGTCCGGGCACGCCGGTTTCCATTACGTTCCTCGCAGGCTTGTACGACGATGCGCGCCTCGCCGCATTCGCTCATGGCTACCAGCAGGCAACGGAGTTCAACAAGCTCCACCCCAAACTGGACTGAATCGCAGCTGGTCCAACAAACAATCGCAGCCTGTTATCTGCCACGCCGGAGCTGCCCAAATCAGAAGCTGCCGGCGCGGCATGAGCAGCGTCTCAGTTCGACTGTGGCTTTTCTGCCGGCGGAGTTCCCGTCGGTGGTGTCGTCGGCGGAGGTGTCCCTGCCGGCGGTGGTGTTCCCGGATTCGGAGCGGATCCGCTCGGCGGAGGTGTAGCATGCGTCGGCTGGTTCATGCCCGGGTGCCCCGCTGGCATCTGCATCTCCAGATCGCTTTGATCGACTAGCTCTATATCGAAGATGAGATCGGCCTTGGGCGGGATTCCGCGTCCTCCTCGCGCGCCATACGCAAGCTGCCATGGAATAAACAGACGCCGCTTGCCGCCGACCTTCATTCCCGTGAAGCCCTGATCGAAACCGGGAATCAGCCGCCCGAATCCCTGCGGGAAACTAAGCGGCTGCGCTTCCATCTTTGGCTTGCCATCTGCGTCGAGTTCAGGCTTGCCGTCTTTGTCGAGCACCTGTCCCTTGTGGTCATACGACGAGTCGAACTTGTGCCCGTCAGAGGCGAGCCAACCCGTGTACTGCACCTTGTACATCTTGTTGGGCTCCGCTTCGGCACCTGTGCCGATGTGGAGGTCCTGGTAGCGAAGGCTGAAAGCTGTCTTCACGATTCCATGTCCCGGCGGCACACCCGGCGGAAGCTTAAGCCAGGGTGCTGGAGAACCGCTCGTCGGTTTGGGTCGCGGGCGGTGAGCATCCGATTGCGGCGCAGTCTGCGCCAAAGCAAACGTCATTGCCGAGGCTACAAAAATGCCCATGATGAGTTGTTTCATTGCAAATTCATACTCCCGTCTGTTCTCATTCGGGAGTTTAGCAGCAGTTCCTTCCCTAGATTCCCTCAGTCTGCTTTTGAAAACTCACGAGGAATTTATCTCCTCGCCGGTACTAGCTCATGGTCGAACTTATACTCCAGCTCCTGCATCGTTCATGGCTTCCCGCCGGATCGTTTCTCGCTGGAGTTTTGAATTCGATCGCGGGCGGCGGTTCATTTCTATCTCTTCCTGCCCTCTTCGCCAGCGCCGCGGGTGTGGGCGCAGTTGCAATCCAGGCCACCAACACCGTCGCCCTCTGGCCCGGACAATTAACTGGACTAATCGCGTTTCGAAAAGAGCTGCGCGAATACAAACGCGAATTGCTGCCGCTGGGCCTGGCCTCAGGATTGGGCGGATGGATTGGCGGTCAGCTCCTGCTGCGTACCGGCAATCACATGTTTCTCAAGCTGCTGCCCTGGTTGCTGCTCTTCGCAGCCGTCATGTTCGTGCTCAGCTTCCCGTTGGGGCGCTGGATGAAAACGCTGAATGAAGGGGAACGGCATCACAGGCTGCTGATCGTGGGCATGATTGTCGTCAGCGTTTATGTCGGTTACTTCGGCGCCGGCGGCGGATTCCTTGCGATGGCGTTGTTCGGCGTCTGCGGCGTGCACGACATGCACGAGATGAATGCCCTCAAGGTGCTTACTGCCGCAGTCTCCCTCGGCATCCCGGCCATCTCATTCATCGCGGCGGGGCGCGTGCAGTGGTACTTCTGCCTCGAGATGGCGATCCTTGCGGCACTCGGCGGCTACATCGGGGCCCATTACAGCCGTTTGATCAATCAGGCCATCATGCGCAGAACTGTTGCCGCAATCGGCTTCATGACCTCGGCATATTTCTTCATGCAGAACTATGCCATGCACCCGGTCCGCTGATTGGCGGGCTGAATCTAGTCTCCGATCTTCGTCTCCGACCCCTCCGCCATCCTCGTCCAATGCACATTATCGGGAGAGAACTCCTGCGCATACTCGATATGATCGTGATCCTTGAACACATTCACGACGTGGAAATAGGTCGTCACTCCGCTCTGCGAAATCTCCCACGGAAACGTCCAGATATTACCGACAATCTGCAACCGGCCGGCACCCGCCGCTTCGCCATCCTTCGGAATGGGATATGACGTGTAGATTTTCGTTACATCGTTATAAGTGAAGACCAGCAAAACCTTCGATTCGCCGTTCACGTACTGGTTGCATGCCACATAACCGCCACTCTTCCAGCAGTCATTGCGCAGCGTATTATCTTCCTTACCCGCATCGCTATGCGCGGTAGCAAACCGCTGGCCACTCACTTTCCACGTGCCCGCGTACGTCATGATGACATCAATGCCGCCGGTCGGCTGTTGAACGGCTACAGTCGGCGGCTTCCGATCATTCTGTGCCAAGCCAGCACCGCCCGCCAGTTCAGCAATAACTCCGATCGCGATCGCTAAAAAGATACGACGCATTAGGTGAACCTCCGCTTCGATTGCCATGCTAATTCCGAATCCGCCGAGAAAGAAGTGATTCCAAATGCACCCACATTCAGGATTCGAGCGAACCAATCACCGACACTGTTCACTGATGGCTCCCCGATCAGCTTGATCTCGCCAGCATGCCTGCCAGCAGTGCCGTTCGCGGAGCCAGGTGCTCCAGCAGAATCGACTCTTGGCTCGCATGGGCGCCTTCACCAACCGCCCCCATCCCATCCAGGGTGGGTATCCCCAGCGCAGACGTGAAATTGCCGTCGGACGCACCGCCGGTCGACGCCTCATCGAGCACAATGCCGAGTTCTGCCGCTAATGCGCGCGCCCGCTGATACAGTTGCACCGTTCCACGCGTGCGCTCCATCGGCGGCCGGTTGATGCCGCCCGAAATGCTGAGCGAGCACCGCTTGTCAGCTGCTTTGAGGGTGGTGAATTTCCGCTCAATGCGCGGGCCATCCGCACTCTTCGCAATCCGAACGTCAACCTCAGCGAAAGCGTCGGCCGCAATTACGTTGGTCTTGCTTCCGCCTCCGGCCACGCCCACGCTCACCGTGAGTCCTCGCTTCAGGTCGGTCCACTCGCTTACTGTATCGATCACGCGCGAAAGTTCGCGTAGAGCGCTGGCGCCCTTCTCGAAATCGACGCCCGCATGCGCTGCAATTCCACGAACATCGATGCGCCAGTTCCCCGTCCCTTTCCGCGCCGTCTTGTACGCCAGCCCTTGCGCCGGCTCCAGCACTAATACAGCTGCGCAGTCACGCGCAATGCTCTCGGTGATGGGACGGGAAACAGGACTGCCGATCTCCTCATCACTGTTCAGCAGCAGAACAATTTCACTCTGCAGCAGGTCCGCCTCGGTGAGCATTTCGATCGCCGTGAGCGCCATTGCGACGCCCACTTTCATATCCAGTGTCCCCGGTCCCCACAGACGGCCTTCAGCAATACGGCACGGCATCGCCCTCAGGGTTCCCACCGGCCACACCGTATCCAGATGGCCGAGCAGCAGAACGGGCTTTGCTTTTTTTCCCTTGCGCGGGCCGAACCTTGCCTCGAGAACATCGCCATATCCACGCTGGCGATGCAGCTTCGCCTTGCCGTCGCGCGTGCGAATCTCATTCGCGGCAACGGCCACGCAGGCGTCCACTGCGGCTTTGCTGTCTGACGGCGATTCGCAACTGACCAGCTTTCGCGAGAGTTCGACGAGAGTTGACTCCTTGCGGCGAGCACCAGCCAGCAGCGCACGCATCGGGATTGCAGGATCGCAGGGTTCGAGATTCTGTCGCTTCACTGCCTTCCAGTTTAGCGGCCGGACGGAATTTTGCGTCGAATCTCACTCGAGTAGAATCCGATTCGACAGGAGCTCTGCATGCACTACCTACTCTTTTACGAGGTCGCCGACGATTATATCTCCCGCCGCACAGAATTCCGCAACATCCATCTGAAGCTTGGATGGGAAGCGGCAGAAAGAGGCGAACTCGTCCTTGGCGGCGCGCTGGCGAACCCCTCCGACGGAGCAGTTCTTCTCTTCAGGGGTGACTCGCCGGAGGTAGCCGAGAAATTTGCCAAGGCCGACCCTTACGTCCTCAACGGTCTCGTCAAACGCTGGCATGTCCGCGAGTGGACGACTGTCGTCGGAGAGCTCAGCGCCAATCCGAAGCGCCCTTCCAACTAACCCGGGCTGTCGGCGTTACTCCTCCTCGGGCAGCACTACGAACGCACGAGAGCTCGGAAAATCAATTCCTGCGAAGGAACCTTCCGCCGTTGCGGACTGCCACGAGGGCGATTGCAGTCCGGGCATCGGCCGCGCCTCAAACAGCTTCTTGCACTGCCGGGCCGTCCATCGCGCCCACTTCTTCGACTTCTTTCTCCGTGCGCTATCGGTCGAAATACCCGTGCCCGCGTACATCTGCCGGTAAAGCTTCGAGAGAAAAATAAATGCGATCCGTGAACGCAGGTTCGGGGTACAACTGGACCGCCGCCAGATCGCCCCCCAGTTGTAAAAGCGGTCCCATACCCGCTGTGTACGTTCGCGAATTTCGTCCGAACTCATCGAAGGATGCGGTGTGAACATCTTCGGCCTGACCTCGATGGGAATGAGCCAGTAACGCGTGATCGGTACATCGCCGACCATTGTCGGATGCGTCGCTTGCTCTTTCTCCCAGCGGCCAAAGTCCACCGTGCCGGGAAAGGGTGTCATCATCACAAATTGAGCAAAGGTCACTCCTGCCTTCATGGCCATTTCGACCGTTGCATCGAAGGTAGCCGGCTTATCCGTGGGCAATCCGAAGATGAAGGACCCAAGGACGTGAACGCCATGCTCTCGAAACTTCTGCAATTGCGTAGCCAGCGCCTCACCGGAGTAGTTCCAGTCCTTGAACACCGCCTTCAGGCCTTCCGGCGTCACTGCTTCCACACCTACCAGCGCACCCTTGATGTTCGCCTTGCGCATGGCATCGAGATAATCTCCGTCCTCGCCTGCCTCCATCGTGATCTGGGTGAAAAACACCATGTCTTTCGGCAACTTCGCGAGTTCCTCCATCAACTGGAAGCGTTCCTTGCGAATGGCAGTCAATTCCTCGAGCTTGGCGTAGTTCTTTTGCTCCCGGGCCTGGCGCAGATCCGTCAGAGTGACCGGGTAAAAGTTATCGTCAGCCAGTGCTATGAAGCGGAATCCAATCCGGCGCAAGCTGATGATCTCGTCGACCACCTTCTGGTACGACCTTTGCCTCGGCTTCTGGCCGTCCGTGCGCCAGACGCTGCAAAAGGAGCAGTGCTTAGGGCATCCACGAATGGTCTGCACGGAAGCCCACATATATTTATCCGGCCGCATGAGATCCCAGCGCGCGGCGAGAAACTCCGATCCCCCGATCCTGCCGCCCTCATAGATCTTCTCGGGTTTGCCGGCTATGCAGTCTGATACTGCTTTTCCCCAGGCGACATCCCCATCTCCCTTCACAATCGCGTGCGCTTGACCGCGCTCAAGGGCTTCTTCAGGGAAGAGCGTGGCATGAATGCCGCCATACACCACCCATGCTCCGCGCGCTCTCGCTATGCGGCCCACTTGATAGCCGCGCAGAGCATTGCCGGTATGAACGCTGATGCCGACGATGTCCCCGGCCTGAATGCTTTCGGGGTCGATCTGTTCCAGAGATTCGTCCACCAGATTGGGCGTACCAGCCGATTCGGGCGTTGCAGCCGCCAGGACGAATAGCCAGCGCGGTGTGATGACCGCCGTGCCGAAGGAATTGTCACTGGGGTTGACCAGATGTACTCGCATGGGCCCTACCTTTCCAGGTGCCAGCCTCACCTGGAAGAGAGAAGCTGCGCGAAGTGCGGTTCAGAACCGACTTCTTAACACCCTAGGCAGGTGGAGAGAGACCAGTGTCCTGCTGTGCCGTTAATCATACACACCGGCGGCGAGGGTGACACGTTTCTCGAAGATGGACCAGCCGGCTTTCGAGGTCGAGAGCCAGAAGTACGTTGATATCCGCCTCGACGAGTTGTCAGCGAAGCCAGATACAGCACGGCGCAAATAGCACAAACCCGAAGATTTCACGCACTCCCCCGATACGTCACTTTCGCGTAAGTCCACTCCCGATACCCATGCCTTCGGCAGCCACTCTCCTGTACACTAAAAGGTCCAGTCCCATGCAAAACAAATATCCAATCGGCATCCTGGGCGCGACCGGAATGGTCGGTCAGCGCTACATCCAGCTCCTCGAAGATCACCCATGGTTCGAAGTTGCGTGGCTGGCGGCCAGTGACCGCTCCAGCGGCAAGGCCTACGGCGAAGCCGTAAGGTGGAGGCTCGACACGCCCCTGCCGGAGCGCATCGCCAAGATGCCGGTCTCACCGGCCGATCCCACAGGCGCGCCGCACGTCATCTTCGCATCTGTCGACGCCGCCTTTGCCCGCGAGCTCGAGCCGAAGTTTGCCGATGCTGGCTGCGCCGTTCTCTCCAATTCCAGCGCATTCCGCATGGCTCCGAATGTACCTCTGGTCATTCCCGAGGTAAATGCCGACCACCTGCACCTTATCGAAGAGCAGGACTCGCGCAAGCGGTCAGGCGGCTACATGGTCACCAATCCCAACTGTTCGACCATCGGCCTTGTGATGGCTCTCAAGCCTCTACAAGAACGCTTCGGGATCGAGCAGATCTTCGTCAGCACCATGCAGGCCGTCAGCGGTGCGGGGTATCCCGGCGTCGCATCTATGGACATCCTCGACAACGTCGTTCCCTATATCGGCAGCGAAGAAGAAAAGATGGAAGCCGAGACCCTGAAGCTCCTCGGCAGGTCTGAGGCGCACACCATCACTCCGCTCAAGGCAGGCATCACTGCACACTGCAACCGAGTACCGGTCGTCGATGGTCACACCGAGTGCGTTTCGATCAAGTTCCGCAAACCCGCCACCCGCGAGCAAGTCTTGGCCGCCTGGAACGACTTCAAGCCGCTCGCCGGTATGGACCTGCCCTTCGCGCCCAAGCAGCCGGTGCAGTTTGCCGAGCAGCCCGATCGTCCGCAACCGCGGCTCGACAGAAATCGCGAGCGTGGAATGGCCGTGACGGTGGGTCGCCTGCGTCCCTGCAATCTGCTCGACTGGAAATTCGTGCTGCTCTCGCACAACACGGTGCGCGGTGCCGCAGGCGCGACTATCTTGAATGCCGAACTTCTTGCCAGCCTCGGCAAGCTGAAGTCCGGTGCCCAAAACGACCGGCA